>CAMZEM010000058.1 GCA_947305805.1 uncultured Clostridia bacterium | reverse complement strand
GGCGACGAAGTCGACTATGACGGCGAAGAACATACAGTAACAGGCTACGATGTAGCGATCAGCAATGATCTGTACACAGAAGCAGACTTCACTTTCAGCGGCAATGACAGCGTAAGCGGAACAGACGCAGGCACCTATGATATGGAGCTTACCGCTGACGACTTTGCGAACATCAACACAAACTTCACCAATGTCACATTCGAGATAGTAGACGGACAGCTTGTAATCGAAAAGGCTAAGATCACTATCAAAGCTGACGATCTGTCGAAAGTTTATGATAATGATGAAGACACCGATCCGGAACTCACTGTAACAATCACAGGCATGCCTGAAAACGGCGTAGCGCCTGAATATTCAATCAGCAGAGAACCGGGACAGGATGTCGGTAAATATGTAATTACGATTACTATCGCATCCGAAGTTCCTGTAACAAAAGCACGTATCATGTCCGCAAGGAAAGCTCCCACAAGAGCGGCAGGCTCCAATTCCAACTACGAAATCACAGTAGAAAACGGCATATTCACGATTACTCCCGCCAAGATTACAATCAAGGCAGACGATCAGTCTAAACTGTTTGATAACGATCCTTCAACAGATCCCGAACTTACCGCTACTGTAACAGGCAAACCCGAAAAAGGCGTAGATCCTGTTTACAGCGTAAGCAGAGAAGAGGGACAGGAAGTCGGCGAATACACCATCACGGTAACAGCAGAAGAGGATGACAATCCTAACTACATCATAACAACCGAAGACGGCACATTCACTATCGAACAGAATGAAGAGGAAAAGACATCTGTTGAAATAATCAAGGTCTGGGGCGACAACAATAACCAGGACGGCATCCGCCCGAGCGAAGTAACAGTAACAATCAGCGCTGTTCAGCCCGAAGAAGAAGAGATATTTGTTAAATCCGCGAAAGCATCCAAGTCCTCCTCTAAAGAACCTGTCCCCGTAGCGAAAGTTACGATAACGGAAGACATGGGCTGGAGAGTAGTTGTAGACGGACTTGACGTTTACGACGAAAACGGCAATACTATTGAATATGTTGTAACCGAAGACGATGTCGACGGATATTTCGCAACAATTTCAGCAGGCGAAGACGGCGTATTCACGGTAACGAACTACCACTTCCCCGAAAAGACTGAAGTAACGGTCAAGAAGGTTTGGGACGATAACGATAACGCAGACGGAATCAGACCCGTATCCGTAAAAGTTCAGCTTTATGCTAACGGCAAACCCGCAGGCGAGGCCGTAAGACTTAACGCTTACAACAACTGGACATATACATGGAACGTTGATCTTAACAGCGAAGGCAGCAAGATTGTTTACTCCGTAAGAGAAGTATCCGCTCCTATCGGCTACGTTTCGGTAACAAGCGAAGCGGCTGAAAACAGCTTTATCGTAACAAATACTCACGTTCCGTTCACAACCGAAGCAACTGTAGTTAAAGTCTGGGACGACGAGAACGACGCAGACGGCATAAGACCGGAAAGCATCGTAATGACACTCAGCAACGGCAACGGCGAAGTACAGAAAGTAACGCTGAGCGCATCGAACGGCTGGAAAGCAACAGTTAAGGGACTTCAGAAGTACAGCAACAACGAAAAGGTAGAATATACCTGGTCTGAAGCTACGGTATCCGGATATGTAATGAGTGAAATGAAGGTAGAAGGAACTACAACGACATTCACAAACAAACATACCGTAGAGCCGAAAGAAGAGCCCGCAGAAGAACCCGTAATCGAACCGGAAGAACCCGCAACGGTAAGCGTAAAAGTAAAGAAGGTCTGGATGGACAGCAACGACCAGGACGGAAACAGACCCGAATACATCACGGTAACGTTAACGGCAAACGGCAAGAATTACGCAACAGTCAAGATAAGCGCTGCAGACGGCTGGACATACGAGTTTAAGGATCTTGCGAAGTACGACGAAAACGGCAAAGCAGTAGAGTACGGCATCATGGAAGAACCTGTAGAAAACTACATGGCAATCATAGCCGGCGATGCAGAAACAGGCTTTACCGTAACGAATAAGTACACAGCACCCGAAACACCCGTAGAAGCTCCCGAAACAGGCGATGACGAAGAAACAACCCCCGCAACCCCCATAATCATCGCTTCACTGCTTATCACCGCAGGCATATGCTTCTTCGCTAAGAAGAAAATCAACGCCTGATTGCAATTAAATAACGGCAATATAAAAACAGAGCCGTGGAAAATGCTTCCACGGCTCTGTAATTTATTATAATGAAAACCACGCGATAATCGCGAATGGTTCAAAAAAGGTTTACGGTGAGGGAAAAATCCTCCGATTGTGATATGATGAATAAGACCTGCCGGTCAAATTCAAAAAATCAATCGGAGGATTTATCTATGAAAAAGGTAGACACAGCCACAAACTGTTTAGCGCTTACAAAACGGAATTGAAAGCATCATATAGCTCAAAAAGCACACAACGATAGGGGATGTTGCTTATTCGTGGAAGTATTCCTCATACTGCACGAGAGTGCTGTACATCGGCACGTCATATTGCATCATTGCATTAATGTATTTGTCCCTGTTGGCTTCAATGCCCTTTGTTATTCCGGTATTTCTGAACTGGTCAAACATTCCCGAAAAACGGTGATGGTCGTGATAATATGCGTGTTCGTCGTCAGTCATCTCAATAAAGAACCGCGCGTCTCTGACGTCCTTGAAATAGTTTCTTTCAAGATAATCTATTATCTGTTCTCTTGTTTCATATCCGGGAAACGGTTCGTAGATGGCGTCTATTATCAGCGCGGAAGTCTCCGGGTCTTTCGCGGTAACGGGTATTACAAGCGTAAAGTCTGCTGCGCGGTAAGACGCACTGTAACCTTCGGGACCCGATGCACCCGGACCGTAGGGGACCGGCACAAGGCCGAAATTCTCCATCTTATACGCGATTGACGTTGATTTCGAAAGGACCATATATGCGTCTATGAGCGACATTACCGCATGTCCCTTCGTGAAGTTTGTCAGTATAGGGTCGTTGCCCACTTCTTCAAGAATATTGTCCGAAAGAGCGCCGAAAAACCACTCGTAAGCCTGATTGTATGCGTCGATTGCATTCTGCGAAAAATATCCGAAAGAATAAGTCCCGTCGCCGTTATAGGTAAAAAGCGGCGCTCCGTTCGAAGTTCCAAGCTCGCGTGAAAACCTTCCGAGCAGGCCTGAAAAAGAATAAATAAACTCGTTTGAGGTAACGCCCGTATGCGCAAACGATTCAAGGCAGTCTTCAAACGCGGCCCAGTTCCATTCTCCGTTCTCAAAATAGTCTCTCGGGTCGTTTGCCGCAATCATCGTTACGTAATCCTCATTTACTGCGATTATGTTTTCCGTCGAATTTGAAAGTCTCATCGGGTGCTGCGCGGGGAGGACTCCGTATATGGCGCCGTTATACATGGTTGACATAGTCATGTATCTGTTGCCCCATTTAGTTGTGTTAAACACGTCTATGTTGTCAAGACCCGTCAGATCAACGTAAACTCCGGAGGTTATAAATTTTACTATATCGTAAGACTCATCGCTCAGAAAATCGAAAACGAACGTTCCCGCAACGGCATAGTCGAAAAGCGTCGCCGCTCCGACTGAAACGTATTTTGTTTCAAGCTTGCAGTTGTAAGTCTTCTCAACGTCGTTTATTCTCTGTATCGCAAGGTCTCCGAGCTCTGTGTTGTTAATGTAGCTCAGCGTTGAGTCGTTTTCAAAGAAATAGTCGTTTACAACGCCCATTACAATCGTCTGACCGGCAAGATCCGTAACTCCTTCAAGTCCTGATTTATCGGGTTGATTATACCGCTTCAAGCGTTACAGATAACAAAACCTCTCTTGCCACGATAGACAAAAGAGGTTTGTGATGTTTGCTCCGTTGGGGCAAGTGATGTTACGGCTTGCGCCGCAGTGATGCTTTTGCAGCGGTGCCGCAAAGTGATGTGATGTGTTCCGATATTCACGCGCGAAGCGCACATCACTTGCGAAGCAAACATCACGCACGAAGCGTGCATCACGTTCCGCGCAAGCGGAACACATCGTTCAAAAACGCGTGATTTGGTAGACAAATCACGCGTTTTTGATGGTGGAGGCGAGGGGAGTTGAACCCCTGTCCGAAAACTCATCCGCAGGACTTTCTACGAGCGTAGCGAGTTGTTCGTTTTCGCCTTATAAAACACAGCTTGCAAAGCTTTATAAGGAACATGCCGAAATCCGTTACCGGGTTACGGCAATCGCCCGGTTAACGTTCACCGCTAATCGACGCCTCTTTCCAAACCGCGGTATTTTCGGAAGAGACGGCCGCCTTAAGTTAGGCAGCAGCTAATTCTGTTCTGTTAGCGTTTAATTTTAAAAGTTTGCAGGTTATAGCGGTCTGCGCGCTGCTCGCTTATCCAACCTCAAAATCCCCGTCGAAATCCGGTACGCCCCCATGTTCAGATTGTAACTTATATTTTAACATATTCTGCCCGTTTTGTCAAGTGCGGGATGCTCCCCGAAGACGAAACTCAACATTAGGCGCCACTGTCCGCATCCGCCGCATGATTTTTTTGCCGTAATTTATGATTGACATTTCACCGTATCTTTGCTATAATATACAAACGAGGTGGCTGAAATGAACATACTTTTACTGTTAGTTGACCAGTGGCGCGCCGAATGTATAGGCGCACTTAAAAAAATACCCGTTAAAACACCCAATATCGACAGACTTGCTGCCGAAGGCGTCCTTTTTACCAACGCTTACACTCCAACCCCCGTTTGCGCTCCCGCGCGCCAGGCGCTCATGTCCGGCAGACAGGCAGACAGTTTCGGCGCTCTTTGGAATTACGGGCTCGGTAACGTCGCTTCCTTGAAACCCGAAGGCGATTACTGGATGAAAAACCTGCAAAAAGCCGGCTATAAAAACGCATATTTCGGACAGTGGCACTCTTCCGAATACGCTCAGGCTCCCGAATTCGGTTACGATTATTATCTTCCTCTCTGGGATGTCCGCAGACAGATAAACGAAAAATACGGCAATATCTCCTATAAAAACGGCTGGTTCGGCGATACAAACCCCATTCCCTATGAAGACGAAGCTCCGCACAGACTTGCCGACGCCGCGTGCGAATGGATAGAAAAACAGGACGGACCGTGGCATGTATGGTTTGATCTTCCCTGTCCGCATCTCCCTTGCCGTCCTTCCGAACCGTTTGCGTCCATGTATAAGCCGGAAGACACCGTTCCCTGGGCAAGCTTTGGCGATACCCTCGAAAACAAGCCGTTTATTCAGCGTCAGCAGATACACAACTGGCATCTTGAAGATATGACGTGGGACGATTTCGCTCCGTGCGTCGCGCGCTATTACGGCATGATGACTCAGCTTGACGATGCCCTCGGCAAAATAATAAAAACCCTTGAAAACAGGGGAATTCTCGACGACACTTTAATTGTATTTACCTCGGACCACGGCGATACGAGCGGCGGACACGGCATGATGGATAAACATTATATTCTTTACGACGATGTAACGCGCGTTCCGCTTATAGTCCGTTATCCCAAAGCATTCAAAAAAGGCGAAATCTGCGATGAATTTGTCTCAAACTGCCTCGATTTTGCGCCGACGGTTGAAGCTCTTGCTTCTCTTCCCGCGGCAGGCGTCCGTCACGGTGTATCACTCATGGATTCAATAGACGGCAAAAACCCCGAAAAGTTCTCCGTTTCAACTTCAAACGGACAGCAGTTCGGACTTTTCACGCAAAGATGCATTCGCGATCACAAATATAAATATATCTGGAATCTTACGGATATCGACGAGTTTTACGACCTCGAAAAAGACCCGGGAGAAAAGATTAACAGAATCGACTGCGTGGAATATGCGGATATAATCACAGAAATGAAATCGAAACTCAAAGCTGCGCTTAAAAGACGAAACGATCCGTTCTGCAACGGTTCTGTCGATTGGCAGCTCGGTAAATAAGCAATTTCGCCGGCCGATATTAAATCGGTCGGCATTTTTTATCGAAAACATTTTTTATCGAAAAAATAAAAAATCGTCAAAAAAACACTTGACAAATCAGTTTCTATGTGATATAATACCAAAGCAAAGTGAGCGGACTTATTAGTTCGACGATTCTGCCGGTGTGGCGGAATTGGCAGACGCCCGGGACTTAAAATCCCGTGAAACGAGAGTTTCGTACCGGTTCAAGCCCGGTCACCGGCACCAAAATTCAATAACGCGGAGTGGAGCAGTCCGGCAGCTCGTTGGGCTCATAACCCAAAGGTCGTAGGTTCAAATCCTGCCTCCGCAACCATATAAGGACACGTAAAGATACCAAACGTGTCCTTATTCCTTTTTTATGAGTCCAGTTCGTGAAACCCTTGCAATCACTGAGTTTTAAGATATTGCTCACATGAATAGAGTCTAATAACAATCCCTCGGTCAAGGGATTTTCTGCATTTTTACTGTTTTATGATAGTAAGTAAATCTTCAAATAGTATGCGAGATACTATATAAATCTGTATAACAGAAATTGACACTCATCCGATCCGATATCACGTCGTTCTCGCGTATATGCCGGAGAAGCGGGACGAATATCGGCTGACGGACTACTCCGACACCATTCTTCCGGAGGGCATCGAGACCGCACCTAAGCGCTTCGCCATCAGCTATCGGAACAAGTGGATGATCGAGCAATCGGACTTCGTCGTCCATGACGCCGCCTCCGGCGCCGCTCAGTTCAAGAAACTGGCTGAGAGGAGAGGAAAGATAGTGATAAAATTAGACAATAAATAATTATCTCTGCAACATAACAGTTTTGATTTGTTCGGCAATTCTTCTAATCACTGGTACTGCGACGCTATTGCCGCACTGTTTATATGCGCTTCCTGTCTTTAAGCTGGTCGGAAAATTGTAATTGTTCGGGAACCCCATCAAAGCAAGGCATTCTTTCGGCGTAATCTTTCGGATGCCGTAATCATCTTTTATAATCGGAACGCGATCATACCATGTGCCCATATTTGCTTTTAGAGTAAAGGATATTCCGTCCTTACTTGACTGAATGCCATAATCGGAGAAGCGATAAATCTGATCCGTGTCTTTTATCGCCGATTCCATCTTTTTATATTGAGGGGTGCCATCTTTTAAATAGAAGGCCTCGTCACATTTAATCGTTTTGTCTATGATGTCAAAGATGTGCTTTTCAAGCGGCACCTTATCCGGAAAAGCAAACCGATTGCTCTGTTCTTCGTCTTTGAAAGCAACAATGTAACTTCGAGTCCTGTGCTGCGGTATGCCGTAATCGCAAGCGTCTGCGACCAAATATCGAATACAATAATCACGACTGACGAGTTCATTGTGAATTGTATTAAAAGTCCTCCCGCGATCATGCTCGACAAGATTCGCAACATTTTCAAGAAAAATGATACTCGGTTTTTTGGCGTCGATAACATCGACAATCTGGAAAAACAGATTCCCACGTTCGTCTTGAAAGCCCCTTTGCTTGCCGCAAACAGAAAACGGTTGGCATGGAAATCCCGCCGTCAATACATCGAAATCGGGTATAGTGCGCTTATCAATGGACTTAATATCTCCTTCGAAAAGTAAATTGTCGGGGAAATTATGGTGATAAGTTTTGCAGGCGTCCGCGTCAATTTCGTTTGCCCAAACGGTTTTAAACCCCGCCTGTTCAAAAGCGAGATCGATACCGCCTATTCCTGCAAAATGGCCGCATATTTTATTGATTATCTATATCTGATTTGAAATTTTAATCTGAAGTTATAATCTTCAAATAGCAATTGTTGTAAAGGTAAGTTTTAAATGCGTCAGATTCTAAAGCATAGTGAGCCAGTACTTCTCCTGAAGCATCAACCTTTATAAACCCACCGTTAACCTGACTTGTCCCATTCCACAATGTCGAAGCCGTCATACCACAATATGCAGCATATACAAACGACTTCATCATATATGGATACTTAATCTCGGGACGGGATATATTACACGGGTTTTCGGCAATTATCCGATTAAACAACGGTGCAAGATCAACGCAGGTTTCGTGTTCAAAGAAGTGGTTCCACAAAAGTCTTTCAATAACAGTAACAAGTCGTGGATCGATTAAATCAAGGTTTTCTTTAAACGCTTTGCATCCGGCACGGGCAGCAATAGGCAAATCGTAAAATACGGGATTACAACCATTGGCAATCAGCGCGTCACATCTGTCCTGAATGGCAGCGTGATTATTGGCATCAACCATACCGTTTATTCTATCCATAAGCGCGTCGGTCATATTGGATAGCTTATATATAAACGCTGAAGCCTTTGCTGTATTAAACAGGGTGGGATTCTCGCCGAATTCGGATTTTATCGAAAACCCGATGTGTTCCCGAACGACACCTGCGCGCGGATCTTGTATACTGAGAAAAACATCGCTTTTGTTTATGCTGCTTGCCTTAATATGCAACAATTCAATGCGATTCAGAAAGATCCGTACCGTGTTTGACACGTTGAACGAATTGCCGCGTCCGGATCTGATTTCATCTGAAAGAGTATCGGCCATTGTTAGGAATTCCGTTGCAGGAACAGACAAAATCATATTGTCATTCACATATATATCACCATCTACATTGTTCTCGTCGTATCTATACGCAACTATACGATCCCTTGTTTCATGTCTAATAAGTTCAAGAATGCTCATCCATTCCAAGGGATTTCTATTACCATTCGCATCTGCAATATACAGTCTTCCTTCTCCAATAATGCGTATTGCCGCATATGGTTCGCTCCATTCGCCCTTATTTGCCATTATTTCAGCACCTCCTTAATCTTTTTAGCAATTGCTTCAATCACATTGACCGTTACGCTGTTTCCAAATTGTTTGTAAAGATGAACATCGGCCAAAGGAAGAACAAAGTCATCGGGGAAGCCTTGTAATCTTGCCCACTCGCGAGGAGTCATTTTTCGGACTCCTTCTTTATTGATATCACCTTTGATATGTGTTGTAGGCGTAAGATTCTTTTGGCGTTTGTCAATGACAAGGTTTCTCTCTCTGCCCATTCCGCCGCAAACAATAGCACCTGCAACGTCACTCCAGTCACGAATTTCATAGCCGAAACCGTTTCCTTTTGCTTCATGACGAGCTTTATGCTTTTTCAACGTTTCAAGATAAACATCGCTGAGGTAATACTTAGCAGGGACGGGTTTTTCCTCTTTGATGTCCCAAAGACGTTTGGTATCATCCGTCATTGTCGGGAATTCAAATGTTTCGGGAGCGATATCGTTTCTGAAAGCGACGACATAAATTCTTTCGCGATTTTGAGGAACGCCGAAGTTTTTGGAATTCAATACCTGATAAAATACTTTGTATCCGAGATCCGCAAAAGTTTTGGCTATTATTTTGAATGTCCTGCCCCTATCATGAATGACAAGACCTTTGACATTTTCGCAGAATATGACCTTCGGTTGATGATACTCGCATATTCTGGCAACATCCAGGAACAATGTGCCTCTACACGTTCCCTTATAGTCATCTTCAAAGCCTTGTCTGCGTCCCGCAAGGCTGAATGCCTGACAAGGGAACCCCGCAAGGCAAATGTCAAAAGAGGGAATATCCTTTTCTTCAATTTTTGTTATATCACCGGCGATTTCGAAATTATCGTGAAAATTTGCTTTATATGTTTTCTGAGCATATTCGTCCCATTCGCTTACAAAAACGGTCTCAATCGAATCTCCGAATGCACGATCGAATCCCATCCTTATTCCGCCGATACCCGCAAACAGATCAACGGATTTAAACTTGCTCATTTTCTTTTACCGCCCTTTCAACAATGTCCGCGCATTGTTCGATGTTTTTTGTAATTTCCTTGCCCCAAAAACGGATGACAGTCCATCCTTCCGACTTGAGCTTTTCATTGACTTCACTATCACGTTGAATGTTTCGCTCTATCTTTGGGATCCAAAACTCTTGATGTGATTTGAAATCTTTCTTTCGATTTTCCCAATCAAACCCGTGCCAAAACTCGCTGTCAACAAATACGGCCACTTTTTTACCGATAAATGCAATATCGGGATGTCCGTATACGGATTTGACGTTTTTTCTGTAACGTAACCCGCGATTCCATAATTCATTTCTCAACAACAATTCAATTTTGGAATCTTTGTTTTTTACCGCCTGCATGTTTTTGCGGCGCTGTTCGGGAGCGTGTTTATCCATGGTATCATATCCCCTCAAACATCTCGCTGAGGGAAACGCCGAGACCGTCGGCGATC
>CAMZEM010000057.1 GCA_947305805.1 uncultured Clostridia bacterium | reverse complement strand
TTAAAAACTCTCTGCTTACAATAGGAACCGACGGAAGTAAGACAAAAATACCCGAATACAAAACAACACACGAGATTGCGGCTAAACTGAAAACCGCACTGGAAGCCCTGGGGTATACCGTGTATTTAAGTCATCCCGACATTGAAGAACAGCTTTCGGGATCGCAAAGAGCGATGGTTGCAAACAAAAACAACGCCGATCTGATGATATCGCTGCACTGCAATTCATACGACGAAGACCCGAGACAAAGCGGAGCGATGGCGCTTATTCCGAAAATATGGGACGGATATCCGAGCGAAAGGCTTGCTTATCTGTCAAGGCATGCGGCAACTGTAATTCTTGAAGAATATTCGAAGGCAACCGACCTGAAAAACAGAGGTCTTGACCCGATACCGAAAACGTCGATGTTTTCATTCTGCAAAGTGCCTATAATACTTCTCGAAATGGGATTTTCTTCATGTCCGTCAGACGACAGGGCAATGAATGACCCAGAATTTCAGGAGAAAATGGTGAGCGGAATAGTTGCGGGAATAAACAAATATTTTTCTCTTATTGAAATTCCGAACAACGAATAGCAGATTTATAAACGGTGACCGTGCAAACGGTCGCCGTTTTTTTACATTATTTCGCGTCCGCCGTCGCCTGCTTCCGTTACATAGAAAGCGGGAATTATTCCCGTGCGGGCTTCATAGTTTTTGCCGACCTCGGAGATAAAATTGTCAAGCGCATAATCGGCAACAATGCTGACGGTGCAGCCGCCGAAACCGGCTCCGGTCATTCTTGAACCGATGCACCCTTCTATTGCAAGGCTTTCTTCTACCATTATATCAAGATGATCGCCGGTTACCTCGTAAAGATCGCGAAGTGAAATATGGGATGCTGTCATAAGGTTGCCGAACGCGCGGATATCGT
Organism: uncultured Clostridia bacterium; assembly: GCA_947305805.1. GTDB lineage: Bacteria > Bacillota > Clostridia > Oscillospirales > UBA644 > HGM12619. Next base: position 9,381 of record CAMZEM010000057.1, on the reverse strand, counting down.
CTTTCTCAAGAGCTTCAACGGATTTAAGGACTCTGTCACACTCGTAAATAACGTGCTCCGCTCTCATACGGCAGACATCATCGATAATGAGTGTTTTTGAGTCTTCAAACTGTTCTGCGGTTATGTCACGCAGACATTCCGCTTCGGGATATGCAAGTTTAAGCTGTGAAAGCGCCTCTTCGCACTGCGAACGTCTTTCGTTGTATTTCGACTCGGCAAGCGAGCGTTTTTTGTTTGTGTTGCCGATTACGATTTTATAGCCGTTTAAATCAAGCGGGACGTATTTGAAGCTTAAGTCTTTACAGTCAAGGAAAATCGCATGGTTTTTACGTCCCATAGCGGATGCAAACTGGTCCATAATACCGCAGTTAACGCCGCAGTATACGTTTTCGGCTTTCTGAGAAAGCTTTGCGAGCTGAATCATATTCGGCTTGTCGGTAACACCCTTTTCACAGGAAAACTGCGCAATAACAAGAGCCATTACAACTTCGATAGCGGCAGACGAGGAAAGGCCCGCGCCGAAAGGAACGGTATCGTTATAGAGAATATCGCACGACTGAATATAATACCCTTCCTGCTGCATAACGTATGCAACGCCTGCCTGATAATTACCCCATTTTATGCTTCTGTAATCACCGAGTTTTTCTATATCGAGACAGACACGGTCGGGAAGATCGGTTGCGGCAATACGGATGCAGCCGGTATCTGTTTTTCTGACAGCAACGGTTGAGGATTGGGAAAGAGCAGCGGGAAAAACAAAACCTCCGTTGTAGTCTGTATGCTCGCCTATAAGATTTACGCGGCCTGGAGATGAAAAGACCCTGACATCGGAAGAATCTCCGCCGTAGAGTTTTATAAATTCATTGATAATTTCTTTTTTTTCTGTCATAGTACCGAACGCCTTTCATTCTGCTTCATTTCATATGCACATATTTACCTATTATAAGCATATTATACTATAAAAAATCAAAAAAAGCAATAGTTTTGCGCAAATACCGAGAATAAAATTTCACTGTGAGAAAAACACACCATACTACTTATATAAATACACATTTCCTATTGACTTTTTTTTAAATTACGATATAATTATAATGATATATTGTATTTAATCAGGGGGTTATCATGAAATACACCATAGGTATTGATTTCGGAACACTTTCGGGAAGGGCGGCGCTGTTTGCGGTAGGTTCATCAAATGAAATCTGCTGCTCGGTTTTTGAATATCCGCACGGAGTTATTTCTGAAGGAACCGAATTGGCAAGACAGCTTTTCGGCAGCCTTCCTCAGGATTTTGCGCTTCAACATCCTCAGGACTATATTGACGTTTTGAAGAATACGATACCGGACGTTATCAAAAAAAGCGGCGTTGACGCTAAAGACATTATCGGTGTCGGAATTGATTTTACGGCATGCACAATGCTGCCCGTTAAGAAGAACGGAACTCCGCTGTGTTTTATTGATGAATTTAAGTCCAACCCCTATGCATACATAAAACTGTGGAAACACCATGCCGCACAGGACAAGGCAAACAGATTGAACGAGATTGCGCATGAACGCGGAGAAAAATGGATTAACAGTTACGGAGGGAAAATATCTTCGGAGTGGATGTTCCCGAAAATCTGGGAAACACTTGATAAAGCTCCCAACGTATATGAAGCCGCAGACTCATTTACGGAAGCTGCCGACTGGGTAATAAGGGTGCTTTGCGGAAAAGAAACAAAAAACTCCTGCACTGCCGGATATAAGGCAATGTGGAATAAAAAATCAGGGTATCCTTCAAAAGAATTCTTTGCGGCGCTTGACAAAAGACTTGAAAACGTAATAGAAGAAAAGTTTTCATGTCCCGTTTCACCTATCGGGTCAAAGGCGGGAGAAATAACAAAAGAAGCGGCAGAAATGACGGGACTTTGTGAAGGAACCGCAGTTGCTGTTGCGAATGTTGACGCGCATGTTACCGTTCCTGCTCTCGGTATGAAAGAAAAAGGGGATATGCTTATGATTATGGGCACTTCAACGTGTCATATGCTTCTTTCGGACGAAGACAGATACGTTCCCGGAATATGCGGATCGGTAGAGGACGGAATTTTACCGGGAATGATCGGTTATGAAGCGGGACAGAGTTGTGTGGGTGATCATTTTGCATGGTTTGCGGAAAACCTTCTTAATTCCGAATACGAAAAGGAAGCGAAAAGCAGAGGAATATCGCCTCAGCAGCTTCTTGCCGAAAAAGCGTCTACAATACCCGCGGGAAAAAGCGGACTGCTTGCTCTTGACTGGTGGAACGGTAACCGCTCGGTACTTGTAGACGTTGATCTTACGGGAATGATACTCGGAATGACGCTTGCAACAAAGCCCGAAGAAATATACAAAGCGCTCGTTGAAGCCACCGCCTACGGAACGAGGATGATTATAGAAAACTATGAAAATCACGGTGTGCCTGTAGCAGGTCTGTATGCGGCGGGAGGAATTGCGGTTAAAAGCCCTGAAACAATGCAGATATATGCCGACGTTACGGGTCTGGAAATAAAAATAAGCGGTTCATCTCAGGCGCCAGCCCTGGGTTCTGCAATTTTCGGAGCCGTTGCCGCGGGAAAAGAAAGAGGCGGATACGACTCAGTATATGAAGCGGCGGACGAAATGGGTTCCGTAAGCGACGTAAAATATGTTCCCGATAAAGAAGCAAAGGCGGTTTATGACGAACTGTTTGCGGAATACAAAATACTTCACGATTATTTCGGTCGCGGAGAAAACGACGTTATGAAACGGCTGAAAAAGCTGAAAGACAGATAATCAATTATTGGAGTTTGAAAATGAGAAAGATAAATAATATTTCAATCCGAAATTATAAGCCTTCGGGTTTTATGAAAAGGTATCAGGAACTTGTACACAACGAAATGATACCTTATCAGTATCATGTGCTGAAAGACGAAGTTGAAGGCGTTGAAAAAAGCGCCGCAATAGAGAACTTCATAAATGCCGGGAAAGCGCTTCGCGGTGAAGAACACGGCGATTTTTACGGAATGGTGTTTCAGGACAGCGACGTTGCAAAATGGATAGAGGCCGCATCGTATTCTCTTGCTGTTTTCCCCGATAAAATGCTTGAAAAAGAACTTGACGACGTGGTGGAAACGGTTTGTCAGGCTCAGGACGAAGACGGATATCTCGACACGAGATTTACGATATCGCAGAAAGAGAGGCGCTGGCAGAATCTTCTTGAAGCGCACGAGCTTTACTGCGCAGGACATATGATGGAGGCGGCGTGCGCTTATTACGAAGCGACGGGAAAGCGTAAACTTCTTGACGTTATGGTGAAAAATGCGGAGCATATATACGAGCATTTTATCACTCAGAATGCCGAAGGTTATCCGGGACACCCGGAAGTTGAGCTTGCTTTGATGAAAGTATATTCAATTACGGGCAACCGTCACGCTCTTGAACTTGCTAAGCATTTCATCGATTGCAGAGGCGTTGATCCGCACTATTACGAAAAAGAAATCAAGCGAAGAAACTGGTACGTATGGGGAAACAATCCGTCCGATTTTGCATATCAGCAGTCCGACATGCCTTTAAGGGAAGCAAAAGATGCGAAAGGGCATTCGGTAAGGGCGGCGTATCTTTATTCCGGAATGAAAGACGTTGCAACAGAAACGGAAGACAAAGTGCTTTCGGATGCGTGCAGGCGTTTATGGAGAAGTATAGTTGACAGACGTATGTATATTACGGGCGGAATAGGATCTACCTGCCACGGCGAAGCATTTTCGACAGACTATGATTTACCGTCCGATACCGTATACGCCGAAACATGCGCTTCGATTGCGCTTATGATGTTTGCGTCAAGAATGCTTGCCGACGAGATAAACGGTGAATACGCCGACGTTATGGAAAAGGCGTTTTACAACACGGTTCTTGCCGGTATTCAGATTGACGGAAAGAGATTTTTCTATGTAAATCCTCTTGAAGCCGTTCCGGGAATTTCGGAAGTTGCACAGACGCAAAGACACGTAAGGCTGACGCGACCGGGATGGTACGGATGCGCATGCTGTCCGCCGAATGCGGCTAGACTGATATCTTCGATAGGTAAATATGCCTACGGAGAACATGAAGACACGGTATATTGCAATATGTACGCCGCCGGACAGGTTGAGTTTGAAAACGGGTTAAAGCTTAACTGCGAAACAGAGTACCCGTATTCGGGCGAAGTACTGTATAAAACAGAGGGATGCGGAAACGTTGTCCTCAGGATTCCCGCATGGAGCAAAGAATATGAAGTAAAGAAAAACGGCGAGAAGCTTTCGCTTCGTCCCGAAAAAGGATATATAACGGTACCGGTCTGTGACCGAGACGAGATTTGTTTATCGCTTGATATTTCTCCGCGGTACGTTTTTGCATCGCAGAATGTTCCTGCGCTTTCCGGTAAGGCTGCAATATGCGCGGGACCGCTTGTATACTGTTTTGAAGGCGCAGACAACAAAGACGACGTTCTTTCTCTTTTTGCAGATATTGAGAAAAAACCTGTTCTTGAAGAATACGACGGATCGCTTCTGGGCGGAACAAGGATGCTGAAAGCATTCGGTTACAGAAGAGAACCTCAGGATTCGCTTTACTGCGATACTGCGCCGGGAATGAACCGTGCCGAGCTTATCGGAATTCCGTACAGTCTTTGGGCAAACAGAGGAAGAAACCAGATGAGGGTATGGATTCCGTATATCAAGTGATTTTGCGGAATACGAAAAATCCTATTGACAACTATTTTGTTTTATTGTATAATTAGAATATAATAAATTATAAAAACGGGAGGTTTGCCGGTATGAAAAAAACATCTTTGCTGATTGCCGTATTAATGGTTATAGCCCTTCTTGTATCGTGTTCCGGAAACAAAGAGGAGGTTTTTGACCAGACACTCGGCTCAACAGATGCTACAGACTGGAGCGGACATATTTTTGAGATACTTCAGACATCCAATATTGACGATCGACCGCTTTATTATCTGCGGGATACGATTCTTGCGGACAACGCTCTTCAAAGGCTGAAAAACGTTGCAAATCAACACAACTGCGAAATCAATCTTAAATATCTCGGCTCCGATACTGCTTTTAAAACACTTCTTTCCGCAACTCTTGCGATCGGAGACACGCCTGCAGATATTATTTTTACGGATCCTGCACAGATAAGAGAATACGGAAATCTCGGAGGACTTTTAAATATCGAATACGTTTCGGATTACATTGATATTTACGACGAGTCCAAATGGGGCGCTCCGAACGTTTGGGAATTTCTGATGTGCAACGGCACGATGTGCGGTGTTGTTCCCGTATCGTGGATGAATATGGGACCTACGATTTTCTATCCGATTGTATTCAACGCGGATATTACGGGTATGTTCGGTTATTACGATCTTCGCGAAACATACGAGCAGGGAGAGTGGACAAGAGAAAAAATGTTGGATGTTGCCGTTGAATGCACCGACAACACCCGCGCAACGCCGATAAAAGGCCTTGCGGCATGTCTTAAACACTTTATACGCTCCGCTCTTCTCAATAACGGAACTTCATTTGCCGAATTTAACGATGACGTTTCGGAATACTATTGCGGCTGGACGACCGAAGCGGGAATAGAAGCTCTCGAGTGGGTTAAATACGTTATAGATAATTATGACGAAAACATGTATAAGTTTACGGATACCGGATTCGGTGACTGGAACTATACAAACGTTTTTATGAACGGTGAAGCTGCGATGCTTCTGACTTCTTCCGGCGAGATATTTGATAAAATATCATACGAGATAAACAACTTCGGTCTTCTCCCCTTCCCCGCCGGTCCTTACGGAGATAAGACAAAATACGTCGGTTTTTACGAAAAGGCAGAAACGATATCTATTCCGATTTACGCAAAAGAAATTGAATGTTCCGCCATACTTATTGATGAGATTTTCTCTCCGCTGGAACAGTATCCCGACGCAGCGTCGATAGAACGCTACTACGAAACAAACGTATTCAGCGATGCAAGAGACTATAAGATACTTATCGAAATGAGCAAAAACTGCAAATACAGTTTCTGGCCCGACGGCGGAGACGCAGTGCTCAACAGCCTTTACTCAAACCTTGCGAAAATGTCACCGGTAGAAGTGCTTGAATCATACGGTTCTGTAAGCGATAAATGTATTATCGAACAGATGATACCCTCAATATTTACCGTTCGCAGATTATCCGGCGACGAAAATTACAAATAAAGGGATATTAATGATAAACGACAACCAGCAAATAAAAATGATGATAATGTTCGTTCTGCGTTCTGCGGGAGGAACAATCCCTTCCGAAACTGTTTTTCAGATAATGGACGAATGCGGCATAGGACAGATAAGAACTTTGAGCGAACTTTTCGAACTTAGGGATATGGGACATATATCTCTTATAACCGACGAGGATACAGAATACGCAGTATTGGAAAACACCGGTATTGAAATAGTTTCCGCGCTCGGAAGAGACCTTTCACCTTCTTTACGCGAAAACCTGATGATTATAACCGAAAAAGAAGTGGCAAAGCTAAGAAACAACCTTGGGATTCAACCTTCCTGAAAGAAAAACAAATGTCTGGTCTTTCAAATAAAGAAAGCAAAAAAAGAACGGCGTTTTCACGCCGTTCGGTTATGAAGACAGCTTTATTACAGTTCTCTGAATTTCGGTATCAGTTTATAAAGAGCGCACATTACAACGATACAGATAGCGACATCGGGCAGCATATAAGCGCCGTTGTAAACGATTGACCATGTAAACGGTGAGAAGCCCTCCTCTGCCCATGCTCCGAAAAAGAAATAACCGGATATAAAATGGCAAAGATAACGCAAAAATCCTGCGGTTAAAGTGCCTAAAATGACACGGGCAAGAGTTGTTTTTTTAACGGTAAAAAATCCGCTTACACTGAGTACGGAAAAGGCAAGGATGTAGTCAAATATGAGACAACCGACAAATACACCTGGTGAAAGCCCCCATGATGCGACCTTGGCAATGTCAAGCAGCATTTGAATTACGGAATACCCTATTGCTACGGGAATGCCCCATTTAGGGCCGTAAACAAACGATACAAGCATTATCGGAACCATACTTGCAACGGTAATCGATCCGCCGAGAGGCGCCTCTATTTTCGGGAAAATGCTTAAAGCTGTGGCGAGAGCGATCATAATTGCGCATACGACAAGGCGTTTGATGTAAATGCTGGTGTTTGTTTTTTTTGTTGCTGATGATGAATTGTTTTGTTGCATAAATAACAACTCCTTTATTGATTCAAAGAAAAATAAAAAGGTCCGCATAAATACTGCGAACCCGACAGACAAAACGTTTGCTTTTCCTACGGAGGTATTAACCTCATCAGGTTCAATGGGTGTTTCTCAACCGTTTCAGCGGTACCCCAAAGCAATATTTACTTTTGAAAGATTATAGCACTTTTTTTTAAATTTGTCAACTAATATTTCTAAAAAGAAAGAGGTAAAAAAAATGAACTGTTTAATTTGCGGAAATCCTATTGAAGACGGAGCAACCGAATGCCCGAAATGCGGAGCGCCCGTCGGTGCCACTGCCCCTCAGTACAACGAAATGAATGCGCCCGCTTTCCAGGGCGCGCCTGTTCCGCCGCCGAATTTCGTTCCGAACAGAACGTATACGGTTAAGAAAGGTAAAGGAACAGGCTGGATTACATTTGCAAAAGTAATGCTCTGGCTTTCATTTGCAGGTATTATACTGATGGGAATAATTATGGGTATAACGGTAATGTCCGTTGGATCAATCTCTGCCGTTTCGTCCCCCTACGGAGATATCGCAATGCCGGCAATAGGCGGCGCAGCTGCAATAATTGCAGGATTTTTCATCATTATAATCAGCGTTGTTTTGGCGTTTGTATCTGTTTGCTACGGATTTATTCTTCTTGACGCATGTACAAACCTTGTAAGCATGAACGATAACCTTTCGGAACTGATTACAATTACCGCAGACAGCAAGAACACCGCCGAAAGAATAAACGCAAACATTTACGAAATCCTGAGAAAGTAATTATAATTACCGCTTTACAGGCTCCTTCGGGAGCCTGTTTTTTTATGTACTGTATAATACTTGACACATCAGATTAAATGTGGTAAAATATAATGTACGCGAATAAACAAATATAATTATGCAAAGGAGGCGATTGTATGCCGTTATATATTGTAAGTCCATCCTCAAAACTTACGACTGATGCATTTGCAGTTGAAAATAAGCCGGATTTATTCGGGAAAAGAAAAGCAGGCGAAGTTTTTGCCGAAAACGCAGACGGTTTTCCCGTTAAAATTAATACGGTTATACCGTCGAAAAATTGCGGCGAAAAAACCGAAACAATAATCGCCGACCTTTACAAAAAAACGATATCTCTGGCGAGAGAAAAGGACGCAACTTCGATTACTCTGCCCCTGTTTACGGCAAAAGAACATTTTTTCGGTGTTGACAGAGTATTAAAAATAGCGGAGGAGTCAGTATCGGATGCTTTGATAAACGGCGATATGACTGTTTATATCAGCGTTGACGGAAAAGACGAACTTATTGAAAAAAACCGCTTTTTTGAAAAACTGAACGAGTATGTAAACAACCGTCTGCCAAAAGAAGAAATCACTTTTGCCGCTGCATATTCTTCGGAAGCGGCTGTGCCGAAAAGAAAAGCGAAAAGCGGGCATGAAAGACGCATAGGCAACGTTTATGCGGAATGCGACATGATGCCTGCGCCAATGGCAGGGGCAAACCGCCTGCTTTCGGATGAGAAACCGTCGTCGCTTGAGCATGCGCTTGAACAGATAGACGAAAGTTTTTCCGAAATGCTGCTAAGGAAGATAGACGAATCGGGAATGACTGACTCAGAATGCTATAAAAAGGCAAATATAGACAGAAAACTGTTTTCGAAGATAAGAAGCGACAGGCTTTACAAGCCAAGAAAACAGACAGCGATTGCTTTTGCGGTTGCGCTTGAGCTATCACTTGAAGAGACGAAAGAATTGCTGATGAAGGCCGGGTTTGCGCTTTCACGCTCTAATAAATTCGATATAATTATCGAATATTTCATTTCAAATAAGAATTACAATATTTTTGAGATAAACGAGGCGCTGTTTGCATTTGATCAGAATCTGCTTGGAGCGTAAAAACTATTTCAGTCATTCGGGAGGAACATATGGACGGTAAACCTGCTTCTGTAATAAACAGAGAGAACATAATAGTTAAAACAAGTATAATAGGAATAATCACGAACGTATTGCTTTCAGCTTTTAAAGCAGTAATAGGACTTATGTCAAATTCGATAGCAGTAACGCTTGATGCAGTAAACAATTTGTCGGATGCGCTTTCTTCAGTAATCACCGTAATAGGCGCA
>CAMZEM010000056.1 GCA_947305805.1 uncultured Clostridia bacterium | reverse complement strand
ATTTTCCTTTTCCATAAGAATTTAGTCAATTTTATCAAGATACTGTCTGTTTTGCTCGAGAATGGAATTTGCCATAGGTTACGCGCGGTTGATAATTGAGGATATCTCTCTGTCTATTCTTGCCGAAGTTTCTTCGGAATAGTTGGGCTGAGTGCCGAACGATCTTCCTATAAACACCTCGTCCTGTCCCGCATAGTCTATCGGGCCTAGATCGGACATACCGTATTTTGTAACCATTTTCTTTGCTATGGAAGTGGCGCGCTGAATATCGTTTGATGCGCCTGTGGAGATATCGTCAAGGCAGAGCGCTTCGGCAACGCGTCCGCCGAGCAGAGATACGATTTCCTCAAACCTCTCGTTTTTGGACATATAGTTTTTATCTTCCTGAGGCAGTGAAAGCGTAAATCCGCCTGCAAGTCCTCTCGGAATAATAGATATCTGATGAACGGGTCCCTGGGATACGAGCACTTTGTTTATTATGGCATGGCCGCCTTCGTGATATGAAGTGAGGCGTTTTTCTTTTTCGGTTATCTTTCTCGACTTCTTTTCGATACCTACAACAACCTTTAAGATTGCATCTTCGATATCAATCATTTTTATCTTGTCGCGTTTTCTTCTTGCGGCAAGAAGCGCGCCTTCGTTAAGAATATTCTGTAAATCGGCGGGAGAAAAACCTGCCGTTGTTTTTGCTATAACAGCAAGATCGACATCGCTGTCTATCGGCTTGTTTTTGGCGTGTATTTTCAGTATTTCTTCACGGGCTTTCACGTCGGGAAGATTGATAACTATCTGTCTGTCAAAACGTCCGGGGCGCAGGAGAGCGCTGTCAAGGATATCGGGACGGTTTGTTGCCGCCATAACAATAACACCTTCGTTTTCGTCAAAGCCGTCCATTTCAACGAGAAGCTGGTTCAAAGTCTGCTCGCGTTCGTCATGTCCGCCGCCGAGACCTGCGCCTCTCTGTCTGCCGACTGCGTCTATTTCGTCTATAAACACAATACAGGGAGAGTTTTTCTTTGCCTGCTCAAACGTATCGCGTACGCGCGATGCGCCGACACCGACATAAAGCTCAACGAAATCGGAGCCGGAAATAGAGAAGAACGGCACGCCCGCCTCGCCCGAAGCTGCTTTTGCAAGATATGTTTTACCCGTTCCCGGAGGACCTACAAGCAGAATGCCTCTGGGAATGTGCGCGCCCATATCGGTATATTTTTTAGGTTGTTTTAAGAAATCGACAACTTCGGTAAGTTCTTCTTTTTCTTCGTCCGCGCCGGCAACATCCGCAAATGTAACGCGTTTTTTCTGTCCTTCGTTAGTTTTGAGTCTTGCTCTGCCGAAAGACATCGCCTTTGCTCCGCCGTTCATCTGATTCATCATAAAGAACCATACGAGAAGTATGCCGATACCGAAAATCAGATACGGTAAAAATGAAAGCCAGATCGGAGTTTCCGCGGGGGGCGTGAGGTCGTAGCCGGTAAGAGTGCCGGCTTCTTTTGCCGCCTCAACATCTTCGCGGACATCTTCGATAAACAGCAGCGGATAGTAAAGCGTAAACGAATATTTCTCGCCGCTTATAAGCTGAACGTCGAGAACATCGTCGTTTATTTCAAAATAATAAACCTCTCTGTTTTTAAAATTGTCTAAAACCTGCGAATATTTTATCTTTTTTTCGTTTCCTCCGCTGAAAAGCAGAGAAACTATTAAAATAAGCACAAGTATCAGCGCTGCGTAAAAGCCGATGCTTCTTAAATTCTTCAATCGTTTGTCCTCCTAAAAAGGGATTTACGGCTCAAGTATGCCTATATATGGAAGGTTTCTGTATTTTTCGTCATAATCCAGCCCGTAGCCCACAATAAACTCATCGGGAACGGTGAAACCGCAATAGTCGAGATCGACGTTTACCACGCGGCGGTCGGGTTTATCGAGAAGAGTGCAGATTTTAAGGGATTTCGGTTTGCGTACTTTCAGGATTTCCAGAAGTTTGGAAAGCGTATATCCGCTGTCGAGAATATCCTCAACGATAAGCAGATCGTAATTTGAAATATTAATATCGAGGTCTTTTATTATCTTAACGTTGCCCTTCGAAGTAGTGGAGCGGCCGTAGCTCGATATAACCATAAAATCGATGGAAAGATCAACGTCGATATTCCTGATAAGGTCGCTTAAAAATATAACCGAGCCTTTCAGAATGGATATTACGAGAAGGTTTTTATCGCTTCCGCGGTAATCTTCGGATATCTGTTTGCCGAGTTCGGCAACTTTTTCTTTAATATCTTTTTCCGAAAGAAATACTTTAACGTCTTTCATTTTTATTATCTCCCTGTATTCCTCTGTTTTTAATTCGTTTCATTTTCTGCGATTACAATTTCCCATGCGGTATCTCCGGTTTTCACATAAGCGCCCTCACCCGCTCCGAAATTACGGAGAAATATCGGACGGTTTTCGGAATCTGTAACGATAAGCATTGACGGGCGTTTTTTTGACGGTATTTTTTCGTCTATAAAAAGTTCTCTTATTGACTTTTCGGGTCTGCCGTAAAGACGGATTCTGTCCGAAGCGGCTCTTGATCTGATAAAAAACGGAGGATTTCCGCAGAAACATGATTTAATGTTTTCTTTTGTTACAACCGTCTTTTTCAGAGTAACCGAAAACCCGCCGCAGATGTTTTCGCCTTCTTTTATCTGCGCGGATACGGACGGGGCGGGCGATAGATCCTCTTTTTCAAATCGCAGAGAGTCGTAGCCAAGCACTGCGAAATATCCGTCCGAAATAAGGACTCTGTCTGAGGTGCTGCCCGATTCAAGCAGAAAAATTATATCATTTGTTTGCCTGAATGTCAAGCCCGAACGGGTGTTGAGCGAAGAATAAACCATTCTTAAAAGCCTTGAAACAACCGGTTTTTCGGCATTCCTTAAAAAATTCAGCGGGACTTCGTTTTTCTGCCGCTTTTTACCGAAAGACAAAAGCGCTTTGTCAACCTGTTTTTCAAAATACTCCTCGTCTTCCTGCGCGAGCGAAGAAAGACGGAATACGGCGTCGTCAAGTCTGGGATTTATTTCGCGAAGACGCGGCAAAACGTCGTTTCGCAGGATATTTCTCGTGCAGATACTTTCAAAATTCGTTTTATCGGTAACGTACGGAATTCCGTTTTTTTCACAGTGCCTCAGAATATCGTTTTTTTCGCATAAAAGAAGCGGCCTTATAACCCCGTCGTTTCTTGAAACGGGAATTGATGCGGCGCCTTTCATGCCTGCTCCCCTTACAATGCTCAGAAAAAATGATTCGGTAGCGTCGTTTCTGTTGTGCGCGGTGGCAATATGCGAAAAACCGTATTTCTTTTTTACTTCCTCAAAAAAACCATATCTGACCTGTCTTGCATACTCTTCCGTTGATGCCCCGGACGGTTTTGTGCCGGGAATATCGGCTTTATAAACCTCGCAGGGTACGGAATATTTATAGCAGTAAGACCTGACGAATTCTTCTTCGTCATCGGACTCTTCGCGGATTCCGTGATTTATATGAGCGACAACAAACGGAATATCCTTTACTTTTCTGATAAAATAATCAAGAAGTGTCATCGAGTCGGAGCCGCCCGAAACTGCAAGGACAATACCGCTGCAATCCGAAAACAGGCTGTTTTTTTCGATGTTTTCGAGGATAAGAGCGTCAATTTCTTTATTCATCTATATCACTTGAAGAAAGAGAGTGGAACGATGTGTGCGCGCCGTCCCAGAATATTTTAACCTTGCCCGTCTGACCGTGACGGTTTTTTTCGATAATAACGTAACAGATATTTTTCTGCTCGGTTTCTTTATCGTAATAGTCGGGTCTGCTGAGGAACATAACCACGTCGGCATCCTGCTCGATTGAGCCCGAATCACGCAAGTCGGAAAGGCGCGGGGTTTTGTTGTCGTCCTTACGCTGCTCTATGCTTCTTGAAAGCTGAGACAGCAGTATTACCGGAACGTTGAATTCTTTTGCGAGAATTTTAAGAGAACGCGTGATTTCAGATATTTCAAGAACTCGGTTTTCGATATGGCGCGACGAATTCATCAGCTGCAGATAGTCTACGACTATAAGCCCGAGATTGGGAATACGGCGGAGCTTTGCTTTCATTTCTATTACGGTAATCGACGGGGTATCGTCAAAATACATCTGGACGTTTTGCAAATCGTCGTGCCAGAATTTAAACAGATCAGACCACTCGTCGTCCGAAAGCGCGCCTGTACGCAGAACATAGCTGTCCATACGGCGCTCCATGGAGATTATTCTGTGGGCAAGCTGTTCTTTCGACATTTCAAGCGAGAAGAAAACAACCGAGCGCTTCGGATTGTAATTTGATGAGTTTGCTATATTGTATGCGATATTGAGCGCAAACGACGTTTTACCTATACCGGGTCGGCCCGCAACAACTACAAGGTCGGTATTGTTAAGTCCGCCGATAAAGGTGTCTACCGCAGAAATTTCAAGTTTTAAAGGATCGTATTTGCCCGTTGTGTCGTTTTTCTGTTCTGACCAGCGTTCGAGTTCGCCCTTGACTACCGCTTCAAGTTTGTAAAGGTTTGTATTCTGACGGCCGTTTGTTATTTCGTAAAAGCTTTTTTCGGCAATATCGAGGACGTCCCTGACGTCGTCACCGCTGTAACAGAGCGAGCTTACATTGCCGCATACGTCGATTATTCTGCGAAGGGATGCCTTGTCGGCAACGATATCGATATAGTAATTGATATCGTTTATAAGCGAGGACGATTCTGCAAGGCGCAAAAGATATTCTTTATCCGCCTCGTCCTCAAAATATCCTTTTTCCCTGAGTTTTTCGAGCAGAAGTATCCCTTCGATGGGGACTGTTAAATTAAACATTTCCGTCATCGTTTCGAAAATCTCGGAATGCTTTTTGAAATAAAAGCTGTCGGGTTTCAGCCTTCTTGCCGCATCGGAAATCTTCTCGGGGTTAAGAAGTATTGCCCCGAGAACCGCCTGTTCTGCTTCAATGCTGTAAGGCATTTTCTGGTCGGTATCTTTAAATTCCATTTTATTCTTCCGGCACTACGTGAACGGTGATTTTTGCCGCGATTTCGGGATAGAGCTTTACCTCTGCGGTATATTCGCCGTATGTTTTGATGTTTGAAACGTTTATTTTCTTTTTATCTATTGCAAGTCCGCTCTCTTTTTCGAGCGCGTCTGCGATTTCCTTTGACGTAATTGCGCCGAAAAGCTTTGTGCTGCTGCCTTTTGCTTTTATTGTAAGCGCGCGGTTTTCAAGGAGTTTTTTATCCTCTTCCGCTTTCGCTTTTTCGGCTTTGCGTTTATTTTCTTCGGCTTTGTTATGAATTTCAATCGCATTTTTGTTTACTGCGTTTGCTTCAACCGCAAGTTTTTTTGGAAAGAGAAAATTTCTTGCGTAGCCGTCGCTTACTTTTACGATCTGATCCTTTTTCCCGAGTGTTTTAACGTCCTGAAGTAAAATAACTTCCATAATTCCGTCCTCCTTAAACGTTATTTTATATCTATCCTGCCCTGTTCTTCGAGGAATGCGTCTATGGCGTTGGTAAGCTTTATATACGCCTCTTTTGCGTTAACGCCTTTAAGCTGCGTGCCTGCCATGCTCTGATGTCCGCCGCCGCCGAGCTTTTCCATTATCAGCTGAACGTTGATGTTGCCGAACGAACGGGATGAGATGTTTGAACTGTCTTTTGTTTCGAATATGGTAAACGTTGCCTGAACGCCTTCTATATTGAGCATTTCGTCCGCAGCCTGCGAAGTGGCGATTTTAATATTGCCCTCCGACTGAGCTTCGAATACCGAAATTGCAAATATCGATCTGTATATCTGCGTGTTTTTGATTATCTCGGCGCGGTCTCTGTAAGTTTCCATATCGGTCTGGAACATAAGCTTTACGTTAACCGTGTTTGCGCCCATTGTTTTAAGGAACGCAGCCGCTTCAAACGTGCATGTTCCCGTGCGGACGGAAAAGTTTTTGGTGTCGAGGTATATACCTGCAAGCAGAGCCTCCGCCTCAATCGGAGACGGGTTGCAGTCGCCCAGATACTGAATAAGCTCGGTTATCATTTCGCATGCGGAAGATGCATACGGTTCGTGGAAGAAAAACGCCGTATCTTTAATGAAGTCCGCCGCTTTTCTGTGATGGTCGATAACCGCCGTTTTGCCCGCATATGAGAGAAGTTCGGGCATTTCGGTATACATGCCTCTGTGCGTATCTACAACGACGAGCAAAGTATTGAGGTCAACGGTCATGAGCGCCTGTTCTTTTGAGATAAACAGAGTTTTGTGGCGTTCGGACATTATCAGTCTGTCGTAAAGCGTATCTGCAAGATTTGTTGCGGTATCAAGAACGATATATACGTCTTTATGTTTTGACATTGCTATGCACGCCACACCGATACAGGCGCCCAGGCTGTCCATATCGGCGTATTTATGGCCCATAACGATAACTTTGTCAACGCTTTTTATAACTTCCGCAAAAGTGGATGCCAGAACGCGCGAGCGGATTTTTGTGCGCGTGTCGTTGATTCTTGCGTATCCGCCGAAAAATTCAAATCCGTTCGAAGTTGAGATAACCGCCTGGTCACCGCCTCTGCTCAGCGCCATATCAAGCGCTTTTCTTGCGGCATCTTCGCTTTCCGAAAGCGAACCCCCCGACACGCCTACGCCTATTGACAGCGTTGGCGGAATGGAGCTGATAATAGGCAGATCTCTGACTTTATCGAGTATATCGAAACGGTCGGTTGAAAACTGCTTGATAAATCTGTTTTCAAAAATGAAGAAGTATCTGTTTTTCTCTGTTTTTTGATAATTCCGTCCGCCTGAGCGGCCCAGTGCATTACGGCGTCGTCTATTGTTGCAACCGCTACCGAGCTGTCTCCTTCGCGGATGTTTTTGAAAAGCTCGTCATAGTTGTCTATCGTAAGATATGCCGCAACGGGTTTTAAAAGCTGCTGTTCGCGTTTGAGAACGGCGTAGTCGGTTTTGTCGAAGAAATAAAGAATATACATTACGCCGTTGTCGGTTTCGTCTTTATCAACATATACCGAAGCGGTCTTCTCGCCTATGGTTACCTCGGGACGGTCGGAAGAGGGAAGAGATCTGTCGAGAGTTTTTATGTTGTTCAGCTTTGCAACAAACGCCTCTCCCGCAAAATCAACGAATTTTTCGCTGTACCAGAGAATATCGCCCGCACCGTCGCACACAACAACGGGAAGCGGGAACGAGCCGAGTCTGTTTACGGTTTGCAAATTCATTGCGGCAACCGTATTTTTAAGCGTTTTTTTAACGTTTTTCCGTGTTATCTGCGCATAAATCTCAAATCCGACGATATAGAGCACCGAAACGAGAATGAAAAGATAGCTCAGCGTGCCGGGGTGATAAACGCGGAAAAGAACGGAAAAAAACGCAAGGATAATATAGACAATGCGGGATGAAAGAGATGTTATTAAATACTTTCCGCTCATGTGACACCTCCAATTTTCAATGACCGGAATTCATAAGTCTTTCACGTATATTGAGATATGAATCCACAAGTCCCAGTATGGAAAGAAGATACGAAATGCCAATCGGCAGTATACCGATAACAAACAGGGCAATTATGATTATCCGTCTTAAAATATCCGGAATGTTTTTAAAATCAAGAATATAATTTACAAGGGATATGCCCGCATAGGCAAGCACCACGGACATTACGCCCGTAAAATTGAGCGTGGCTGTGCCGACTGCGGAGCCGAGCGACAGAAGCGAAATGAGCGAAGCGATAAAATAGGCTATCGCCCCTGCCTTGCTTACCCTGAAATCGCTGAACGTTCCCATAAATGAAACGTCGTTTTGCGCCGCTTTCAGACCTTTTCTCAATACCGCAAACGATATTGCCGTGCAGACAAGATACCAGATTGCGATTGCAGCGGGAATATACGAAAAAATCGCGGAAGCAATTGTGGAAACGGAATAAAGATAGATATTATCCGTAATTTCGGACTGCGCGCTGAAAGCTTCGGTAAGCATCTGTTCAACCTGAGGAACAAACGCATTTTTCAGGTTTTCCGCCGCATCGGCAAAATTACCTGAAGAATAAAGCGCATATACGGCGAATACGGCAAAGATGAAAACCGCGCCGAACATAACGGACATGGCGCCTGCGGAGTTGAGGTTTCTTTTCATCAGATACGCA
This sequence comes from uncultured Clostridia bacterium, assembly GCA_947305805.1. Lineage (GTDB taxonomy): Bacteria > Bacillota > Clostridia > Oscillospirales > UBA644 > HGM12619. The sequence goes on along the minus strand of CAMZEM010000056.1, from coordinate 2,157 downwards.
GTGCCTACCGCCCAGCCGACCGGGAAAAACATTGCAAGAATAAGAAGACCCGGAACGGGGTTATTCAGAACGACAACGGTTGCGATGTAAAAAACCGCTACAACCGCCTGCGAAACTATACGGGAGGCACTTGTATCCGAAAGAACGATAACAAAAGAAAAAAGTACGGTTGAAATAAGTGAAAAAAGAAGGAATGCGCCGGGAAAAAGCAGCGTGGCGAGGGCAACGGCGACTGTCAGCGCGGTAAAAATCGCTGCAAATACGCATTTTTTCATGACAGTCACATCCTTTTTGTTATTTGTGGTAAAGTTTCTTTGTCTGATATTTCGGAGCGCACGTAAGGCGGATACCGAGTTTTCTGTATGTATCGTTGTCAACCTGGGTTAATATAACCGTTGAATGGGCTTCGCATCCCCGAAGCTGAGGAAGCGTCGCGGCGGCTCTTGCCGCATCGGGGTCTGTTGCCGCGGAAATGGACAGCGCAATCAGAACCTCGTCGGAATGAAGTCTCGGATTGTGATTGCCCAGAACGTCCGTTTTAAGGCGCTGAATCGGTTCGATAACCGAAGGTGAAATAAGCTTTTTCTCTTTTTCCGTATTGCAAAGCGCTTTAACGGCATTGAGCAGCGCTGCTGCGGAAGGGCCGAGAAGAGGAGACGTTTTTCCCGAAACCACACGTCCGTCGGGAAGCTCTATCGCAACGGCGGGAGCGCCGGTTTCCTTTTCTCTGTCCAGAGCGGCGGCTATCGATTTTCTGTCGGCATCGCCTATTCCCGCCTGCTGCATGAGAAGCTCTATTTTCTTTACGGCAGAATCTTCGGTTTTGCCGTTTATGCGGTCGCACATGGTGGTATAGTAGCGTCTGATAATCTCCTGTTTTGCGGCTTCTTTTACAACTTCGTCGTCGGTAATGCAGTATCCCGCCATATTAACGCCCATGTCCGTCGGGGATTTATACGGGCTTTCGCCGTAGATATTTCGGAAAATCGCATTAAGAACGGGGAAAATCTCAACGTCACGGTTGTAGTTGACCGTTGTTTTTCCGTAAGCTTCAAGGTGATACGGGTCTATCATATTAACGTCGTTAAGGTCTGCGGTTGCGGCTTCGTACGCAAGATTTACGGGGTGTTTGAGCGGCATATTCCATATGGGAAACGTTTCGAATTTTGCATATCCCGCTTTTATGCCGCGGAGGTGGTCGTTATATACCTGAGAAAGACACGTTGCCATTTTTCCGCTGCCCGGGCCGGGAGCCGTTATTACAACGAGCGGACGCTGAGTTTCGATATAGTCGTTTTTGCCGTATCCCTCCTGGCTGACTATTCTGGAAACGTTGAAGGGATAATCGGGAATAACATAATGACGGTATACTTTAAGCCCGAGCGTTTCAAGCCTGTTTTTAAAATTCTCTGCCGCGGGCTGTCCCGAAAACTGGGTTATAACAACGCTTCCCACAAAAAGACCTATATCCCTGAATGCGTCTATAAGACGGAGAACGTCGGTTTCGTAAGTAATACCGTAATCTTTTCTTACTTTATTGTTTTCTATGTCGCCTGCGCTGATGCTTATAACTATTTCAACATCGTCGGCTATTTTTTTAAGCATCTGGAGTTTGCTGTCAGGCGCAAACCCGGGAAGAACACGGGATGCGTGGTAGTCGTCAAAAAGCTTTCCGCCGAATTCAAGGTAAAGCTTTCCTCCGAACTCCCCTATTCTTTGCATGATATGCTCCGACTGCATCTTAAGATATTTTGCGTTATCAAATCCGGTAACCATAAAGTCCGTTTCTCCCGATTAAAGTATATATTTTTACTTATCTCTATTATTATATAACATTTATAAGCAAATGTAAATGAATAAAGTTTAACAATTTTTAAATTATTATATATTTTACGGAAAAAAATAAAGAAATCGGCAGCAATTCCGATTTGCTGCCGATATTTTAGCCTGGTTTTTCCGTCGTCGCGAAAAATCGCACAGAGTTTTCGCGTTATCGAATATATTTACGCTCTGTATTCGTTTGTATTGCCTGAGGTGAAGGTTTTGGCGATGGCGATTACGGAGAGGAATACGGTAAGAAGTATGACGGCTACAAGTGAGATTACGATGACCTGCGGGTCAAGCATATATATCGAGAAAAGCTGAACGTTTTTGAAT
>CAMZEM010000055.1 GCA_947305805.1 uncultured Clostridia bacterium | reverse complement strand
ATCAAGAGAGAGACGGTAATGGTTATCAGCAACTTTGTCAATCTTTATGTAATCGCGAAGGAACTGATTATTTGTTACTCTGTTGATAACGCTGTAGTTTGAACCTGTTACTTCAGAATAAGAGTCGCCGCCGGTGGGTGTTCTTGTTACGCTGAATCTCGGAGCATTCTTAAGAATGAGAGAGTCATTGTAGTATACGGACATTATGCGTCCGTTTTCGGCGTTAACTTCTACGGAGACGAGGTCGTTCTCTATAAGGATATAGGGCGTGTATTCGTCCCACTCTTCTTCCCACTCTTCTTCAATATCCTCAAGTTCGGGTTCTTCGTCGGGATAGAAATACAGCGGATTGCCGTTTTCATCCTTCATCTGGTTACCCTCTTCGTCAAGGATCGGGGTCGGAGTACGTTCGGGATCGATTTCGAACGGAAGTTCCATTCCGAAATAATTAGCGTCGTATACCCACTTAAGCTGATAGCCTGCGGGAACATCGCCGAGATCAATCTTCTGCGTAAAGGTTATTGTTAAAGCATAATTACCGTTTGCAACTGCTTTCTGCGGTGTATTGTAATCTATATGAAGTTTAACGTTCTTTGTATATGCCGGAACATCAAGGTCTACAGTGCCCTCGGAAATAACTACGGGACGCGGATTTGTCCAATAGTTGTTAACTTCCGTAAGAACGTATGTACAATCATATATTTCGCTGAGTTTTCTTTCGGCATTGTTTGTAACGTAGAAGTCACCGGATGTAATGTCGAGGATTGTAGCGTCAATAGAGGGTTTCTGGATGATTGTAAGGGTTAAAGCGTCTCCGTTGTCGGATTTAACGGCGCCGGTTTTCGGCATTGTTTCAAATCCGGTAAGATCGTACTGGACGAAGTATACGTTTCCGGAAAGAGCGTCCTTCCAATCATATGAAGAAAGAGAATCAACGTAAATGTTGAGGAAGTACTCGGTATTTGCTTTGAATGAACCGTAATTAACAGAGAATTCTTTTGTTTCCCCGGGTTCAAGAGTAATACCGGAAATCTTGCCGGAAGATACCGTTTCCGCTCCAGCAAGGATTTCATATCTGATTTCGTAGTTATCTTCAAAGTTGATAAAGCTGTTTTTGTTTTCAACCGTGAATTTACCTGCTGCGAGATCGGTTGCGGTGATTTTAATCGGAGAATAAGCGTTTTTAAGCTCGTATCCGTCTGACTGAACGGATCTGTCTGCATTAATAACACCGGAAAGGCCTAAAACACCGTCAGAAACGTTTTCGCCCCATGTACCGGGCCAGCTGAGAGTATAAAGCTCGGGATATTTGGAGTAAGGAGTTTCGGAAAGTATAAGACTTGAATTTGCGGAATCGGTAGGCCAGTAAAGAGCTCTGTCTACCCAGTAGTTGAAGAAGCCGCCGAGTATTTTCGAATTACCGTCAATATAGTTAACATATGATTTGATATTGCCGGTGCTTTCAAGATAACTCATTGTGTAAGACTGAAGAATAACCGGTTTCTTTACTGAAGGATCGTTTATGGTTTCTTCGATCTTAGAGAAATCCCAGTCAATCGCAACTACGATATCGCTGTAAGTGGAATCACCGTCGTAAAGAATCATTCTGCTGTCTTCGCCCTGAAGGAAGTCTCGAAGATTCTTAAAGTTGGAGCCTTTACCGCTTTCATTACCGAGAGCCCACATTATAACGCTGGGGTTATTCTTGTCTCTCTCGATTACGTTTACGAGACGGTCAACAAGTGAGCTCTGCCAGATTGACTGATCGCCGGGGATTGTCGATTCTCCGCTGTTTGAATAAGGTGTGGACTGAAGGTTCATATCGGAAACGATATAAAGTCCGAATTTATTACAGAGAGAAATAAAGTCGTTTGAGAACGGGATACCGGGAGAACGGACAGCATTGATATTCATTGCCTTCATTCTCAGAACATCCTGTTCCTTTATTTCGTAAGAAACGGAATTACCTGTTTCGGAACTGAATTCGTTATAGACAACGCCGTAGAGTTTTATCGGCTGACCGTTTACAACGAAAGTCTGGTTGCCGTCGTCGTCATAGGAGAAGGCGGTGGAGATATATCCGTACTGAGTGCTTACGATATCAACCACATCACCCTTGGAATCTTTAAGTGTAAATACTGCAGTGTAAAGATTCGGGGTTTCCGCAGTCCATTTTTCGGGAGCGGATACGGGAAGACGTCCGCCGCACGCCGCAACATAGGAGTTGCCTACCTTGCTTACGCCGAACTGGATTTCGGATCCTAGCTGACGGTTTGCTACATACGTATTTCCGTCCTTATCATATAGAGCTACTTCAAGGGTATATCCGGAAGGAGCTGCGTCAAATGTTGCAACTTCAACCTCAATCTGCATCAGAGCGTTTTCAAACTGATTGTCGAGACCGGAATCGATAGAAATGTCTCTGATGTAAACATTAGGTGTTGAATAGAGATAAACATCTCCGAAAATACCGCCGAGTTTTACGGAGTCGTGAGCTTCAAGCCACGAAGAATAGCAGTATTTATATACTTTAACTGCAATGGTATTCTCGCCTTTTTCAAGGTAATCCGTAATCCAGAACGATTTGTTTGTAAATGCATCTTCACCGTAACCTACCATATATCCGTTAACATAGACATAGCAGGCAGATGAAACGCCTTCGAACGTAATGAATACTTCGCGTCCGTCCCAGTCTTCGGGAATGGTTACTTTTGTTCTGTAAAGACCGATTTCATTGTTGGTTTCGGGTACGTTGTTGGGTCTTAAAGAAGTTCCCCATGCGTATTTCGAATCGGTGTATACAGGAGTACCGTAACCGGAAAGCTCCCAGTTAGAGGGGACCTCAATTGTATCCCAGTAAAGTATCTGGGTGTTGCTGGCGGTCAACACTTCTTCGTTGGGATCAGGATAAACGAAGTTTGTCTTCATAAAGTCTGCCGGAACGTAGGAATTGTTGGTTGTAAACGTAAAATCCCAGGTTCCGTTGAGGGACAAATAATAGGAAGACTCTTTTATGTCCGCCTTTTTTGCGACGTTGACATCAGGGTATGAAACAAGCGTTGTGGTAGGATTGAGTTTGTTTCTCGATACCGTATCGCTCTTCCATTCGCCGTTTTCAGTGAATACAGTAACATTCTTGCCGCATGCAACGATAAACGTGAGCATAAGAATGAGTGCCAAACACTGAAGCAGACGCCTTAGTGACTTTTTCATTTACATTAACCTCCAAACAGGTTATTTTTGTTTACATATATAAGTATATCAAAAATTCTTAATTTTTGCAATAAACAATTTATGCAAAATTACGACAAGTTTACAAACATTTTATGATAGCATTGTTGACAATTTTAATTTTCTGTTGTATAATATCGAAAAAGATATAAAAAAATATTACATCATATAAAGGATATGTTAAAAATGGCTGACAAAATTGTCAAAGAAATCACATCAATGGATCAGGATTTCGCTAAATGGTACACCGATATTGTTACAAAAGCGAACCTGATTGATTATTCGTCTGTTAAAGGATGCATAATTCTTCAACCCTACAGCTACGCTATATGGGAGAATATTCAGAAGCTTCTCGATGAAAAGTTCAAGGCGACAGGACACACAAATGTATATATGCCTATGTTTATTCCCGAAAGTCTTCTCCAAAAAGAAAAAGACCATGTCGAGGGTTTTGCACCCGAGGTAGCATGGGTAACTATGGGAGGGAACGAACCTCTCGCCGAAAGACTTTGTGTCAGACCCACTTCAGAAACATTATTCTGCGAATACTATGCGCACACGGTTCATTCGCACCGCGATTTACCCAAACTGTGTAATCAGTGGTGCTCGGTAGTACGTTGGGAAAAAACCACACGTCCTTTCCTGCGCTCGAGAGAATTCCTCTGGCAGGAGGGTCATACTGCGCATTCAACCGCAGAAGAAGCGATTGCCGAGACGGAACGCATGCTTAACGTTTATGCGGATTTCTGTGAAAACTGCCTTGCAATACCCGTAATTAAAGGCAGAAAGACCGAAAGCGATAAATTCGCAGGCGCCGAGGCAACATATGCAATTGAAGCGCTTATGCATGACGGTGTTTGTTTGCAGGCGGGAACTTCGCATTATTTCGGCGACGGTTTCGCCAGGGCATTCAACATTCAGTATGCAGATAAAAACAATACACTGCAATATGTTTATCAGACATCCTGGGGAGTAACGACACGTCTTATAGGTGCGATAATAATGGTACACGGAGACAACAGCGGTCTTGTACTTCCCCCGAAAATCGCTCCGATTCAGGCTGTAATAATTCCTGTGGCAATGCACAAACCCGGAGTTCTCGACAAAGCAAAAGAAATATATGCGGAACTTGAAATAGCGGGAATAAGAGTTAAACTTGACGACAGCGACAATTCACCCGGATGGAAATACTCGGAATATGAAATGAAAGGCGTTCCGCTTCGTATTGAAATCGGTCCGAGAGATATCGAAAACGGAGTTGTGGTTGTTGCCCGCCGAGATAACGGTGAAAAGAGCACCCTTGCAATAGATAATCTTGCGTCTTCAGTATCCGCTCTTCTTGACGACATAATGACAGGCCTCTACAACAAAGCAAAAAAACGCAGAGATGAAATGACTTATGTTGCGCACAACACCGAAGAGCTTAAAGAAATCACTTCGTCAAAGAACGGATTTATAAAGATGATGTGGTGCGGAGACGAAGCGTGTGAAAAGGCTGTTAAAGACATATACGGCGTAGGTTCAAGATGCATTCCTCTCGATCAGGAAAATCACGGCGATGTTTGCCCGATTTGCGGACGTCCCGCAAAACATATGGTAGTTTGGGGCAAGGCTTATTGATCTTTATAATCCTATACTATTTATACGTTATGGAGTTGCAATATGGAAAACAGTAATTCCCGTCCCCAAAAAGGAAAAACAAAAAAGAAGCTCAGACTTTTCAGGGCTTTGACAGTTGTATTTGCCCTCCTGTTTGTAGGAGCGCTTGTTTATGCGATTGTTTCCGCAAATTCAAACGCAAAGGAAATAGAGAGCTTAAAACGGCAGATTGACGGACTTAGAGATACCCTGACGGAAAAAACAAATGAAAACATAGCTTTTCAGTCAACGGTATCGAGTCTTTCAAAACAGAACGAGGAGCTTAACAACAAGTATGAAAAGCTGAATGAGGATACTCAGTCGTTTCAGACAACCGTAACGTCGCTTGAATCACAGATAGAGCAACTCGAAGAAGAGAGAAACAGTTTAAGCTCAGAGCTTGAAAGCACGAAAAAAACGGTTGAAACGCTCAGAAACACAAACAAGTCTCTGACAGACCGTATCAATGCCCTTACAAATCAAAGTTCCTCGTCAACGGAACAGACAAAGATTGCTTATCTGACTTTTGATGACGGTGTTTCCAAATATACGGACGAAATACTTGATATACTTAAAAGATACAACGTTAAAGCAACGTTTTTCCCGAACTGGAAAGGCAACAGCAACGAAAAATATAAGCGGATGATTGAAGAGGGACATGCCGTAGGCAATCACACATACACCCACGAATACGACAGCGTTTATACTTCACTCGACGGTTTTATTTCAGAGGTAACGAAGCTTAACGATAAGATATATCAGGCAACGGGATATACGCCTGTTATCTTCAGGTTCCCCGGCGGTTCAAACAATACCGTACACAGAAACTACAATAAAGATATAATGCAACAGGCAATAAGCGCGCTTTCCGATCTCGGAATGCAGTATTATGACTGGAATGTTAACAGCGGAGATGCCGACAGCTCAAAAGGCGCATCGAAAGATACCATTCTTTCAAACGTTCTTGCAAGATCAACAATGGACAAAGCTGTTATTCTTATGCACGACACGAATACTAAAGGCACGACCGTTGCCGCTCTTCCGGAAATAATCGAAGGACTGATTGCAAAAGGCTATACTTTCGGAACACTTCTTGATCCGGGAGCTCCCCTGGTACAGTCTTTAAAGCCTGAAAGCTGATTGGATGATATATAATGCGGCGGTGAATTTATTGCCGCATTGTTATAATTTAAACATTCTTATTATGGATAAGGGAGAAATGACAATGAGAATTACGGTAGACAAAAATCAGTCGCTCGGCAAAGCAAACCCGATGATTTACGGGCATTTTCTTGAACATTTTCACAGACAGGTTTACGGAGGAGTATATGATCCGAAGTCTAAATTTGCAGACGAAGACGGATTTCGCTCTGATGTTATCGATGCTCTGAAAACGATTAAAACTCCCGTTATACGCTGGCCCGGTGGATGTTTTGTATCGGATTACAAATGGAAATTCGGTGTTGGTAAAGATAGAATTCCGTCTTATGACAAGGCATGGATGGTAGAGGAATCAAATGAATTCGGAACTGACGAATTTGTAAAACTCTGCCGTAAAATAGGCTGTGAGCCTTATATCTGCACGAATGCGGGAACAGGTTCGGCAGAAGAAATGAGCGACTGGGTTGAATACTGCAATCTGAAAGAAATGGGCCGTTTTGCCAAACAGCGTATTCAAAACGGCTACAAAGAGCCTTTCGGAATTAAATACTGGAGTATAGGCAACGAAAATTACGGCGGTTGGGAAATAGGAGCAAAAGAGTCCGCAGAATGGGGACGTTTAGTTGCAGAATCGGCAAAGATGATGCTGAGAGTTGACCCTGCAATAGAACTCTCCGCCGCATCAATAAACGATTTAAACTGGAATATCGATCTTTTGAGAAAAGCGGGCCGCTATCTAAAATGGATATCGATTCACAGCTATTTTGAAGGTTCTTCCGACGGTCTGAAAAACAATGATTACAATACTCTTATGCTCAGAACCGGAAACAACATAAGCGATAATATTGACCGTGCACGCTCATTCCTTAAAGCGCTTGATTACGGTGACAAAATCAAAATAGCGTATGACGAGTGGAATCTGAGGGGCTGGTATCATCCGAATGTCTTTAATATTTACTCTCTCGGTGAAATTGAAGATATAAGGAAAGACCCCGAAAACATATACAGACAAAGAATACTTGAACCGAGAAACAACAATGACGTCAACTCAACTTACAGCATGGCAGATGCGGTATTTTCCGCGGCATTCTTAAATACATGTCTCAGAAACTGCGACATAATAGGAATGGCATGTTTCTCGCCTGTTGTAAACACAAGAGGTGCAATTTTTACACATAAAGACGGCATCGTACTGCGTCCCCAGTATTATGTATTTGAATTATACGCAAATCTGTTAAAAGATAACGTGTTGAATATATGGAAATACGATGTTCCGACGATTTCCGGCCTTGACGGAAACACACAGAAAACCGTTGACACTGTTGATATAGTGGTTACATACGGAAACGGGGAATACGCAATCGGAGCCGTTAACAAAGATCCTGAAAACTCTCAGACCGTTGATATATCTTTCCTTGATGACGCAGTTAAAACAATGAGAATTCATACCGTAAACGGAAACGATGTGGATTCATACAATGATATCGGAAAGACCGACGTTAAAATTGAAATATCGGAATCCCTTCCCTTCCCGGGGAAAATCACTCTTGCGCCTCATTCCGTAAATGTTATAGAATTAAAATAATCACTTATAAAATACAATTTAAGGCGGGGAATGCTCCCCGCCTTAAAAATATATAAAAAAATGAATCACGCGTCTGCTAATTATAAAGTGTTAAAGACCGATTTCGTTCAGATGAAGCGGAATATTTCTATCCGATAATACAGACTGCACATCACGAACGTAAATATTCGAAAAATCGGAAGATAAAGCGGCAAGAACACCCGCGGCTTCACCGCTTACTGCGCACACGGGAATTACACGCGTTATATCCCACATATCGTCGCCCATAACGGAAATACATCTTCCCGCGGCGCAAAGATTCTTTATTTTTGAACTATACAGCGTTTCAAGAGGAAGTTCAAAAGCAGGTCCCTTTTCAAGCCAGCTGCCAAACAAACCGACGCTTGTATCAAAGTTTTTTTTGTCGTCTGTCTTCTTTATTCGGTAAACACCGTTTATCATTCTGGTCATCCGAACCTGCGGAATTGTGGGAAGAGTTGCCAAAGCGTGAGTTTTTGAAACATCTCCGTTTTTAATAAAATCGTCAAGTATTATTGAATGAGATTTTATTACTTCAGCGGAATTTTCTTCGCCGTCAAGCCCTGAAATGCCTTCGTTTACTTTGTCGGAAGAGATGTAAAAACAGCTACCTATCTGTTTTAATCTGTATTCACCGTTTATTAGTTCGTAATACCATGCTGCATTGCCGTTTTTGTGATAAGGCAGAAATGTTTCGGCGCCGAAATGATAAAAAACGGTTGCATCGCCGGTGCAATCCACGAACGAATCGGAATATATGACATACGAATCGGTTTTTGTAATAAGTGTAATTGATGAAACGGAATCGCCCGACTTATTTTTACTCAGTTTACTCATTGTTGCGCCGTAAAGGATATCAACACCGTTTTCTCTCAGAAGCCGTTCGCATAAAACTGCGAACACATGAGGATTAAATCGGGTAAGATATCTTTGAGAACTTCTTTTTGCCACGCAGTCTTCACAATTATTAAACCAGGCATCGGGATAATCTCCCTCCGCTCCCCTGCTTATGCTGAGCCTAAGAAGTTCCTCGGCAATTCCGAATGAAAGCTGATGTCCGAGTCCGTCGCAAAGCGGAAGATAAATTGTTACAAGCCCGCTTGTGGCAAGTCCGCCGAGAATATATGAACTTTCGGCGAGCAATACTTTTTTACCCAGCCTTGCGGCAGAAAGCGCTGCGGAAATTCCTGCGATTCCGCCGCCGACGACCGCAACGTTATAATGTCTCTTCTTGTTGTATTCGAATCCTTTATCAGATTTCATAAAATGCTCCGTAAATAATTCAAGTTTATTATCGAAACGAGAAACTGTCCAAAGACATATCTTTGCCCTGAAAAAATATCCACAGGGTATGAACACCGGCAGTCTTAATTTCTAACGGGACAGTATATTCTTTAAATTCATCCGTTGAGTTGATCTCAACAGTACCTATGTTTTCATCCGAACCGCAGACTTTAAGCTCAATCACACCTTTACCCATCGCCTTGAGACTGCATTCGGATACTCCGTTTTTGAAATCGATATATTTATATTCCGCCCAGTCTCCGCGCCAGCTCCCACCGCCGCAGCACGTAAGTATTTCATTAAGTTCTTCAGACGATTTATCGGGAGCGATATATGCGTGTCCTTTAACGCGGCATGCGCAGGATGCATCAATTTTTTCAAATGCCGAAATCGGTCCTGCAGCGCCCTGAGAAGTCATGCAAACCTCATTGATTGAACCGTCCTCATTAATTGTAATCGGTTCAACGCATACGCGCCTCGGAGCGGACCCGTTTTGAGACGATCTGTGATAGAATATATACCACTGATTGTTAAATTCGCAAAGAGATCCGTGATCATTCCAGGTTAAGGGATCGCAGTATGTATTGTCTATTATTACTCCGCCCTTTTTGTACGGTCCGAGAGGACTGTCTGAAACTGCATATGACATACAGGTGGCCCTGCCGCGGGAAATATCCGTATAAACTATGTAATATCTTCCGTTTATTTTTCTGAGTGACGAGCCTTCGTGAAAACCGTGTTCCTGCTCGGTAAGTATTCCCTTTTTAATTGAACCGGGGACAATGGTGCACATATCGTCTTCAAGTTTTGCTCCTCTTAGAGAAAACTGTCCCCAAAGATAATACGCCTGGCCGTCGTCATCTATAAAAATTGCGGGATCTATTCCGTCGCCGTCTGCTCCGACAATCGGTTTTGCATCGGTAAAAGGACCGTACGGACTTTCGGAAACGGCAACACCCTCAAAATCACCCGGGCCGCAAATATAAAGATAATACTTTCCGTTTTTATAAATTGCGTCAGGCGCAAAAAGCACTTCGTCGGGCTTCCATGGAACTCCGGGATTTTCCTTTGTATTTGCAAACGACAAACCGTGGTCGGTCCAGTTTGTCATAGCAGGATCGTCTGTTGAAAAAACATGGTATATTTTAGAACAATATCCTTTTGATTCCGGTATATCGAAGGAACCGTAAGCATAAAGGCGTCCGTCGGGCATAACACGAGCCTCAACGTCTGCAATATGATAATGTTTTGGAAGAATGGGATTCATAATCAATCTCCGTATTTTTTATTTGTTTTTCTTTCGAAATAAGTATATCACCGAATCAGCTTTTTGTCAATAAAAAAACAGGATACCGATTATAAATCAGTATCCTGCATTGGCTGCGGGAGAAGGGCTCGAACCCTCACAAACAGAGTCAGAGTCTGCCGTGCTACCATTACACAATCCCGCAATACGCTGACGGCGATTTTCCATCGCCTTCAATCAGCTTTGATATTATATAACGGTTTTCCTGATTTGTCAACCCCTTTTTATTCATTTTTCCAATTTTGTAACATTTAACCATAATGTATTAACATATATCAAATTTGTTTTTTTTATGTTTAATTGCAGCTTTATTCATTACAATACCTTGACACGCAAGATAAAATATGCTAATATAATTAAAAATGTTTAAGGG
>CAMZEM010000054.1 GCA_947305805.1 uncultured Clostridia bacterium | reverse complement strand
TAGGCTTTACCCTTGCGCTTACGGTTATTTCAACCGTGAGGGAGCTTATCGGAAACGGTTCGATATTCGGAGTAGACATACTCGGTCCGAACTACTCCCCCGCTCTGATAATAATTCTTCCCGCGGGAGGATTTCTTGTCCTCGGTTTTCTCATCGCTCTTGTTCAGTTTATTATGTCAAAACTCGAAAGGAGGAGCGAATAAATGCTTAATCTTCTTGTAATATCGATAAACGCAATACTTATCGAGAATTTCGTGCTTGTAAAATTCCTCGGCTGCTGTCCGTTCCTCGGTGTTTCCAAAAAGAGCGAAACCGCGCTCGGCATGGGACTTGCTGTTGTGTTTACAATGACGCTCGCCTCCGCCATGACATGGCTTTTCAACGAATTCGTTTTAAAAACGTTTAACCTTGAATATCTTCAGACAATCGCTTTTATTGCGATAATCGCAACGCTTGTGCAGATAATAGAGATGTTTTTGCAAAAAAGCATTCCCTCGCTTTATTCCGCGCTCGGTATTTATCTTCCGCTCATCACAACAAACTGTGCGGTTCTGGGCGTTGCGCTTCTTAACATAAACAACGGATATGACTTTATAACATCGGTTGTATACGGTTTTTCCGCAGGCGTGGGATTCCTTGTTGCAATTCTTCTTCTTTCCGCAATACGCGAAAGAATTGCGTATTCCGATATACCCAAGCCGTTCAGAGGATTTCCGATAGTGCTTATCGCAGCTGCGATATTAAGTATTTCGTTTATGGGATTTCAGGGTCTCAAGCTTCCGTTCTGAAACCGGACGGGAAAATAATAATCATGGGAGTTAATTAGGATGGATTTCGGTGCAATACTGCTGGCATTTCTGATTATGGCGGTTTTCGGGCTGATTCTCGGCCTTCTTTCCGCCCTTGCAAGCAAATTTCTTTCCGTTAAAAAGGACGAACGGATTGATCTGATAGTTGATCAGCTGCCGAAAGCAAACTGCGGCGGATGCGGCTATGCGGGATGCGAATCGTATGCTCAGGCAATAGTTTCAGACGGCGCGCCCGTAAACAAATGTCCCGTAGGCGGCGACAAGGTTGCTGCTGCGGTTGCAAAAGTTATGGGCGTTGAATCAAAAAAGACCGTAAGAATGCGCGCTCAGGTTCTTTGCAGCGGAACAACGACGCTTGCCAACAGAAAATACAATTATGCGGGGCTTGAAGACTGTCTGTCTGTGGCAAAACTCGGCAACGGTCCGAAAGAGTGTCCTTACGGATGTATAGGTTTAGGTACTTGCGTAAAAGCATGTCAGTTCGGCGCAATTAAAGTGGAAAACGGCGTTGCCGTTGTTGAATATGAAAAATGTCATGCGTGCGGAATGTGCGTTTCCGTATGTCCGCAAAAGCTCATTCAGCTTCTTCCCTTTGACACAGACATCTGGGTAGGATGCAGATCGCACGACAAGGGAGCCGTTGTAAGAAATCTTTGCAAAGTTGGCTGCATAGGATGCGGAATATGCGCAAAGAACTGTCCCGTCGGGGCAATTACGGTTACCGAAAGCGTTGCGCAGATAGACTATGAAAAATGTATAAACTGCGGAACGTGCGTAGAAAAATGTCCGAGAAAGATAATCTGGTCAGGGAAGGTTCAGATGGCGCTGGGCGACACGCTCGGAAACGATCTCGTTCCCCAGAATCTCGAACCGCCTAAGAGACGCCGCAAAACAGACGAAAAATCCGAATAAAGATGATTTTTAAAAGAGAAAAAAGCTATAAATACACACCGGCAAAAAAGCCGTTGACGGGAAAACGAATCGCGCTGTATGCAGTTATCGCCGCAGTGCTGTTCGTTCTCGGCTTTTTTTCGGCATATCCGATTATGACACTGGTAGGTATGTTTTCATGAACGGAAAAATTAACGGAAGAGAAATTGCATTTGAAAAGGGAAAGACTCTTCTTGAAATACTCGGCAATTCCGGATTCACTCTCGACGCTCCCTGCGGAGGAAGAGGCGTTTGCGGGAAATGCAAGGTATATATAAGAGGAAACGTTTCTCCCCTTTCCGCAAAAGAACGGGCGCACCTTACCGAAAACGAGATAAAAAGCGGCGTGCGTCTCGCATGCTACTGCCGCGCGGAAGGCGAATTTGAACTGACGACAGAAAAATCGTCGTACAAAATTCAGACGGATGCAAATCATACCGACTACGAGATCTGTCCCGACGAAAAAACCGCCGAATTTGCGAAAAACAACGGAAAAGCAATCGGAGTTGCCGTTGATATAGGCACAACAACGGTGGTTGCCGTTTTTTACGATCTTATTTCGGGCGAAAAACTATTTGAAACTTCCGCCATAAACGCGCAGAAAACTTTCGGCGCAGACGTTATGTCCCGTATCGGGTTTGCAATAGATACGCCAAACGGTGACGAAACGCTGCAAAACGCAATAATCGGACAGATAAACGGAATGATAAAGCAGTCCGGCATTGACGAAAATCTTATTTGCAGGATTTTCGTGTGCGGTAATACAACGATGCAGCTTACGGCATCCGGACATTCGATAAAATCGCTCGGAGCAGTTCCCTTTGAACCGCTCTCGTATTTCGGATGTTTTTTCAGCGCCGAAAAGCTCGGTTATGCCGCAAAAAACGCGGATATTTACTTTATGCCGTGCTGCGGCGGATTTTTCGGCGGAGACGCGGTTGCATGCATGCTTCCGTGCGGATACGGTGACGGAAAAACGAAATTTATTGCTGATATAGGCACAAACGTAGAGATTTCGCTTGAAGACGGCGATATGATTTACGGCTGTTCGACAGCCGCCGGTCCCGCATTTGAAGGCGCATGTATACGTTTCGGCACCGGCAGCGTTGAAGGCGCGATAAACAAAGTAAAAGCAAACGACAATATGCCGAACGGATTTGAATTAAAAACAATCGGAGACAAAGAACCCGTAGGAATATGCGGCTCGGGTCTCATAGATTTACTTAACGCCTGTCTTGAAAAGGGACTGATAGACGAATCGGGACATATAGACGACGACTGCCCGGAATTTGAAGACGACTGTGCGGTAGAAGTTACGGAGGGTATTTATCTCACGCAGAAAGACGTAAGGGAAATACAGCTTGCAAAATCGGCGATCTGCGCGGGAACAATCGTTCTTGACGGAATGATAAAATCAAAAAAAACGCCTTCGGTAAGCATAGCGGGCGGATTCGGTACGGCAATAAACCTTGAAAGCGCAAAAGGAATCGGACTTTTGCCCGAAAAATACTGCGACGGCGCAAAAGCGGTCGGAAATGCGGCTCTTGCGGGAACAACGATGGCGCTGCTTTCAGAAAACTGCAGAAAGAAAGCGGAGAAACTCGCAAAAAAAGTCTGCATTCTCGACCTTTCCACAAATCCCGTATTTCAGGATGAATATATAGAAAACATGATATTCGACGTATGAGTTTTCTGCCGCAGGATAACGAAATGAAAACAGACGCAGATTTTTATAACAAGATAAAAAAATACGGAGAAGACGAAAACTTACACCGTTTTCACATGCCGGGGCATAAAGGCGCAGTAAAGTTTTTTGAAACGGATATTGCGCGCTACGACGTCACGGAAACGGACAAAACGGACAATCTGTTTTTTCCGCAAAAAGAGCTGCTTTATGCGGAAGAAAGAGCGGCAAAGCTCTTCGGCGTAAAGAGAACGGTCTTTCTTGCGGGAGGGGCAACGCTCGGTAATCAGACTGCTCTTTCGTTTTTCAGAGGCAAAAAGATCCTTTTTGAGAGAAATATTCATATATCGGCGCTGAACGCCGCAATGCTTTCGGATATAAAGCCCGTTTTTGTATACAATGAATTTGACGCCTTAACAGGTGTTGTTTTACCGGTAAATGCGGATGAAATAGCAAAAAAACTCGAAGAAGAAAAAGAGATTTCCGCAGTTTTCATAACTTCTCCGAATTATTACGGACTTTGCGCGGACTTACCGAAAATAAAAAGTATATGTGAAAAGCACAACGTAAAGCTGATTGTTGACAATTCGCACGGAGCGCATCTTGCTTTTACCGGAGACTCGTCCGACGCGCTCGCTTCGGGCAGTCACTGCGCGGATATAACCGTTGACTCTGCGCATAAAACGCTCCCTTCGCTTACGGGAGCTGCCATGATTCATTTCAATTATGATATTTCAAGAGAAGATATCTTAGCTAACATGCTTGTTTTCGCATCAACAAGTCCTTCGTTTTTAATACTGTCTTCGCTCGATTATGCGTGCGAATGGTGCGAAAAAAACAAAGGCAGATTTGAAGAGGCAAGGCGCAGAACCGATAAGCTGAAAGAAAAGCTTGCCGATGCGGGAATATGCGTTGTAAAATCTGAATTATACGATCCTTTACGGCTTTGCATTGCCGCAAAAAATGCGGACGGGATTGATAATAGACTGCAGAATAACGGAATAATACCCGAAATGAAATCGGGCAGCTGCATAGTCTTTATGATATCGCCGTTTAACACAGAAGAAGATTTTTCCGCTCTGGAAAGAGAGCTTTTAAATACGGAAATCTCACCTCCGGAAGAAAAAGTGCGTGCATTTCCGAAAACTTATTTCGTCCGCGCTCCCAAAGAGGCGTTTTTCGGTAATAAAAAAGAAGTGCCGACGGAAAAATCGGTTGGGATGATTGCGGCGCGTCCGGTTATCCCCTACCCGCCCGGAGTTCCGATTCTTATACCCGGGGAAACAATAACCCGTGAAACCGCGGATTATCTGATTATGAATAATACGGAAAAGGTGACAGTCTGTGAGATTTGACGGACTTATCGGCAACAGCGGAGTTAAAAAGACTCTTGAAACGCCGTTTCATGCCTATATCATACACGGGCCGAAAGGTTCGGGGAAACATACGCTCGAAAGAATACTTACTGCGTCGCTTGTCTGCAAAAGCAGTGAAAAGCCGTGCGGTAAATGCGAGCAGTGCAAAAAATTCCTTTCGGGAAATCACGTTGACATATCGTATATTCCCACCGATATCAAAGTAAGGGAACTGCGCGAAAAGCTGAAAGACGTATTTTACCTTCCCAATGAAGAATACGCTTTTGAAAATAGTTGAAGAACCGCCTTCGCATGCCGTGTTTATATTTCTTACAGAAAATGCCGGCGCTATGCTTGCCACGCTTCGTTCGCGGTGCGAAATGATTGCAATGGAGCCCGTTGACGAAAAAGAGATATACGGATATCTGCAAAGACCCGAGTTTGCAAAAATACCCGAAGAAAGGAAACGGACGGCGGTTGCGTTTTCGGGAGGTTACATAGGAGCCGCCCGCGCGTTTTTATCCGAAGAGAAATCGGAGACGTTTATAAAATGCGACAGATTCGCAAAGGCTGTACTGCAAAACCGTATGAACGATGCAATAAAGATAGCGTCGTTTAAAAAAAGAGACGAAATGGTCGGGTTTACGGAAGAATTGTATCTCTATTTTACGGTCCACCTCCGTTCGCTGAAAAAAGGAGTTTCGGAAGGACTGAGCGAAGAAATACGTTTACTCGGTCAGGAAAAGCTCACTAAGCTTTGCGTAAGTATCGCAAAACTTAAAGAAAATATGCAATTCAACGTTAACGTATCGCTGTTTTCCGCTGCGCTCATTGCCGCCTGCCGCGAAATGCGTCCGACGGAAACGGTACGAAACAGATAAGAATAAACAGAAAGAAGCAAATAAATGGAACTTGTAGAAATTGTAGGCGTAAGATTCAAAAGCGTTGGCAAAATATACTATTTTGATCCGCGCGGAATGATTTTTAAAAATAACGACAGGGTAATCGTGGAAACTATCCGCGGTCTTGAAATCGGAACGGTTGTTGTTGAAAACAGACAGACCGAACAGCTGGAAAAATTCACGCCTCTGTCGCCCGTAATAAGGCTTGCGACGGAAGAGGATATTGAAACGGACAAACAAAACCGTGAAAAAGAGAAGGCCGCATTTGCGATATTCGAAGAGAAAACGGCAAAGCACGGTCTTGAAATGAATCTTGTTGACGTTGAATACTCGTTTGACAACAATAAGATCATTTTCTTCTTTGTTGCTGACGGCAGAGTTGATTTCCGTGAGCTTGTAAAAGATCTGGCTTCCGTATTCAAAACGAGAATTGAGCTGCGGCAGATAGGCGTTCGCGACGAAACGAGAATGCTCGGCGGTCTCGGTATATGCGGCAGAAAGGTTTGCTGCGCAAGTTTTCTGAGCGAATTTACGCCCGTTTCGGTAAAAATGGCGAAGGATCAGTCGCTTTCAACCAATCCGCAGAAGATTTCGGGAACGTGCGGCAAGCTTATTTGCTGCCTTAACTTTGAAGAGGCGGTTTACGAGGAAGCGTACGAAACGATGCCGCGCGTAGGATACACCGTAAAAACGCCAGACGGACAGGGAACGGTTGTGGAGGTAAATATTCTTACTGCAACAGTAAGGGTTAATATAGGCACGGACCGCAACACGGATATACGCCCGTACAACGTTTCCGACGTTAAAACAATAAGCAAAAATACCGACGATGACAACAGTTCCGAGCTTGAAGCAATGGCGGATAACTGATAAAATAATGAACTTTTAAAAATTATTCGAAAAACTATTGCAAAAAAGCTCAAAATATGTTATTATATACTTTGGAATAATTAGCAAGGAGGTCTATACATTATGGCACATGTAATTACCGATGATTGTCTGGCCTGCGGCGCATGCCAGGCGGAATGTCCCGTTGACGCTATCTCCGAAGGAGACGGCAAATTCGTAATCGATCCCGAGCTCTGCATAGACTGCGGCGCTTGCGAATCAGTATGCCCGGTCGGCGCTCCCCAGGAAGCTGAATGATCGAGCGATAAAAACAATAAAAGCGGTTACCCAAGGCCGCTTGAAATAAGAATACATACAGATGCGTTCTTATTTCAGGCAGTCAAAGGAACCGCTTTTAGATTAATAACTGTTACGGGTGGCAGATATGGCTATACGGCTTGACGATCTTTGCATAAACGGCTATAAAATCTACCAGGACGACGAAAACTTCCGTTTCGGGACCGATGCCGTGCTTCTTGCGTGGTTTGCGGGAAGCAAGAAATTTGCAAAAGCCGCCGACCTTTGCTCGGGGAACGGTGTTATTTCCGTAATACTTTCAACGCACGCGTGCTGCAGGGAAGCGAGAGGGTACGAAATACTCGACAGTCAGGTTAAGCTCGCAAAAATGACAGCGGAATTCAATAAAATAGAAGATAAAGTTTCGTTTTACGTCCGTGACATACGGCAGAGTGATAACGATGAGATATTTCCTCACGGATATTTTGACCTTGTAACCGCAAATCCGCCGTATATGACGGCAAATTCGGGATTCGTGAGTAAAAAATACGGAACGGCAAGAACAGAGCTTAGCTGCGATTTTGCGGAAGTATGCTACGCGGCAAAAGTTTTGCTGAAAAACGGCGGAAGATTCTGCACGGTAAACAAGCCGGACAGACTGACCGATGCAATCTGTATTATGCGTGAAAACGGAATGGAGCCGAAAAGACTCGCTTTTGTTTTTCCGCGAAGAGGGAAAAAGCCCGAACTGTTCCTTCTGGAGGGCATAAAAAACGGAAAAACGGGTCTGTTATGCGAGCCCGCAATTGAAATATACGGCCCCGACGGGAAATACACCGAAACATTTAACGGAATTTACGGAAGAACATAGATTATGGACGAAAAAAAACAGGTGTCGCTTTATCTTGTGGCAACACCGATAGGCAATTTAAACGATATATCGCCCCGAGCGCTCGAAACGCTTGAAAAAGCAGATTTTATCGCAGCGGAAGATACGAGGGTAACGGGCAAACTGCTTGCCAAATACGGAATAAAAAAGCCGCTGATAAGCTATTACGAACATAATATGATGCAGCGCGGCGAAGTGATACTCGAGAAACTGCGACAGGGCGAAATATGCGCTCTTGTTTCCGACGCGGGAATGCCCGCGATTTCGGACCCGGGAGAAATGATAGTTAAACAGTGTATTGCGGAAGGGTTTAAAGTAAGCGCAATACCCGGTCCGTGCGCAATGGTATGCGCGCTTGCAATGAGCGGGATGTCAACGAAGCGATTTACTTTTGAGGGATTTCTTTCCACCGCAAAAAACAGCCGCAGGGAACATCTTTTATCGCTGAAAGACGACACTCACACGCTTGTTTTTTACGAAGCGCCCCATAAGCTGCTCGGAACGCTTGAAGATATGCTGGAATATCTCGGAGACAGAAAAATCGCACTTGTAAGAGAAATTTCCAAGATATACGAAGAGACGATACAGACCACTCTTGCCGATGCCGTTGAAACGTATAAAGACAAAAATATCCTCGGAGAATTTGTTATAATAGTTGAAGGCGCGCAAAAAAAAGAGTCGGAACCTCTTTCTGCGGAAGAGCTTGAAGAGGAATTTAACGCGCTTGTTGATGCGGGAAAACCGAAATCCGAGGCGGCAAAAGAGCTGGCGCTTAAATACGGCATGCATAAACGGGACATATACGAAATGTTCAAATAAAAAACACAGCGACCGTTCGGCCGCTGTGTATAAATAATTCTTTACGGATTATTTGAGGAAATTCAAACCGCTTATAATTGCGGGTTCTTTTGCCTTACCTTTGAATACCTGGATAGTTGCTATTATTTGCAATACAAACGCAATAAATATCCAGACGAAACCTGCTAATGCTGCGATTCCGTAAATAATCCATCCCAAAAACGGAATGATATTGATAATAGCTCCAACTATAAGAACCACCGAAATAAGCAGGAAGGTAACACAGATTTTAAGTCCCTGTCTTTTGTGGAATTCAACATACGGAGAGGGAGCATTTAAAATAATAGAGGCAATTAACACTCCGATAAATCCCAACCGATATGGCAAAACAGCTACACCTTTGTTATCGGAAATATCCTTCGGATCGAATTCCGCAGTATGATCGGTTGATGGAACAACCGCAGCGGGTGCAACGGGGGCTGCCATGGGAGTTCCGCAGCTGGGGCAGAACGACAAGCTGTCATCCATCTGAGCGCCGCATTTAGGACAGTATTTCATAATTATTTCTCCTTTTTTTACAACAGATTTATTTGTTGTTTTTATCAGTATATAACAAAAAATGCAAAATGTCAATACCTTTTCGGGTAGTTAAAACCAATTTTTTTTACATAAAAACGTGAGGCACTGATTTGAGTTTTATTGAACTGTTTCTTTTGGGCGTTGCTCTGGCTATGGATGCTTTTGCGGTGTCCGTTTGCAAGGGAATGATAATGCAAAAGCCGAAAATTAAAAACGCAGCTCTGATTGCTCTGTTTTTCGGAGGTTTTCAGGCTTTGATGCCGTTTATAGGCTGGATTCTGGGAAGACAGTTTGAGTCGGTTATTAAAGCGTATGACCACTGGATAGCGTTTTTACTCCTCGTGTTTCTGGGCGGGAAAATGATTTACGACGCCTGCAAAAAGGACGGCAAAGAGGAGAAGTACAAAGAGTCCGTTGACATAAAAGAACTGGTTTTGCTTGCCGTGGCAACGAGCATTGACGCTCTGGCGGTCGGAGTTACGCTTGCGTTCCTTGACGTTTCCCTTGCGGAGGCGGTAAGCGTAATAGGCGTTACTACGTTTATTATTACGTTTTGCGGCGTTTATATCGGCGCAAAAACGGGAGAGCTGTTGAAGGATAAGGCGCAGATTCTGGGCGGAACCGTTTTGATAATAATAGGAATAAAAATACTGGTCGAACATCTTATAACAGCGGCATAAATATATTACTCCGGTCCGAATTACCGAAAAGGCTTAAAATATGAGCATTTTAACAAAAGACAAACCGTTTTACAAAACACTGTTTACAATCGCACTGCCCGTTGCTTTGCAGCAGCTTATTTCACTGGCGGTTGTAATGCTTGACAACGTTATGGTGGGTTCGCTCGGCGACATTTCGCTTTCGGCGGTATCGCAGGCCAACCAGGTAACGGTGTTTTTCACGTTTTTCGTCCGCGGAATTTCAGGCGGAGCGGCGCTTCTGATTTCACAGTATTGGGGCAAGAAAGACACGGGCAGGATCAGGCAGATTTTTTCGATGACTTTTATTACAACCGTTGTGCTTGCGGGCTCCGTTACGCTTTTTGTATTTCTGTTTCCCGATACGGTGGTAAAGTTTTTCTCAAACAATACGGATATTCTGTCCGAAGCAACGTCATACATTAAAATCGCATGTTTTTCGTATATTCTTTTCGCTGTTTCCGATACGTTTATAGCAATGCTGAGGTGCATTGAAATAGTAAAAATAACGTTTATCGTTTCGATAATATCGTTTTTCACAAACCTCGGCGGTAATTACATTCTGATTTTCGGCAAGCTGGGGCTTCCCGCTATGGGAGTTCGCGGCGCGGCGACAACAACGGTTATAGCAAGAGGAATTGAGCTTATAATAGTAATGCTTTTCTTTTTCAGGGGGCAAAAAAAGCTTACGGTACGTCCGAAAGACCTGTTTTATGCGGAAAAACCCATGTGGAAAGACTTTTTCCGCTACGGAATACCGGTTATTGTGGGCGACGTACAGTGGGGGCTTGTAGGCGTTGTAAAAGCCGTGATAATAGGCAGACTTACCGTTGAGATGATGGCCGCGGTT
>CAMZEM010000053.1 GCA_947305805.1 uncultured Clostridia bacterium | reverse complement strand
ATCCCGAAGTATTATCACGGCAACGAAGCCCTGCACGGCGTGGTCCGTCCCGGGAAGTACACAGTTTTCCCTCAGGCTATTGCGTTCGGGTCCATGTTCGACCCCACCCTAATGGAGGAAATCACGGAGGCGATCTCCGACGAGGCGCGTGCCATGCACCATCACGGCGAGAAGGTGCTGCCTAAAGAATCGGAATGGCCGTTCGGCGGGCGTTACTCAGGTCTTTTAACCTTCTGGTCCCCGGACCTCAATATCTGCCGCGATCCGCGCTGGGGGCGCACGGGGGAGACCTACGGGGAAGATCCTTATCTTGCGGGCAAAACCGGCGCAGCATTCGTGCGCGGACTGCAGGGAAATGATCCTAAATACCTCAAAGCAGTCTCCACTCCGAAGCATTTCACTGCGAACAACGAGGAGCATAACCGCTTTTCGTGCAACGCTAAAATGAGCGAGAAGACATTTCGGGAATACCACCTCGAACCGTTCCGCATCGCCGTCAGAGAAGGGCATCCGGCAGCGGTCATGGCGGCCTACAATGCGGTAAACGGCATACCATGCCATGAAAACAAAAGACTGCTGACGGACATTCTCCGTGACGAGTGGGGTTTTGACGGCTACGTTGTTTCCGACTGTTCGGGCGTGGCAAGGCTCTGGGACGCGCATAAGCGGTATGAAGATCCCGCGGACGCCGCTTCCGCAGCTATGAATGCGGGCGTGGACCTCGAATGCGGCGGATACTCGGCTTACGAGCACATGTACGTGGAATTCCTCAAAAAACAAATAGAAGCAGGGAAGACATCCGAGGCGCGTATTGATGAAGCCTGCCGCCGGGTGCTTACGGCGCGGTTCCGCCTCGGACTGTTCGATCCTGACGAAGAAGTTCCATTCTCGAAGATCCCACTGTCAGTCGTCGGATGCGAAATACACCGTGAACTCGCGCGCCGCGCTGCCGTGGAATCGATGGTACTCTTGAAAAATAACGGTGTTCTGCCCCTTGGGAAGGATAAGATCATAGCACTCGTCGGCAACAACGCCGCGGTCTGCCAGTTCGGGGATTACACCGGGGTTCCGCTGAACCGTCCGGTGTCTCCGCTCGATGGACTTACGGCTGAATTCGGCGCATCGGTTATTTCCGTCCCGTGGAAATGGCGTCCGGACGCACACACTTATACGCCCATAGACTCGGCGCATCTCTGTTCCCCCGACGGCCGTCCCGGACTGCGAGGCGAATACTACACGAATACCGGTTTCCTCGGAACCCCGAAAGTCCGGACGGATGAGAAGATCGATTTCGCATGGAACGACCAGATGCCTGACGGGTACATCACATCAGTGCAGTATTCGATACGGTGGACCGGAGAACTCCGTCCGGAGGTAACTGGCGTTTATCTGATACGCCTGCGCTGGTCGGGAAGCGCGCCGTGCGAAAAACCGGCAATTATTCTGGACGGGCTTGAGCTCGGACAGGAAGCAGCCGTTCCGCTGGAAGCGGGAAAGACATATCACATTACGGTGGAATACCGTAAAGCTGACAATGATCCGTCCGTACACCTCGAATGGGCGGTCCCTGACGGCGATCTTGCCGATCCGTTCGCCGAGGAATGCGCCGCCGCCGCAAAAGCAGATGTGACTGTTGCCGTCGTAGGCCTCGGGAAAGAATACGAGAGCGAAGGCCACGACAGGGACACCCTCGGACTTCCGCCCGAACAGGAGGAATTCCTCTCGCGTCTGTTCAACATCGGCAAGCCGGTTGTTGTTGTGCTGATCAACGGCAGTCCTTTGGCAGTCCCGGAGATTGAGCGGCGTGCAGCTGCGGTTATCGAAGCGTGGTATCCGGGAGAGCGGGGAGGCGAAGCGCTCGCGGAACTGCTTTCCGGGAAGGAAAACTTTTCCGGCAGACTCCCGGCGACATTCCCCGTATCGGAAGAGGATCTGCCACCTTTCGACGACTACGAGATGGATCACGGACGGACGTACATGTACGCGGAGAAAACGCCTCTCTGGCCGTTTGGCTTCGGGCTCTCATATACGCGCTTCGCCTATTCCGATTTGAATGTCGAAAATACCCCGGACTGCCGGAAAATATCCGTGCGCGTGAAAAACGTCGGCGACCGATCCGGCGATGAAGTTGCCGAGCTCTACCTCGACAGTGCGGGGCTTGCGGGCCAGCCGAAGTATCGGCTTCGCGGCTTTGAGCGTATGCGGCTTGCGCCCGACGAGGAGAAGATCTGCGTCTTCCGCCTGACTGAGGATGATTTCACACTCTACGATGCGGACGGGAACGCGAAGTTCATGCACGGACTTTACCGCGTATTTGTAGGCGGATCCCTGCCGGACAGCAGGAGCGCAGAGCTCGGCGCGGCACAAGTCATGTCAGCGGAAATTGAAATATAAAAACAGTTTATTTTGCTATACATGTATGATAAAGGCGGGAAAATCCCCGCCTTTTTTTGATTCTGGTTAAATTATATATTGCATTATTGCAAGTTTTGTGGTATAATACTCAACGGAAAGTAGAGCTAAGCTCGTTTTTACGTCGCTTTATTTTATAAGTATTCTGTGCTATAATTACAGCAAAGATTATTCTCGGGAGGATTGTACCATGAACGAAACGATGGGGCAGATCATTCGTCGTTTACGCAAAGAGCGCGGTATGACGCAGGATGAACTGGCGGAATTACTCGGGGTAACGTTTCAGGCGGTCAGCAAATGGGAAAACGAAACGGGACTTCCGGATATTTCTCAGGTTGTTCCGCTTGCCCGATTATTCGGAGTAAGCACAGATACGCTCTTCGGAATTTCCGGCATAAACGATTCCGATGAAGTTAAAAAAATCATAAATGATGCGCAAAAATGTCTTTCCTGTCCTCTTGATTCAGTCGGAATGTTAAATAAATACCGTGTATTGCAGGAAGGACTGAAGCACTTTCAGAACAATACAATTCTATTAAGAGAGTGCCTTGAAACAGGGTTGGCGCTTGCAAATCCCGAAACCGATATTTACGATGCTAAACACGCAAAAGCTGTTTATCAGGATTGTGTGCGCTATGCAAACCTTGTCATTTCATACTCTGAAAACGCAAGTGATATAATGCGCGCTCATATGATTATGGTTATGCTGCATTCTGCAAACGGGAATTTCAAAGAAGCGCGTGCGCATATCGTTAATTTCCCTTCGCAGGCGGATTTCAATATTCATGTGATGTATGCTATATATTCTCATTGGAAAAAGGACGGATTTGAGATCGGAAGCTGTCAGTATGCAATTATGCATTATATTGAGGGAACGCTGAGAAGCGTCACCCGTCTTGCCGAAGCTTTTGTCGCCTCCGGTGAATATAAGTCTGCGGAAAAGACGATTGAAACAACATTTGAAATAATCGATTGTATATTTAATGAAGACGAAATAAAACCTCCTCTTCATTACAGAGACAGCGGAGATCTGTATCTTCTGCTTGCCGAAGCTTATCTAAAGGACGGCGACCGTGAAAAAGCGCTTGATTCTCTTGAAAGAATGGTGAATTACGATACGGTTGACTATCAAAAAATAGGCAGCGATACCCGAACGTCGTCTCCGCTTCTCGGCGCGGTTTCACATGATTTTTACATAAAGCGAATTGACAGATATAATTATCTTACTTCAAAACTGAATAACAACAGATTTGACGAATTAAAGAATTACAAACGGTTTTTAACGCTGCTTCAGAGAGCGGAAAACGCAAAACAATGAAAGCATTATCGGGGATGGATAATTCGGGTTCTGTCCGCCGGCGAAATGAAAGGCGCAACGTATGATTAATTTACTCAATCCGTTTAACACTGCAAAAATCAGACAAAGCGAAAATACCGTAAAATGCCTGAGACTGTTCGAATTGTGCGACGAGGCTGCCACACACGGATTTCGAAGCATTCTGCCAATTGTTAAAAAAGAGCTTTCCGAGCTGACAACCGATTTGCCTACTTTGAAATTCAGGTCGGAGTTCGCTGCGGAATTATATAACAACAGAGACGTCTGTGAAATAATACGTGAAGTATATACAGAGATTGGCGAATACTTAAAGCTGTCGGAAGCATATTACGCCATTGATAGCCGTAAATACGCGGAAACAGCGTTAAATATTTTTCTGACAGAAAAACTGTTAAAAATAGAAAAACTCTTATCCGTCGAAGGAAAATCGGAAGGTATTAGGATGCTGCAGCAAACCTTCAGTTTAAGTGAGGACGAAGAGTTTAAGCAATTTCAAATTGAAGTTGAGAAGCATACAGCGTCCATAGACCGTTTCAAATCGGTTGAAATAAACGTTTCTCCCGATGTCGGCATGCGAAAGAAAATCGAAATAACGGATAGTCCCGAAACGGGCGGTATTGAATCTCAAGTGCATTCATATTTGGAACGGCTTGGGGTAAAACAAACAGAAGAAACCGGCGCCCCATGGTTTACAATGTATTCCGAATTTGAGCTTGCCGTTTTGGAAGCGCTTGCCTCGAAGTATGATATTTCAACCGAATATTCTTCCAAATTCAGATCAAAATGTGAACCGATGCTTTACGCAGTTCATAAAGGACTGTCTTTTTATCTGTTCATGCAAAGCATATATGAGCACTGGGAAGGAGCGGGGCTATCGGTTTGTGCCACGGAATATAACGATCACGGTTCTAATTCGTTTCAGGGGCTTTATGATTCGATTTTGCTGAAAGAATCACCGGAAGTTATTATCCCGAACGATTTCGATTTTTCCGGCGAAAGAGGTTTTGTATTGTCCGGCGCCAACAGCTCCGGTAAAACCTCATTTCTCAGGGCCGTAGGCACCGCGTTTTCTTTATCCGGATGCGGATGCCTGATTCCCGCAAAGTCTGCTTGCGTCAGCCCCGTAAACGCAATATATACGCATTTCCCGCAGGGAGAAACTGTAAATTTCGGTTTTGGACGTCTTAAAACAGAGATTGATATTCTTCAGGGTTTTCTGAAAAACGATCCCAACAATTCTCTTTTCCTTTTTAATGAAATCTTTTCGTCCACGAACGGAGACGACGCATATATTTATACAAAAAGACTCATCGCTTATCTGATAAGAAATAACGCTTATTTTATTCTGATATCA
Source organism: uncultured Clostridia bacterium (assembly GCA_947305805.1). GTDB lineage: Bacteria > Bacillota > Clostridia > Oscillospirales > UBA644 > HGM12619. The sequence goes on along the minus strand of CAMZEM010000053.1, from coordinate 5,523 downwards.
CATCATAAAACCATTCCTCCCCGTCTTTTTGCGGACGGAGAAACATCACAGTTAGCGTTTCTTACAACTAATGTGATTGATACGAAATATGCCGTGAGACGAGTCAGCAGTCCCGAAAACTACGAAAATGACAGCATTATTGAAGAATACGGGCTTTCTGCAGAGCAATTGAAAACAGGAGGACAGGAAGAATGATCGAATGTTCATTATTGTTTCCGCAAAAAAGAGATTTTGATCAATATCTGGATGAACGTGTCATATCCGATCTTTCCGTCGGCACAATTGCCGCGGCACTTGATTTCGATGAAAAGATAATGAGCAAATATTTGCTCGATTTCTCCGCATCTGAGGCAGAGCTTGAATTCCTTCATGAACTCGCCGATGATTTTATTTGTAACGAAGGTTTGTTCCATGAGCTTATATATAAAAAATCGGAATTCGAATTAATAAGAGAAAAAACAAATGCTGCGTCAAAGGACATACACTCAATGATGTCCCTTCGCGAACCGACCACGGACTGGGGAGGAAATTACACAATAGTGTCCATTTTTCATCTGGTTTCCGAAGCGTTGAAAGCATACTGGCGTTTTTTTGACGATATACTTCCGATACTCGGTAATAAAGGTTTCAGGTCAGCAGGATTGGATCGTCTTAAAAATGCATTTTTTGATATCGTAAGCGGAAGCGGCTTCGATACATTGAGAGCGGAAATATCAAATTACACGTCTCTAACATCTCTGTCCGCATCTTATTCCGGTGTTTTGAATTTTAACCGTTCATTTCATATCGAAAAAATAACGTATGAAACGGTTGGAACCGTACAGCGCGATTTCCGGAACAGATTTAAACGGAAAAAGACTATCGCTGTTAAAATGTCAGACCGTGCGGTGAACAGGGTGCTGTTTAATCATAACAAGTCATTTGCCGTAAAACTGCTGGAAATGGCACAGTATTATCAGAAAATACTGGAAGATTTGTATGAAGATCTGCAGTTTTATGAGTTGTATATCAGCTTAAAATCGTTTTATGAAACAAACGGAATCCCTGTTTCATTGATAAAAAACCTGTCTGCAAAATCCCTCTCGTTTAACGAACTTTCCGATCTTTCGCTTATAGCGGATGTTGTATCAAAAGGAAAAGATGTAGAAAAAAACGTTAAGAGCAACAGCGCGGAAATAAAAACAAAAAAAGTTTTTATCTCCGGGATGAATCAGGGCGGTAAAACAGTTTTTATCCGATCCGTTGGTATCGCCGTGTTGCTGGCAAAAGCGGGACTGCCGGTTCCTGCTGCAAAGTTCTTCTGTCCCGATCTTAACAGCCTTTATACTTTTTTCCCGATTGATGATATTGTATATGAAGCAAACAGCCGTTTTCGCAATGAGCTTGCCATGATGAAAAAGATCGTCGAAAAAACTCCCCGCAACTCACTTGTACTCATGAACGAGCCGTTTATCTCAACAACGGAAAAAGAAGCCGTCGCGCTGATTGAAAATCTGCTTGATTTCTTCAATCGGCATAACACATGTGTTATTACGGTCACACATTTCAAACTGCTTCTTTCTCAGATTGATGAATCTGCACAGTCGTTTGTCGCATCGGGGTATCCTTCTTTCAGCGTTTCGGAAGAAAGCCCTTACCTTCTCACCGGACACGATCTGCTTCCGTTTCTGGAATAATCATTCATTCGAATTAAATCAGTATAATGGACGATGAATTATGGACTTTATCATTGGAATATTAATAATAATCGGAATAATTATTAGTTTTAAGTATGTCAGGGCCTTTTTTAAAAGGTTGGTTTTCATGTTTAAACTAAAAAAGCTTTGTGCCGAAAACAGCTATAAACTCTATACGAATTCATTCTTATGGTTATTGGGCAAGACTCCTCACAACGGATGCGATTTTTATGTGGAAACAGAAAAACAAGTTTATTCCGTGAAATTTCTGTTTATTCCCTATAAGAGCAGGGGAATAACTTTTATCGGAAGTTCAGAATATTTTTGGGGTGCGCCCGGTATTAAAAGAACGTATAAATTGCCTACAGTCGACTATTTGTACAAAATGCGGGATGACTTTGCGCGGAAACCGGTAATGCCATACTTGCTGCTCAGTCCTGCCAGTTTCCATATTTATTATATTCCTCATCTGGGAGCTTCTCTAAAGGAAGTGAAACGAATAGGTGATTTGTATTTTATTGATTATTTTACAATAATATCACAGCATAGGCTTTTAGAGATGCTTGAAAAAGAAAAACAGAGCTGAAAAGCCAAACAATTAAATGCGTTTCAATAAAACATCACGGGGCGGGGAGCAATCCCCGCCTTGCGCTATGGCGAATATCATATATTGAATTATCCTTTTACTCATTTAAAATCCTTCTCTTGCTGTTTCTGTATGAAAGAGCAACAGACAGTTGCTTGCGCGGCGCTGTGATTTGTGATATAATATATATGAGGTGATAATATGAAAACTAAAAACATTATTCAGGAGCTTCGTATAAAGCGCGGTATGTCGCAGGAGGAACTTGCAGAAAAGATTTTTGTAACAAGACAGGCAGTAAGCCGTTGGGAGACCGGCGAGACTGTTCCGAATACAGATACTCTGAAATTGCTGTCTCAATTGTTCAACGTGTCGATAAATACACTGTTAGGCTCTCCGAGAAAGCTGATTTGTCAGTGCTGCGGCATGCCTCTTGATGACAGCATTATCAGCCGTGAAGCAGACGGATCTCTCAACGAGGACTACTGCAAATGGTGCTATGCCGACGGCGAATATATGTACAGCAATATGGACGACCTGATTGAAATATGTGTTAAGAATATGGTGAGTGCCGAACATCCCGAGAGCGAGGTCAGAGATTATCTGAGGTCGGCTCTTCCGCAGCTTGACTACTGGAAGCGGTTTGAACAGCTTTCGCACGGCGGGGAGTTTGAAAAGTTCAAACAAACACTGATTTCTGAGATCAATGCATTGCATATTGAGGGTATGCCAAAGCTGGATAAGCTCAATGCCCTCGTAGGCAGCTATGTCAATCTGCAGTATAAGCTGCCCAACGGCAACACGGTAAAATTCCTTGACGACAATGCAACATATCTCGGCAACCAGCTCGAATGCGAATTCGGCGGTGAGCGGTGTTTCGGCGTTCTGGCGAATATGGAGTTTATTTTGATATGCACGTATGATAAAGGCGGCGAAAATCCCGAACTTGTAATTTATAAAAAGCGATAATATTATTTAAGGAGAAACAACTTTTGACCGATATAATAATAGAAACCGAGAGATTAATAATATATGCCGCGTCCCGGGAAGAAATGATAAAATTCATAGAATCGCAAACTGTTGATGTTCTGAAGCTCGCCTATGAAGAAATGCTGAACGGCTGCTTAAATAATCCGGATCAATGGGAATGGTATGCAATTTGGATGATTGAATTAAAAAACGGCACACATATCGGAGAATTATGCTTTAAAGGGCTTGATTCAAACGGTACTGCCGAGATTGGATATGGTATTTCCGAAAAATACCGTAATAACGGTTATGCCACCGAAGCGGTAAAAGCTGTTTTGAAATGGGCTTTAAACAATTCGAACGTATCCGCTGTTGAAGCAGAAACGGATTTTAACAATGCTGCTTCAAAAAGAGTTCTTGAAAAATGCGGCTTTATATTAAACGGCAAAATCGGCGAAGAAGGACCTCGTTACACTATATCGCGATACTGAATAAAAGTTTGTCGGCTGGACCGCTAAGGTGAAAATATCATCATAGAAAAATACGAGCCGAAACCGATTTTTGATTTTTCGAAAAATCAGAAAAGTTATCAGACAAAAAAAGACGGTTGAAAAAAGATATAAATCTTAATTCAACCGTCTATTTGTGGTGTGCGGTCAATTTAGATCGGGTTTTGGTAAAAACCGGGGTTTTTGGCACTCTTCCGGCTTCTCGTGAGTCAGCTTTCATCTGATGGAAATAGTTTTTCGACAATCGCGCAAAAAATCACTCAAACCGAGATTTGTTCTCACAATCTGTGCGCTTGCATAGAATTTGAAGATATGATATAATATAGTCACCCTGAAAAATAAGAACGAAAAAAGGAGTAAATCATGAAACTGAATCTTGGTGAAAACATCCGTCGCCTTCGGCGTGCAAAAGACTGGACACAAGATGATCTTGCGGATCGCCTTGGTACCACCAGCCAATCCGTTAGTCGTTGGGAGGTTGGTTCGACATACCCGGATATGGAACTCCTGCCGATTCTTTCCGCTCTCTTTTCCGTCACTGTCGACGAACTTCTCGGCGTTCCGGAGGAGGAAAAGAATAGAAGAGCGCACATATGCTTCGACCGGCTCAGGCGTCTCTGTCTGACCCGGGGATCTGATCCTGAAGAAATTTGCGAGACGATACGTGAAATCCGGCGTGATTATCTCGGATTATTCGAAATGTGGCGTTTCTGGGGCGAAGGAAACGACGGACGATACCGGGATCCTGCGATTTTGCCGGAGGTGCGGAAGACCGCGGAAGCGTTTCTTGACACGAGCCGAAAACCCGATTTGCGCTGTCTCTGCATAGAAATGATGGCAGAGACCGAAGACGAAGAACATATTGACGCATTTCTCGAACGGTATGCGTCGCAGTCCGATCTGTCAGCAGACAATCTGCGTTATAAGCGATATTTCCGCCGCAACGAATGGGACTGCTATGGTCCTTATCGCGCGAAGAGGATGTTCGTGTGCATCAACGAACTGCTCGACCGAAAACGAATTCTGCGGGACGATGATGGCATATTACGTGTAGAATCTCTCTATAACGCCGCTATTTTTCAGAAAAAACTGCTCGACGCACTGTCCATCGGGGAAGCGGAAGCACCTGTTGACGCGTGGACACTCGTACGTATTCAGGCTGCTTTTGACATGGGGGCGGCACTCTCGTCCCTCGGACGGCAGGACGAGGCCTTGGAAGCGCTCGAAAATGGCGTCGGTCTCTTGGAACGCGTAATGAAAATCACGGACAAAATCTCGATACCGTCCGGCTCCCGCTGGCTGAACCAGTTCGATTGGTACGCGGAGGAATCTTGGGACAACTTCAATAACAACCCGGACGGGGAACGGCAGCGGATGGTTTTTTTCTATGAGCGAAGCAGCGGCTGGTGCAACTGTATTTACCCGCAGCAATTCACCGACGCGCTGACCGGGGGACACTGGAGCGATCTCACACCCTTTTTCGATCCCATTCGCGATAATCCGCGTTTTCTTGCCTGCGTCAAGCGAGTGGAAGCTCTTTGCGTGAGTAAACCGGCAGGTGAAGACGAAACGTAGTATTCAGGTAGTTAAGTGCGTCATATATGGTTCAATTCCCAGACACCTGCTGAAAAGGTATACACGATCTTTTTATTTCACTGCTTTTCCAAACATTCAAAAAGCGAGAAAAACAGAGAAAATATGAAGAAAACCGGCGAAAATCGCCAGTTTTCTCGTGCCGATCTTTTTAGACCACGCGCCTTGTGCTTCACGCCCGAAATCGCAAAAG
>CAMZEM010000052.1 GCA_947305805.1 uncultured Clostridia bacterium | reverse complement strand
AAAAAGATAGTCGACCTTCATAAAGGAAAAGTTGAGGCAGAAAGCAGAAACGGAAAAACGACTTTTACGGTTACTCTTCCGAAAGGCGCCTAAATACGAATAAAACGGGAATATGCATAAAACACATTCCCGTTTATTTTTTTACAATTCAGCGATAGATGCTCTTTAAATAATCTCTGCTCATTTTTGCGGCTTCGAGAGACGGGGTTTCGTAAGAGTTATCCTGCTCAACGATTAGCCATTCCGCACCGACTTCCTCGGATGCTTTGATTATTGCCGGGAAGTCCTGAACGCCGTAGCCGACGGGACGGAACTTGAACGCTTCGGTAACGTCCGCTTTTTTGTCGGTACCGATAAGCTCGTACATATTGGCGGTTTTCGAGCCGACAAAGTCTTTAAGATGAACGACCTGAACGTAGCCGGCGTATTTTTTGATGTAACCGACGGGATCTTCGCCTGCAACGCGAACCCAGCAGGTATCGAACTCGGGTTTCATTGCGTCAAGGCCGGTTGCCTTGAAGAGATAGTCTTCGATATACATGCCGTCGGGCATTTTTTTGTATTCGGTATCGTGGTTGTGATAAAGAAGAGTAATGCCGTTTTCTTTGCATTTTTCGCTTATTTTCATAATAAATGCGAGATTCTTTTCCCAGTTGTCGGACATGGGAAGATCGCCTTCGCCCATAAACGGAAGAGCTATGAATTTAACGCCTATTTTTTTGTACGCCGCAACGGTGCCGTCAAGGTCTCTTACGAGATCCGAAAAACCTACGTGCGCGGAAATTGCTTCAAGGCCTGTGTCGTCGAGAACGGAACGGATTTCATCGGCGCTCAGTCCGTAAAGACCGGCGAGCTCAACGCCGTCATAGCCGATTTCCTTTACTTTTTGCATTGCGCCTTTAAAGTCTTTTTCCGCAACGTCTCTTACGGAAAAGACCTGCAGACCGATTTTCATTTTGCTCATGATAAACCTCCGAAAATAAATAATAATATACTTGACAAAAAAACAAAACTATGATAATATGAATTAAATCCCATATATAAAGGTGGTCAGATTATGAAGAAAAAACTTATCGCGTATCTCGGCGGAGGCGAATTTACCGAACAGGACGCCAAAGAGCTTACCTGTGTAAACGTCGCTTTCGGACATCTTTACCCCGACGGAAGAATCGATGCGGAACACCGTTTAAATGAAAAAATACCTCTTTACAAACAGTGGAACCCCGATCTGAAATTCGTTCTTTCTCTCGTGCAGACGCAGTCAAATTCGTTCACTTCCGTATGTGCAAACAGAGAATACATGCATAAAATGGGCGAAGAAGCGGTCAGAATAGTAAAAACACTCGGTTACGACGGCATTGACCTTGACTGGGAATATCCCTGCGTTCCTTCAAACGGTCAGGATACCTGTCCCGAAGACAAATACCGTTTTACGGAGCTCATAAAAGTTTTGAGAGCGCATCTTGACGCCGCAGGCGACGGATATCTTCTCACTATTGCCGCAGGCGCAGATCTTTACTATGCGGAAAGCACGGAACTTGACAAATTATCGCAGTATCTTGATTATATCAACGTAATGACATACGACTTAAAATGCGGTTTCCACGCTCTTGCGGGACATCACACACAGCTTTTCTCCTCTACCGGCGACGTTTTCAGAAACAGCTGCGACCAGGCGCTCCGTCTCTTCCATGCATACGGCGTTCCGAAGGAAAAACTTCTGCTCGGCGCGGCAAGCTATTCAAGAAAAGCGGAAGGTCTTAAAGACAGAAACCACGGTCTTTTGCAGATTGCGCCCAAAGCGATGGGATACGGTCCGGGCTATCTTGACATCAAGGAAAACTATATAGGCAAAAACGGATATGTCCGTTACTGGGATGATGAAGCGAAAGCTCCCTGGGTATTCAACGGCAGCACGTTTATTTCGTACGATGACCCCGAATCGATGACCTGCAAGGCACAGTATGTGCTCGACAACGATTTCGGCGGCGTATTCTACTGGGATCACAACAGCAAAAACACAAGAGAACTTCTTGACGCTTTGTACGCAGTGCTTAAATAAGCATTACTCACAACCGAGAGTATATCACAACCGGACGGAATTGTCAAGAAATCAGAGCGTAATACTCTTTAACACTTTAAAAAAACACGGCGTTGTCATCTGACAACGCCGTTATTCTTAACCGTTATGCGCCGCTTTGTAGTTTTCGATGAATTCAACGTTCGGAATTACGTGTTTTATAATTGACTGAACTGCGGCACCCGAATACTTTTCAATGATTTCGGATGAGGATTTGCCGCTCTTTGCCTGAGCGGTCGCTGCCGTGTAGAAATCGTAAATAGAGCCTATCGGCCAGTACTGCCAGCGGGCGTCTTCGTTGAGTTTCATAAGAAGCGCTACGTCCCGATCGTCAAAGAAGATGGAGGACATAAAGCTCATAAGCTCGTCATCGGTTTCGTATCCCTTAAAAGGATCGCAGAGGCGGTCTACAATTATTGCGGATGCGGTGGGATCGTTTGTATTGTAGAATATACCGAAACAGATGTTTTCGGAGTGAGCGGTTACCCATTTGCCGTATGTTCCGTGAGGGCCGCACGGCATGGGCACAATACCGTAGTTATCCATATCATAGCTCATAAATCTGATAATATGGTCAACGGCTGTCTGCGTCATAACAATTTCGTTATTCTTGAACATGGGAAGCATTGCGTCGTGGCCGTGGAACGTTACGCAGTCGGAATACTGAGTGAAAATACGGGAACAGTAATCAAGAGCTTCTCTGGACTGCTCGGAATCGAGCGCGGGAACTGCGGTGCCGTCGCTCTGAACGGAATAGTAGTCAACTCCGTTCATCATACAGAGGTCAAGAACGGACCAGGTGATGTTTACGGAAGTTGTTTTATACGAACCGTCGTCTATTCTGAATTCGGGAAGGCAAATCTCAAAAGTATCCCAGTTCCACAGACCGTTTTCGAGATAGTCGCGGGGATCGTTGAGTCCGTAACGCATAATGATGTTTTCGTTGATAGCAAAAACGCCGAAGGAAATGGTGCCCTGTTTTCCCGGCCACCTTGCGGGAGAAACGGTATAGGGAACGCTGTTGTAAAGCCCCTGTTCGAGCAGGCCGTAGCCGCCGTATTTAACTTCGTCGTTATAGTCAATATAATCAACAAGAGCGTCGAGAGGATAGAGAAGTCCGGAGCGTATCGAATCTGCGGGGGAGCTTAAAAACATAACGTCACCGACATATGTTCCGCTGAGCAGTGCGGGAACAACACCGGTAAGTCTGCCCGTACCGTCCGTTTGAATATTGAGCGTGCAGTTATATTCTTTTTCAATATCGTGAATGCGTTCATAAAGAAGATCCGAACCGAGAGTGCCCGGCACATAGCTGAAAAGCGCCTCTCTGTCTCCGTCGAGAGTGCAGGACCATACGTTGAAGACAGTGCCGTCGAAATCCGGCTTGCCGCTGTCTGAAAGCGTATCGAAATCAAGAAGAAATTCCTCTTTTTCAGCCTGTCCGCAGCCGAAAAGGGCAAATACAGCCAAAACAACAAGGGAAAGTGCAATAATCCGCTTCATAGTGTTAAACCTCCGTAATAATCTGCATTATATCACTTTTTTTATGTTTTGTCAATTTCATACCGATATTAAATCAATTCGGTATCAATACGGACGCAAGCTTCAATTTTCCGAAATTCGACAAGAAATCTTAATTATATTTATAAATTTCGGTGGTAGTATGATATTAATGACAATAAGGCGTTTTGCGCCGGATATTAACGAAAAGGAGAAAACAAATGGATATCAGGGAAACGATTGAAAAATCCGTTGAAAAAGTTACCAGCACGCTGAAAAAGGACAGTTCTCTTCTCGAAAAATTCAAGAAAACACCTGTTCAGATAGTTGAAAAGATTATAGGCAAAGATCTCCCCGACGACATAATCGCAAAAATAGTTGAGCTCGTAAAGGCAAAACTTAAATCTGACAAGACAAAAGGCGCAGTTGACGGAATTAAAGACGCTATCGGCGGTCTTACGGACATGTTCAAGAAATAACGAAAAACCTGAAACGCTTTCATCCTGAAAGGACGGAAGCGTTTTTATTTTTACCGTTTTTCGGTTACATTTCGTTTTTCAGAACTGAAAGAAGTTCGTCTGCGGTTGCAGCAAAATAAGATTGGGAAAGTCCCTCAAAATCGTTTCTGGTACGGTATCCCCAGAGGACAGAAACGCATTTCATTCCCGCATTCCGCGCAGTTTTGAAATCAACCGGGGAATCGCCGACAAATACCGTATCGCAAGGCGGTATTTCCATTTTTTCCGCGATGGCAAGAGCCGAAAAAGGATCGGGTTTGAGTGGCGCTCCTTCGGTTTTGCCTCTCACCTCGGCAAACGGAATATCGGGGAAATAGTAACCGACAATCTTTTTCGTCTGATCATCGGGTTTATTGGAGAGAACAGACAGTTTGATTCCGTCTTCTGCAAGCGACGAAAGCATTTTTGCAACGCCCGCGAACGGTTTTGTGCAAACGGTAAGGTTTTCAGAATAGTTTTTTCTGTAAACGGCGAGCAGTTTTTCGGTTGCTTCCTCTGTAGGATCTCCTCCCAGGCAGCGGATGACGAGATTGCGCGCTCCGTCGCCTATAAAGGATTTGAGCTTTACATCGTTGACGGTTTCATAGCCGAGTTCGGTCAGAGAGGCGTTCATTGCCCGAAGAAGATCGGGGAGAGTATCGAGCAAAGTGCCGTCAAGGTCAAAAATGATTCCCTTCATTGATACATCCTGTTTTTTCGATTTTTTAATACGGATATTATAGCGCAAAAACGGAGAATTGTCAACCGTTTTTTGAGTCTGTAATATTCTTGAGCTTTACAGTATGCACAAAAAGCAGATGTTTTATATACATATCAATGAACTATTTATGAACAATCGCAGGTTTTATTGAAAATTTACAAATAATGTGCTATATTTAAAGTTAATATAAATATATTTTCTACTGATTCGAAAGGAGGGATTTGCATGAGATATATAAGTACCGCGCCGGAAAAGACGTTTACGCGGGTAAGCACTTATTATTCCGCCGATTCCGATACAGGCACGGATGCCGTAACCGTCTGCAAGCTTGACGATACGACTGCGGACAGGATAAAAGACTGGCGGGATCACGGCTATACAACGCATTTCATGACAAGTCTTTCCTGGGGGAACTATTCCGACTATCTCAACGGGAAATATGACGGAAAAAACCATTGGGATGAAGTTCAGACGGATGCGTCGGGCTCATACGTCCTTCACGGTCTTTCTTCGCCTTATATGGTTCCCACACTCGGATTTACCGATTATATTTCCGAAGCTCTGTCAAAAGTGATAGATATTGGCGTAAGGGTTATTTTTCTCGAAGAGCCTGTATTTTTCACGAAAAGCGGTTACAGCGACGCATTTAAAACCGAATGGGAGATTTTTTACGGCTCCCCGTGGCAGGACCCGAAGCTGACTGAGGACGCGCAGTTTAAGGCGTCGAGATTAAAGGCGTTTCTGCTCCGCCGCTGCGTTGTAAATATATGCACGAGACTGAAATACTATGCGAAAAGAAAATACAACTGTCAGATAAAGATTTATTCCGTTTTGAACGGATTTATAAACTATTCGCAGAGAAGTCTTATCACGCCGGGCCGAGACCTTGCTTCAAGACCGCAGATAGACGGTTTTGCGGCGGGAATAAGCGCGGAAAACGCGAAAACTCCCGTAGTTTTCAACGGAAAAAGAGAAGAACGCATTTTTGAATCGGCATACCTGGAATACGGCATTATTCAGGCGCTTTCGGAAAGCTCGGGCAAGGAGATGATATTCGTTAACGCTCCTTCCGAGAGCAATCCGAACCCCGACTGGGACATCAGCAAAGCCAATTACGAAAAAATTCTTACGGCATCGCTTCTTTATCCCGATATAACTAAATTCGAAGTATGTTCGGAACCCGGGAAGTTTTTCGGCAAAAAGGAACTGTCGGCAAAAACAAAAGCAGTTCCCGATGCATACAAAACAGAGCTTTTAACCGTAATGAACGCGTTGCGGAGGATGAAGGGAGAAAAAAGCGGGGAAAGAGAGCTAAACAGGACTGTCGGCGTTTTCATGTCCGACACCGCAATGTTTCAGCGGCAGTATCCCGACGGGAACGGTTACAGTTTTGCATACGCTGACTCAATAGAGGAATTTTCCTGTTTTTACGGTCTTTCCCTTCCGCTGATGCTTAACGGAATGAAAGTGCTGCCTCTTATTCTTGAAAATCTCACAAACCCGAAAGACGGGCTTGACGGATGCAGGGTAGCGGTGCTGAGCTATGAGTTTATGAAACCCCTCTCCCCTGCTTACCACCACGTGCTTGCATCATGGGTAAGAAACGGAGGAGTGCTTGTATACGCGGGCGAAGACAGCGATTCGTTTAATAAAACAGACGAATGGTGGGCTCATTGCGGATGCTCGTTTGCAACACCTGCGGGACATCTTTTCGACACGCTCGGAATCACTTCCAAAATCAGGGCGTTAAGACGTAAGAACACGGTAATTTCAAGAACGCCCCGGTACGGAATATACGACGTGGGCAAAGGCGCCGTTGCAGTGCTTGACGCAAACCCCGCAAAATGCGCGCAGGACAAAGTCTTTTCCGAGCTGCTTGTAAAGATAGTCAGGTCTGCTGCGGAGAGATGCGGAACGGGAATTGAACAAAACGGATTTTTATCGCTTGACAGAGGTCCGTATAAGATTATTGCGGTATTAAAAACCGAAAAGGCGGTAAATATCCCCGTTGTCGGCAATTTCATCAATCTTCTGAGCGAAAATCTCGAATATCAGTCTCTGATAGTTGCGGAACCCGGTTCTTTCCTGTTTCTTTACGATATTGATGCTGCAGAGAATTCAAAAACATCGATAATCGCATGCAGCGCATACACGGAAGAGCTTATTTCGGACGATACGGTTTTTTCGTTCTACGCAAAAGCCCCCGAAGGAACGGAATGCTGCTGCCGAATGTGGCTGACCGAAGACGCGCGCATAGTTGTCAACGGGGACGAAACGCAGTACGTAAGAGAAAAAAACACTGTATTTTTCAGATTTTCAGGCGGAGAAAACAAAATTGAAATATTTTATAATCATACGGATAAATAATCCGGGGAGGAAAAAATAATGAGTGAATACGGAAGAAAAACATGGCTTATACCTGACGGATACTACGATTCGCAGTTTGTAAAGCAGGTATCGCACGATGCGGTATGCGTTTTGAACACATCCGAAAAGGACGCCACAATAAAGCTCACCCTGTTTTTTGAAGACAGAGAAGAGATGGGCGGATTTACCGCTTGCTGCGGAGCGAGAAGAACGCATCACATACGCATGGACAAGCTGAAAAACAGCGACGGCAAAGGCGTTCCGACAGATACGCCTTACGCAATTCTCGTTGAAAGCGACGTTCCCGTTGTTGTGCAGTATTCAAGGCTCGACACCGCTCAGGACGCGCTTGCGCTGATGACAACGATAGCGTATGCTGTTGACTGACGGAAAAACGCTGACGCTCGCCGTTTTCGATATGGACGGGCTTTTGCTTGACTCTGAAAAAGTATACTATGAAAAATGGCGCGAAACTGCGAAAATCCTCGGGTATGAAATGACGCATTCGCAGTGGTGCGGACTTATGGGGACAAACGAGGAATCCGAAAAGCGGTATTTACGCTCGATTTACGGAGACGATTGCCCCGTTGGGGATTTTCGCAGGATAAGACTTCGCATGATAAACGAATATGCGGCAGAACACGGATTTCCGCTTAAAAAAGGAGTAAGAGAACTGATTTCTTTTTTGAGGGAAAACGGTGTCTGTTCCGTTGTTGCCACCTCTTCCGAAAGAGAAAGAGCGGAAAAGCTTCTTTCAAAAGCGGGTATTGCGGATCTGTTTTCCGATATCACCTGCGGCAACGAGGTTTTGTTCGGCAAGCCCGACCCTGCCCTGTTTTTAAAAGCTGCGGAGAAAGCAAACGTTAAGGCGACGGAGTGCGCTGTTTTTGAAGACTCCGAAAACGGGATTATCGCTGCGGAAAAAGCGGGAATGATCCCCGTATTCGTTCCCTATATGCAGATGCCTTCGGAATACGTAAAAAAGACAGCCTTTGTTATAAATTCGCTCGACGAATTCATATCGCTTGCGGATAAATAAAACCCCTTATGCTCCGTTTTTCGGAAAGACGCCCGACAAACACGCTTTCACACATTCACAATTTGCAAATTAATACTGTATTTTTTATTTTTCTATATTTTTAAGCTTTTTTTACGGAACATTAATATATTTGTTCCGTCTAACACAGAAGGATGAAAAGTAACCTGTTTCGTCCTCAACAACAAACACACATGAAAGGGGATGATGGGAATACAACCGGTTATTAAAATAGAAAACCTCAAAAAAGTATACAAACTCGGCGCTGAACGCGTAAACGCGCTTGCGGGAGTATCGCTAGAAATAAAAAAAGGCGAAATATGTTTTCTTGTAGGAACGTCCGGCTCGGGAAAGTCAACGCTGCTTAATATGATAGCGGGACTTGAAAAACCGACTTCCGGAACTGTTGTAATGAACGGCACCCACATCGAAAAAATGAGCGAGCGAAAGCTTGCGGTATTCAGACAGAAGAACCTCGGATTTGTTTTTCAGTCTTACAATCTTCTGCCTACGATGACCGCCGCGGAAAACGTTGCCATGCCGCTGATGTTCAGCGGAACGAAACCTTCCGTAAGAGAAAAAGCGGCTAAAAAAATGCTGACGGCGGTGGGACTTGAAAAGAGAATGCGGCACCGTCCCACTCAGATGAGCGGCTGACAGCAGCAGAGAGTTGCGATTGCGCGCGCATTCGTATCAAATCCGCCGATAATTCTTGCAGACGAGCCCACGGGCAACCTTGACTCAGCGACAACGATAGAAGTAATGAATATGATAGTTGATCTCGTCCGTAAAAACGGACAGACACTCATAGTGGTAACCCACGAACCCGAACTTGCCGTTTTCGGCGACAGAGTATTGCATATTAAAGACGGAAAAGTTGAGAGAGAGGAAATCAACGAAAATCCCGTAAGAAATATGCCCGTACCCGAAACAAAAGACAAACCCGTAACATAACACAACACACGAATGGAGTAACATGAAAAAATGAAAAAAATCGTAATCTTTATTCTGACTTTATGTCTCTGCCTCACATCGGCATCTGCGGCCCTTGCAACCACGGAAATAGAGATGCCTGAGCTTGCAGACCCCGACATAACAATAAAACAGCAAACAATACCGACGATAAAGGCCGGACAGAGCGGTATAATACCATTTACTCTTGAAAACGGTTCTTTCAGCTTTGCCTCGGACGTTACCGTTACGGTGACCTCCCCTTCTTCGGAAATTAGAATCGAACCCGAAGACAGCATAATAAAAGTTGACGCTCTTTCGATTTACGGAAAAGCGGACGCGGCAATTCCCGTTACCGCATCGCCCTCCGCGCTCGGTCAGCAGACTCTTTCCGTAACAGTAACCTGCAAATCGAGCAAAGATCTGTTTTCACAGCAGTCATATACTTTTTCGGGAACGATATCGTTTGTGGTTGAACGCGGAGTTTCCATACTTCAGCCCGTGATAAAGGATATGAAATTCAACGCTGCCGAATATCATGCAGGCGATACGCCCGTGCTTACTTTTACGGTTGAAAACCCGAACGGATTTTCCCTTTTTGACGTTACCGCCACACTTGCGGGATTTATTGACGGCGCAGTAGACCCTGCGGACCCCGATCAGACTTTCCGCATAAACGAGCTCGGCGCATATCAGTCAAAAAAGTTCACGGTAAATATGAAAACAGGCGAAAACACGGCGCCTCAGATTTATAATTTCAGTCTTGAACTTTCGGCATCCGATGAATTCGGCGAAAAGTATTCCGCAACGAAAGGCGCATATTTTACCGTAACGGAAATTCCGGAAAAGCAGCCCGACGATTTTACGGATCAGTCTCCGAGAGTAATTATAGACTCGTTTAAAATGAATCCCACAAAGGCTCAGCCGGGCGACAAAATAACGCTTAAGCTCAATCTCTTAAATCTTGGTGTGCTTAATGCCGAAAACGTAAAAGTATCCGTTGGCGGATACGAAGCGGAATATATTACGCTCAGAGAGATTACTCCGCAAAAGACTGTCGGAAAGATAGAGTGTCAGCAAACGGCGACGGTAGAGTATTCAATGACGCTTTCGTCCGTTTTCCCGCAGGGTCAGAATGTGCCGATAACCGTTTCTCTCTCATACGGAGACCTGACGGGCAAAAGCTACGTTGATACCGCAATTATCAATATTGTAAGCCCGATACCCGAACAGAAACAGGAACAGCCGAAGCCTGAACCCGAAGTTCCCGTTTACAACGAACCGAAAACGCCTAAGGTAATAATAGAAAGCTTTGAAACTGATACGGAGCTTATAACCGCAGGCACGGAATTTCTTCTTACATTCACGCTGAAAAACACCAGCGAAGACCTTGATCTTGAAAATCTCAGGATCAAACTTGAGGATCCTTCCTCTCCTCCTGTTTTCACCCCGGTAAACTCCGGTTATTCTTTTTATTTGGATAAAGTGGATAAACTCGGAACTCATACTCTTTCAATTCCGCTTTTTGCGAAAGTTGCGGCGGAATCCGGTATTTAT
>CAMZEM010000051.1 GCA_947305805.1 uncultured Clostridia bacterium | reverse complement strand
GATAGACGAACCCCATGTTCGTCTATATCTTTATCAAGACATGTATTATAACCATATTCAAGATTTTGTATTAACTTAGATAGTTTCACTTTTTCTGTGCTGTCATCTAATTTTAATTGGTCACATAAGTTTGATAGTACTATGTTTTCAGATAACGTGAGGGAAAATGTGGCAAAATCTTGAAAAACAGCAGAGAACATTTTTAAATATTCTTTATATTCAATAGTGTTTATGTCGACACCGTTAATTGTAATACTTCCATTCGTTGGCTCATATAACCTGCATAATAGTTTTATCATTGTTGATTTGCCAGAACCATTTTCACCCACAATACACAACTTTTCTCCATAATTAATTGTCAAATTGAGATGATTTAATGCATAATTTGTCGATCCGGGATAACAAAAACTAACATCATTAAATTGTATTTTTCCGCCACTTTTGAACGTTACTGGTTTCCCTGTTCCTTTTCTACATTTCTGCGGCAAGCCAAAGAAATAAAGCATATCTTCAATATACAAACTTTTGTTAGCTAGCTTTAAATATGCATCTGTCACTTTCCCGATTGCGACAGAAAACTGAGATGTTGCATTAAGATAAATAGTCATTGTTCCAACTGGCAACGATTTAAAAATGACAAGAAATATGAGATAAGAATAAATAATTATCTGCTGTATCAAAAGAAGTATACTACTTAACAAACTCAACTTTTGACGTATATTTAGTTGTTTCATTTCCTTTTTATTTGTTTCTCTTATAGAAGAGGCAAATTTATTGATGAGAAACGAACTAACATCATATAAACGTATTTCTTTTGCATACTCGATGTGCGTTAACATAAAAGGAAATACACTTTGCAGCAAAAACATTTTGTTTAATTCTTTTCTTTCACTAAATATCTTTTTGTTAGCGCGACTAGTACTCTTAGCATTTATGGCAACAACAAGACATATTACAGCGATAAAAATAGGGTTTAGTACCGAGATAATCGAAGCAATAGCAATTAGCGAACATAATGCGAAAACAAGGGAAGACAATAGATCAATTGCACTCGTAATATCATTAAGTGTCGTTTCTGCCCTTTCTTGAAGAAGCTGTATCTCTGGATTTTCCATATTTTCGTAATCCATTGAGCTAATTGTTTCGAAGTAATTGGTTGATATTATTATGTTTATCGATTGATTGCATTTTTTTATAGCTCTTTCAATAAGTAATGATATTATCACTTGTATAAAAGGGATTACCAAAATACCTATAATGTAGATAAAAAATTGGAAATCATATGTTTGGTCAAAAAGCTTGTTTATCAAAAGACCAGGTAAAACAATTTGAGTAGCAGTTAATATCGCAGATAACGCCGACTCGAATACTTTTAAAAATATTAAAAATCTTCCTTCTTTGATTTTCGAAATGTATTTTAAACAGTATCTTGTTGTGGCTATTGTTTTGCCAAACCTTGTTTCTTTAATTTTTTTCATCTTTGGCCTCACATAAAAAAAGTAAGTAATACAGCAAAGCGTGTCTTTCCTTAACTATTACGAGAGTGCTTATAAAACACCCCATAAACGTTTATCATATTTGAACTGAAGTTAGCTTGTACAAGAATTTGTGCTACTATGAGTGGGTCCATACAATTCCATTGACTTACTTTTTGAATCATCATAAACATTTCCAGAAGTGTCCTTGCACGAAAATCCGCTGCAACATACAATTTGCAAGGTAGCTTCGAAATCATCTGAAACATTTACGTTTGTTTTCTCAAAGGTCATTATAACACCCCCTTTAAAATTAATAATTGCTTTGCTGTATTACTTTTTTACTCGATATGGATTATTCCGTCTGGATATGCTAGTTTAGTTATAATTTTTTTAGATAGTTCTTTTTGTAAGTTACCGTCATCTATATACATATAATTAAAAGAGCCGAGAACACTTTGACTTGTTCTGTTGTTATTATAAAAAGAATAAGTATTTTTGCCGACAATTATTGATGAGTAAATCCGTAGAGAGTAAACATTTTATCTTTTCACAAAGCGCTGTAGTTCTATCTAATTCACTAGAGTTTGTCAGCACAATAACAAAATCCGGTTTACTATATTGTACAAACTTGTCCAATTGCATTAAGTCGGAATTAGAATTTATATTGATATGGTTAAATAAGGTATCATAACTTGAAAACCCATCATGTTGAGATAAGACAAACGATGAATTCAACAAGGTATCGTTAAACGAGGAATTTAGCCATTCTAATGCCCCATAGTCAAAATATGATTTAACTTTTCTGCCTAGACTTATTATTGTATTATAAACTAACAATTCACCGGCAAAAGGAAGTGAATTCGGAATAGCAGCATCTCGGGCGTCGAGTGAATCAAGATGCCCATTAAGATTTGTAATAAAGCCATCGTCCCAGTTGCTTTTAATAAGAATAATTTGCTTGCCAAAATTCTTGCTGAAAAGTATAATTTTTTTTAAAGCATTTGTCAATATATCCCTTTCGTGTGCAATTATCAAATCCGAATTATTAACACACTCTTCTAACGAATCAAGCGCAATTACTCTAAATCGATATGCTCCGATATCCATTAAGTTAATGTTTTCTTTTAAAGCGTAAATAACATCGATTTTTATCCTAAGAATAAAGTGAAGACACAAAAGATAGTTATGTATGTAATAAGATTTGGCAATAATTGCAATTTTCATGAAGCACATCCTTTACTCTGATTTAGCATCTATCCGTTGAATTAAATATTTCAATGCAGTTTCTTTTTGATGCTTGCACGGTTTTACTAACCCGGTAATGTCTTTGTTGTCATATGAAATACATTGCGCATAGCAAATATTGCAATATCTCCAAGCCCAACAGGTAATGCACTCGTCTTTTGTTAACGTACCAATATTAATAAGCCGCTTTATATTATCTAAATTAAAGCCATTATAAACATCTCCGAGGGATAATGCATCAAATTCTGGCACCTTTTCGCAACTATAGAACGATCCGTCAGTTGATATAAACAGGCGTTTAACTCCAGGAATACATGCCCCGTTATGATGCCATATTTCTGGTCTGCTTGTTCTGTCTTTAAATATATCGGCAAATAAATAATCTTGATTCTCTTGAGCAAACAATTCGTGTTGTCGCAAATATAGTGTAGTATTAATGGCGCTATGACAATAATCAATTCCGTTTAAATCAACGCTTAACGGATTGACTCTTTTGCGATCTACTCCTATAGATGAATAAAATGAATAAACATTGTCAATGTTTTCATCTTGAAACACAACTGGTAAAAACGACATTCTTTCTGTAAAAAAAGCAGGATAGTTCTTTTTTATTCTATTAATGTTGCTAATTACGGTATTAAAGGTGTTTCGACCGCTTTCTTTGAAACGTCTATGTTTTCCACTAATTATTTCATCGCCATCAAAACTTATCACTAAATTAAAACTATTGGCAACCAAAAAATCAATTATATCATCATCAATTATTGATAGATTAGTAGTCATTCTATATTGTACAGTTTTTGTACAAAACAAGCCGTTAGAGTACTCTACCACATCTTTTATCAATTTATAATTGATTAATGGCTCTCCTCCGTAAAATGCGATATTGATTTCATCGCTGTCAGAACAATTGCTGTAAAGGAAGTCGATGCTTCTTTTGGCAACATCAAAACTCATTGACTCATTCTGGTGCGTCCTTGTTATATTGTTTGTTGTTGCAAAGGTGCAATATCTGCAAGAAAAATTACAATTCTTGGTAACTTGAAGCGTTAAATCGTTGATGCAGTGATGCATAATATCATCTAAATATTTTGTTGCTGGATGCTCGATAGAAATTCTATCGTCCGATTTGAAAAAACCTTTTTCTTTAAGGAAAAATAAATCTTTCAATACCTTTGCATTTTTGTGTGCTTTTTCTTTTTTATCTCCTTCTTCTGCCAATAAACCACATATCTCAATATAGTGATCTTTTGATACATTAAGAAGTATATTAACGTATGAATCATATACATAATATTGATCATTATGTATAAAGCATTTAACCATAATGTAATACCCCGTATTGTTAAAAATGCTCCCTGCAATATTTTATGAATCTGAATTTAAACCGTCAGCTATATAAAAATGACAAAGCATTTTACATTTTTTAAAAAATAGCCCTTCTGCGGTTATAACAATCTGTTCTTCCCAGCCTTTATAATCATCTAACACGTTCAACTTACAAATCATCTCGTTTTTGTTATTGGTTGTATACTTATATAGAACAATAGAGCCGATATAAATATTATTTAACTCAGCAATGACCTCGCTTAGCAATAATGGATTTACGCCAATAGCAGCTATATTAGTATCATTGTATTTTCTTCCATTAATGTTATACACCAAGTTATCTCGCAGATTTATCATATCACCTTGACTATATCTAATAAGAGGCATTGCATAATTGTTGAGATTAGTAATAATAGTTTCCCCAATTCCGCTTGAAACAAAACCGTGTTCATTCATTATTTCAAGGAAAACATTGTCGCTCAGTATATGCAATGTATTGTTTAAGTCTTCAATAGCAATACCATTCATTTCTTCTGATCCATACATATTTGTTACCTTTATATGGAATACTTCTTCAGCTTTTCTTTTTATAATAGGAGCCAATACTTCTCCGACCGATTCTAAATATTTAATTGATTTTGTAGGCTTTATATTCAGTCGTTTATAGGCCATGGTGATTTTGTTTAGTATAAACGGCTGAATATAAAGCCAGTCAGGTTGAAAATCGTTTATCATCATAACAATGCGTTCGTATTCATTTTCATCACGTACCAAAGAGATATTAAAAGAAAGAATGTTGCACGGTTCGTTAGTATAATAGATTTTTTCTTCATAAGGGGCTATTCCAAAAGCATTTAACGTGAAGATGCAATATTTATCACAAGGTTTTATACCATACCATTCTTGCCTTTTTCTCCACAGACACATGTTTGAGGCATACCAATCTTTATAATCCCAATAAACATTTACAGGCATACCTGTTGAACCAGATGAAGACTGTCTTCTAAGTTGTTGATTGAAGTATTTGGTTTTATAGCCATCTGAAAACATATTGTATCTGTTTTCCTGCAGTTCCTTCCTTGTGAGTACAGGCCACTGAGTAATGTCAAGCGGATTGCTGATACCGTATTCTTTTATTCTGTTCCTGTAAAACTCATTATGCTCAGATACTTATCTGAGCATCTTTACAAGCTTTTCTTTACAGGTCAAAGCGTTAAACTCCTTTCAGGACAATGCCGGCGGCAGTTTATACGATTCAGTCCGAATAACCTTCTTGTTGTTTCTGCTCATTTGCAGCTTCAACATAGAATTTTGCCTGTTTGTCGAACATCTCCTTGTATTTTCCGCCTTTTGCATAAAGCTCTGCGTGTGTGCCGTATTCCGTTATTTGTCCGTTGTCAAACACCGCTACGTTATCCGCAAGCTGGACCGCCGAAAGACGGTGGGTAATCATAATAGCAGTCTTACCGTGGATCATGTTATGGAACTGGGTGTAGATTTCGTATTCCGCATTCGGGTCAAGGGCTGCGGTCGGTTCGTCAAGAATATACAAATTGCTGTTGCTGTTTATTGTGTGATATAAAGCTCTTGCGATGGCAATTTTCTGGGACTCGCCTCCCGACGGAGTTATGCCGTCTGAATATATTTCTTTTCCTATATACGTGTTTTCGCCGTGCGCCGTATGGTTGACCATGCCTGAAAGACTGCATTCGTCCAGGATCTGATTAAACTCTTTCTCGTTAAACTCTGTGCCAAGAACGACATTATCTTTTATAGACAGGGGATAAAGCGAGAAATCCTGAAATACCACGGAAATCAACCTTCTATACTCTATTATATCATATAATCGTATATCATTCCCGTTAAGAAGGATACGACCCTCCGTAGGCTTGTAAAGACCGCATAAAAGTTTGATGAAAGTAGATTTACCTGCTCCGTTTTCACCGACTATGCACAGTCTGTCGTTATTCTTTATCTTTATATTAATATTTTTGAGAGCCCAGTTACTGCTGCCCGGATACTGAAACGATACGTTTTCAAACTCGATTAAAAATTGCTTATCGGCTTCCGGATGCATTTTGCCCCAAAGTTGTCCTTCAGAAACATATTTAATAAAATCAATATATTCCTGGATCTGTAAACTTGATTTTTCCAATGCAAGCCATTCATTCACAAAAGATGAAACGGCAGAAGATATCTGATTGGTAAAAGACAGGAACACTGTAAATGAACCGATATTCAGCGCACCTTTTATGAAAGAGTAAATACCGGACGCGTAAACGGCGACCTGTTTTACTGTTTCCAACAATCTGCAATAGATTTCAGGTGAGTCGGAAATTTTTCTTTTCTTCCGTTCAAGTTCTGCTATATCCATATTCTTTTTTTCAAAAAAAGATATGAGAAATTTGTCTGCCTGAAATAATCTTATTTCTTTTGCGGCGTCGAAAGAATCGATTACATTCTGGTATACACCTAATACCATATCGTTTTTGCTTCTTTCACGATCAATGGAGATAACAGATTTCTGCACATTTTTCTTGAGAAAATAACCTATTATTTCAAATGCTGCAATCATCAGAACGATTGCCAGATTAAGCACGTTTATTTCCAGCATAAATGCGATGGACACGACGGTTATAATTGAAGAAAACAACCCGATTATTCTGTCTATGATACTTATGCCCGTGAATAATGCGATTCCTGCTCTTATTTTTTTGACCTGAACATCAGGCTGTTCAAGCAATTCATATTCCATAGCCATAAATTGCCTGAAATAATCAATGGAGAATTCGATTTCTATTATTTTTTGAATTGATGCAATTTTGCTGCGTACGAATTTTTGAATCAAGAATGAACAGAGCGGAATTAAAACAATGAGCAGCGCAAGCAGTATAATACGGTTGATGTCTTTTTGCTCAACTAGTTCATTCAGGAACGCACCGCTGATTTTTATTGTCAATAAAGGCACCAGCACGTTCAAGACCGCATTGAAGATCTTCAGAATAAGAAATAATCTGCCGTTTGCTCGTTTACAATGAGTAATAAACCGCAGCATAAACAATGTGTTGGAATAAACCGACTTTATTTTTTTTGCAAAAGAATTATTTGCACTCATGTTTTGCAGCCCTTCAATATACAAATTTTCTCAAATAACTACTGACGGTAAACCGTACGATCAATTCTGTTTGTGAACGCTGTAAAATAATTCATCTCCTCGTGGGATTTTATGCTTTATCAAAAATTATGAGTGCGGTGACGGTGAAGGCGGAGTATATTTTTCTTTTACCGCTTCATAGTTTTCAGAGTTAAGCGCTGCTGTATCGTTTCCGCTTTGACACGAACTGACGGCAGTACACTTATGAACGCCATAGCATTTCAACACGGCATCGCGAGTGACAGATTCATCAATTAATTCATTTCTGGTGAATTCCATACGGATTCCTTCTTTCTGAAAATAAACTTTACTCAAATGATTACAATATATTTAAGCGGGTAACCCCACGAGGAGTTGTTATTTTGTTGATGATTTCATCAAAGAGTTTTATCATTGATGAATTTCTGATGGCGACATACTCGTTTTTATTTCTGTTTGGTTGCTTTTTGCTTGTCATGTATTCGCATTGACTTTCCGATATAGAAAGACTTCGAAAATTCGAAATTAAAATCTTTTCAGGAGAAACGCCGCATCTGTTTGTAAATTGATTTTTTATATTCACCGAGTTATCGATATCCCCCCAAAGGCGGTCTAAAAGCAAAACAATGATATCTGCATTTAGCATGTTAACAGCTCGTGCATCATCCCAGCCGTCTTGTGTATAGTCAAGAGCAACGCTTTCATGTCCAAGCAGGACTATGTTTGACTCAGTTTCTGCCTCAGACAAAATAATACGTTTATTTAAGAGTTTTTTTCCATTAAGCTGATTAAAAAAATCAATTGTTGGCTCTGATAACTGTAAGGCTATTCTTGCGTTTTTTTGAATTAGCATCTGCGTAAAGAAAACCTCTACTGAATACAATTGTGTCCATTTTCCTATAGAAACGATCAATATTTTAGGTAAATCATAATATTTTTTCTCTATTGTTGATAAAGGTAACGGTCGATAGACACTTCCCCGGCGATTGTCCCATGGATTTTTAAATTCAATAATTTCTTTATTATTTTCTTCAGCGGTTTTCCTGATTCGGTCAATGCTCATTTTTGACATATTCTCATCGGAAAAGATCCAAATCTGATCACATATATCCAACGCTTTTTCTAAACTATCACAGACCATGATTTCTTTATTGAAATTAAAAAAAGTTTCGTTGGGCATTATAAATTCCCGGAGGAAAATCATCGAATGCACAAAACCGTCTGTAATAAAAGATAAACCCGATGCAACAAGGTGAGAAACATATGTATTGGCTATTATTAATACTTTCATTGCAATTTCTCCGCCGAAAATGAATTTATAAATTCAATTATGCTGAGTTCACTTCTTAATTTTTCATTATTGCAATGAGCTTTTTTCTGTTCATTTGACAATTCATTTCTTTCTGCGTCAACGCAATGGCAAACACAAGAGCTGCAAAATCTCATTGCCCAACAGTGTTTACACTCATTTTCAGTGAGCTTTGCTATATTTTGCATAATATTTATCCTGCCTGTATTCAAACCGTCAGTCAGGTTACCAATACAGGACGCTTCTGTTTCTATTACTTTTTCGCATGGATATATACAACCGTCCACATCTATCAGCATACGCCCTATCCCAGGAATACATGTACCATTAGGATGCCATTTTTTATATATAGGGATCCGTTTTGCCAATATTTCTTTTGTGGTATTAAGGACATCATTAGTTTCATTATCTTTTTTTTCTATCCTTTTTAGGAAGGAGCGAGAATAATCGATTCCGGATAAATCGGCGGTTGTTACCGATATGCGATTTTCAGGAACACCTATGCGATCAAAAAACGAATAAATTTCAGGTACAGATTCATCTGAAAAATATACTGCATTAAATCTGACATTATGTTCAAAAAACCGGCTATTGTAATTTTTCAGGAATTCTATATTTTTAAATACCGATTCAAATGTTTTGCCGCCAGTCTTTCCAAATACCCTGTGGCTATTCTGTATTTCTTCGTTGCCGTCAAAGCTAATAAGAAGATTAAAACCATGTGCTATGAAAAAATCCAGTATTTCTGTATTAACAATTGAAAAATTAGATGTAATATAATATCTGATTTTTTTTATGCAGAATCTTTTTTCCACATATTCAACAGCATGTTTAATTAGATTATAGTTTAATAATGGTTCTCCGCCATAAAATGATATCCTTATTTCTGGAACCCTTGAAGAATGATTATACAATAAATCTATCGCTTTTTTTGCCGTGTCATAAGTCATCATTTTTTTCGAATGAGGCCTATTGTATAAAACTTCGGATGCAAATGAACAGTACCTGCAAGAAAAATTGCAGTCTTGTGTAACCTGTAGCTGTAAATATCCGATACACTGATCAAGCAATTCCTTTGTATACTGTGTTTCAGGGTGTTCAATCGTTTCAGCAATTTTCGCTTTGAAATAACCTTTATTTATCAAGCACTTTATATCATTTTTAAAGTTTGAATCAGAAACGGAATTCAAATACTGTTTGACGCCCTGTTGAGTTAATTCTCTTAGTTCAAGAAAATGTCCCCGCTCTATCTGAAATATTTCATTCTGATATGTATCATAAACAAAATACTTGTTATTGTGAAAAAACAATTTCATTATAGGGATATCTTTATTGAAATCAGCTGTTTTATTCATTCCCATATTTTTATAACCGATTTATTCTGAATCAAACCTGTAATTTCGGCAATTTTTACCAAAATATCATTCTCAATCTTTTTTTGTATATTGTTCTTTAACTCTTCTGATATGCGGTTGAACCATGTCTTCGGAACGATGCGGATACTGCACTTTAGCAAGCGTTTTTTTACGTAATAATCAAAAGAATATTCTGTTATATGTTCACCAAAAGTATTATTAATCTCCGCTACCGACTCCAAAAGAGATAAAGTGCTGAAATGGCAGAGATTTCCATGCATTCCGATAAACGCTCTTCCGTTAACAGAATTTAGGAACATATTTGAACCAGTGTTATCTGTCGAACAGTAAACCCCATCCCCCTGCCCATATCTGATCAGCGGCATAGCAAAATTATTCAGGTTCGTTATGATCGCTTCGCCCTCTCCCTGAGTGAAAACGCTTTCTTCATTCCTGACCTCAAGAAAGACATTGTCGGTCAGTACCTGCATTTCTCCGTTTAGATCCTCTATTGCGATCCCGTTCATCTCTTCTGATCCGTACATATTTGTGATTCTGAGATTGAACAGTTTTTCCGCCCTTCTTCTCAGATCGGATGTGAGAATCTCTCCTACAGATTCTATATAACGTATCGTTTTAGCTGGCTTCGCACCGAGTTTTCCGTATGCGTTGATAAGCTGATTCAGTACAAACGGCTGAATATAAAGCCAGTCGGGAGCAAACTCGTTTATTTTCATCGCAATTTTCTCATATCCGCTCTCTTCACGGATAAGCGAAACGTTAAATGACAGAATATTGCTCGGCTCGTTTATATAATAAATCTTTCCCTCTTCAGGAGTTATACCGAAAGCATTCAGAGTGAATACACAATATTTATCCTGCGGTCTTATTCCGTACCATTCGCGTCTTTTTCTCCACAGACACATATTCGATGCGTACCAGTCTTTGTAATCCCAGTATACATTGACAGGCATGCCAGTAGATCCGGAAGACGACTGTCTGCGCAGCTGCTGGTTGTAATACTTGCTTTTGTATCCGTCAGAAAACATATTGTATCTGTTTTCCTGAAGTTCTTTTCTTGTCAGTACAGGCCACTGGGTAATGTCAAGCGGATTTCTGATACCGTATTCCTTTATTCTGTTCTTGTAAAAATCATTATGCTCGGAAACAT
>CAMZEM010000050.1 GCA_947305805.1 uncultured Clostridia bacterium | reverse complement strand
TGCAACAAGGAGACCGGGTTGATATTTTCTTGCTTTTGCTACGATTTCCGAGAGCCTGATATCCTGTTTGCATCTGGGGTTATCGGGGCGTACCTGTCCGGCGTCAAGCCAGAGTGAATCAATTCTGCCGTATTTAGTCATCAGTTCAAGTATCTGATTTTCGGTATACTTAACGAACTGTTCCCACAGCCACGGATATTTTTCCGTATCATAAGTCGGGTTGCGGCTCGTCCATGAGCTGTGCTCCATGCCCGGTGCCCAGTAATAAGGAGTATGCCAGTCTGCTTTTGAAAAATATGCGGCAATACCCATTCCGTGGTTTCTGAACGCTTCAAAAAGATTTTTGCACACGTCTGCGTTTTTGTTTGTATGGAACGGGCAGTCGGGAGCGGTTATTTTATAATCGGAATATGCCGTATCCCACATACAGAAGCCGTCGTGATGCTTTGTTGTGAAAAGGAGATACTTAAAGCAGTTCCTTTCGGCTATCTGCGCCCATTTATCCGGTTCAAACCAGACAGGGTTGAATGTTTTGTTTAAATCAACGTATGCTTTTTTGAATTCTTCTCTGGAAGCGAACGGTCCGTAGTCAAATTTTACCCAGGAAGTGTCTTCATCGGGAAGTGCCCAGGATTCGATAAAACCCCATTCGCTGTACGGTCCCCAGTGCATCATAAAACCGAGTTTCTGATCCTGGAACCATTCGAGTTTTTCTTTAACAAGAGGATCAGTAGGCTCCACATAGTTTTTTGCTTCGGAATAGCTGTGATTGTATTCCTCGTTAAACATATCAAGGTCTTCTGCCATAGGTATCTCCCCTTTTTTTATTATTTTAATAGAATAATGAATTGCTGTTTATCCTTCAGGCGCAGGGAACAGATCGGGGAACAGCTCGTACATTTCCGTACCGGAAACAATTACGGCGCCGTTAGTAATATTGTAAATCTGCCGCGACAGCTCAACATCCGTTTCGTGCTGCTGAATCTTTTCAAGTTCTTTCGGGGTAAGGATATTGTCGGGTGCCGTTACGTTTTCATATATCTCCTCATCCGTATCGCCGGAAGAGAATTTATACATATAATAATGCGCTCCGGGATAACCGTGAACCGAGCAGATGCAGTTTTTATATGAAGATTTGGAAACATTTGAAAGCGTTGGATATTCGCCCTCGGGCACCATATACGAATAAACGGGTAACGTCTGGCTGTAATACAGTATCTGGTTGGATGAAAGCGGAGGGCAGATATATTCCGAGTCGCCTGTTCTGATATAAGTATAAGGATAACTTCTCATTATATCCCTGAAAGTTGCAAGTTTTGCACTCGGACATGCATCGCAGGCAATCTGCCCCGTTTCGGTGCAGACGTAAAGCTGATGATGGACATCGCACGTTTCGGTCGGTTGAGTACCGCTCTTGAATTTACCTGTTTTAACCGTTGACGAACCGGAGGGATCCGATGAGCAGTAAGGTCCGGCCAGTTTTCCGCTTACGGAACAGTATGAACATGTTACTATTCCGTCGGGAACGGCAAATTCGGCTTCGTTTATGCCTTTGCTCTGGTGAACATATTTCATAACCTCATGCCACATTCTGATATGTTCGGTGTTTTCGGTTGTACCGTATGTGTTTTTATCGTAACCCCACCATATTCCCGCAAGATAGTACGGTGTATACCCGATAAACCAACGGTCGTTAAACGACGTTGTGGTTCCCGATTTACCTGCGGTATCAATAAAAATTCCTTCATCGGAATCGTAAAGATTTGCTACGGCGCTTGTACCGACGGTAACTGCACGCTCAAGAATATCGGTTATAAGATATGCTGTCTGGGGGGAGAAAACTATCGAGCGGTCAACGTCGTTTTCAAGTATTATTTTGCCGTTATATGTTTCTACGCGCGTTACACAGCGTGAAGCTGAGTAAATACCCGAATTTGCAAATACGGTGTAAGCGGAAACCATTTCCTGAACGGTTACGCCGTATGTAAGCGAACCGACGCTTAACGGAGCTTCGTTTTTGTCAGCATCAACAAGGCCGGAAAGTCCGAGCATATTCTTTGCGAAGTTAAAACTGTCTTCTATACCGACAAGTTCAAGTACTCGTGCCGATGGAGCATTGTAGGAATTCGACAATGCGATTTTTACGTCAACTATACCTCGGTATTTTCTGTCATAATCCAACGGCCAGCCCGAATACGACGTATAGACGAGCGATGAGAGGTCGTAGTCGGAAGAGATATCGAAATCTCTGTAGTTTTCGTATTTTGTTTTCGGATCGACATTGATTTTAATCGGCGCATCGTCTATTGCCGAAGCTGCGGTTATTAAATTTCTTTCAATAGCCTGACCGTAAACAGTCAGAGGTTTTATGGAAGAACCGGGCTGACGCTGTGACATAGTAACGCGGTTAAGGCCGAGCGCTTCTTTCTTTTCTCCGCGTCCGCCGATTATAGCGATAACATTACCAGTTTTCGGGTCTTCGAGAAGGAACGCCACTTCCTGTTTCGGTTCTTCTGAATCGATTGATGCAAGATAATCCTCTCTGTTTGTGTAGAAATTTTCTTCATTTGAAAAATATTCTTCGCAGAACTTCTGAATATCGGGATCAACGGTGGTATAGATACGAAGTCCGGACGTATATATATAATTGATAGCATAGGAACGTGTATAGCCCTTCTGGACCATGAGTTCGTTTATCAGCCATTCAAAAACAAGGTCCGTAAAATATGACTGAACACCCGATGAAGAACCGGACGAAGAGTTTTTGCCAATAAGGACTATCTCCTGATTGCGGGCGGCTTCATATTCTTCACGGGTTATTTTACCCTGGTCATACATTTCATACAATATATGCAAACGTCTCGAACGGTTGTTTTCCATACTTTCATACGGATTGTAATAAGACGGCCAGTTTGTTACGGCGACAATGGTTGCGCATTCCGCAAGCGTAAGGTCTTTGGGTTCTTTACCGAAATACGATTTTGCGGCAGTATAAATACCTTCGTACTGGTATCCGAAGTTGACCGTATTAAGATAGTATTCAAGAATCTGATCTTTGCTGTATTTACGTTCAATGTAAAAAGCTCGCAAAATCTCCTTGGCTTTTCGCTGCAATCCGGCAGCACCCTGAACGGCGTTATCCTGAGTGATAACTTTTATAAGCTGCTGTGTAAGCGTTGAACCGCCGGCGCCGATCTGAGAACGGCCCATCAGTCTGTCAATTATATAAGATATCGTTGCTCTGAATGTGGTTACGAGGTCGACGCCCTTATGCTCGTAGAAACGTTTGTCTTCGATTGCGACGGTTGCGTCAAGGAGTTCCTTTGGCATATCGTTAATTGAGACCCATACGCGGTTTGCGGTGCTGTAAAGCTCTTCGTAAACGACAATCTCGCCGGATGAATCTGTTGCGAGTATCTGGGAAGTTGAATCGATATCAAGACTTGCAAGTTTAATATCAAGTTCAGGATCGGTAAAGGAATAAACGAGCGTAACGCCGAGACCGACGCCGAGAACGCCGAAGACTGCGCCTGTAAGGATCCAGAAAAAGATAAACGACCACAGTCCGCCGAGAAGTCTGATAAAAAGAGGTTTCTTCTTTCTGTATTTTTCGGGATTCTTTTCCCAGAGCGGGCGATCGTCTTCAACAACCTCAACTCCGCCCTTTTTCTTTGTTTTCTTATTATTATGTGATTCGGTCGAGACATTCTGAGACTTTTCTTCAACAGACTGTTTTGTTTCTGATTTAACGGCAGTTTCTTTTTCAATAGACTGTTGCTCTGCCGCGGCCTGCTGTTCGGCAAGCATTCTTGCACGCCTTGCGGCACGTGCGCCGATATAAGCCGAGGAAGCTACTGCGACATTATCGGAAGAATCATTAACGTCATTTTGAGAGACAGTATCGGATGATACCGGCTCTTCGGAAGGTGATTCGTCGTTTTCCGAATCAACATTGTCATTAATATAATAGGAAGAATCAGATTCAGACGGTTCAGGATCAGAAGCGACATCGGAGACGTTGTTCATTTGCTGATCGCCGATATCATATTCATCGTAATACTCGGACAGATCCGGCTCGTCCGGATCATAGTTTTCGGAGTAATCTCTCGCGAACTCGTCGCGATAATCATCGTATGATGTGTCTTCGGTATTGAAAACGTCGCTGAATTCCTCATATATTGAGGGATCGGACTGAAAATCGTCCGAAGAGGATACGTTATCGGAAGAAGTCAGCGATTCATCCGATACTTTGCTTACGTCTGTTTCGCCTTTTAAAACGGATTTCTCTTCGGATGTCTTATTCTTTTGAGAAGGATCGGATTTAGGATCCTTCAACGAGCGGAACGCATTTACAATGCCAGAAAAGACATTTGAATCGGAATCTGTGTTGTGTTTACCAATGTTTCTCATTATTTCCTATTCCTGTTAAATAAAAACAGCATAAATTCGATATTCGGATAACAACATAAAACTATACATTTTATATTATAACTCATATTTTCGAATTTTGCAAGTACTTTTTGCAATTATTTTATATTAATAATAATTATTATTTAAAGCACATTGTTCCGAAAAATCAAATTCGGGCAAATTTCAACGCTTCGCAAGCCGATTTTACACTCAAAAAACACTTACCGACATAAAATAATGTCATTTATTGTATATAAGCACCAAACAACTGACAGTAAAATGTAATTTTTTTGTTGAAAATTGTCCTTGTTTACATCTTGACAAAAACGGGTTTTTAGTGTAGAATATTTACTGAAGAGATAAAATCTCTTTAATACAAAAAGGAGTGAAATACCTTATGAAAAAAATCTTAGCTGCAGTTATTACTGTTGCAATGATGATTTGCTGTGTTGTTCCCGCTTTCGCAGAAGTATGGCAGGGCACAGACGAAATCGTCCCCGAACTCATCAAAGTTCCCAAGGTTACCACACCGCTCGTACTTGACGGTGTTATCGAAGACGCTTGGGGCGAAAACGCTATCCATGTAATCGGTTCCAGCCGTGCTGAAGATCCTCAGCTCGTTCACCCGACAGACGGAACATTCCTTGATGAAGCCAGCGCAATGAACGCTACCGTTGATTACTGGTTCAAATGGGATGAAGATTATCTTTATGTAGCTATTAAAGCTGCTAAAGTTTACTCTTCCGAAGTTGACGGCTCCGCTATGTGGTCTGCAGGCACTGACTGCTTCCAGTTCTACATTGGTCTTGATGACGGCGACGGCGACATGTACAATGACCCGCATCTCGGATTCGGTATCAATGGTAACCAGGACGCTACCGAACTGTTCTTCAACACATTCGAACAGTCCATGCCCGATGCTGCTGACGGTGCTACCGTTAATGACGGCATGAAAGGTAAAGTAGCTGTTGACGGTCTGTATCAGGAAATCCACGACGCGGAATCAACGGGTCTGATCTATCCCCCTCGCTGACGCTCTCGGCTCTGCCGGTGCTATCGATGATGAATACCTCATTTCTGTTGCATTCATCTCCGACGGTTCCTTCTATGCTGAAATGGGACAGGGCGTTCTCTGGGCCGGCAAGACCCCGACAAACTCCCCGATGCTCGTTTTCGCTGAAGCTCCCGCTGAAGAAACAACCGTAGAAGAAACCACTACCGTTGAAGAAACCACAACCGTAGAAGAAACCACTACTGTTGAAGAAACCACAACCGTAGAAGAAACCACTACTGTTGAAGAAACCACTACCCCCGCTCCCACAACCACCACAAACAACAACCCGAAGACCGCTGACGTAAGCATTCTCTTCTATGCTCTCGCTGCAGTTTCCGCTATCGGTGGTATCTCTGTATTCAAGAGAAAATAATCAGTAGATAATTTCTACTAAGAAAAGGTATAGCTTCGGCTATACCTTTTCTGTTTATATTATCCGGAAATTACATAAAAATCTGATGGACGACAATTTATGTCTTCCCTCATTATTATATTATATCATTACTTTTTAACAAAAGGCATTTCGGTCATTCTCAGCTTTGCGCATCCGTAAGGATAAAGAGAAATATCTTCATCTTCCCCTATCGGTTCGTCTTTAAGCGGTACTTTTGCGCAAACCGTTTCGAATCCGTCTTCCAATCCCCAGTCGATTTTCGCAAGTTTAGCTGTAACTGTAACGGGCGGTTTTTCAGATGAGAACGGAATATCGGAAATACTGTTTCGTGAAAGTTTCAGACTTCCGTCTGCAAATCCGTAGTTCCAGTCTGACTGCGGAATATACTCGTAATCGCAATAGGGATATTTTCTTTCAACGTTATTTTCCACATATTCATACATTTTCTTTTCGTATTTTATCGGAAGAGAAAAAACCAGAGATCCGCAGCGCACGGTTTTCAGTCCGTGAGGTCTGTTTACAAAATGAGGTTCAGTTTCATACGACAGGAAGATTTCCTTTGATTCTCCGGACTTTACAGGGAATGATAGTTCCGCAGTTTTTTCTATGTTATTACCGTTCAGAACAATCTTATCTGCAAAAGACGGAATGCGGATAATAAACTCGAAATCTTTATCAGAATTTACCGTATATCTGAATTCATTATTGAAAGGATAATCCGTATCAAGCTTAATACTGATACCGTTGTCGTTTAACGAGACGGGAACAGGGATAACATTTGTGATTTTGTTGCCGTTTTTTATAAACGCCGAAAGCGTAAATTTCGGCCAGCCCTGATGCATATTTGCTGTGCAGCATCCGTAACTCGGTTCAAGTCCGAAAATATGTGAATCTCCCCGGTTTGTTCTGAAAAGAGAACGCCCGGGGAATTTGATACAGGCAATCTGATTGCTCATCTGATCATACTGATGTGTCCACATATCATCGCTAAGAGTTGCGGGAAGAGCGTTAAAAGCAACAAGTTCAAGCCTTTCAGCCCATTTCGGATCTCCCGTAACGGCATATAACAGTTCGAAAGAATACATCATTTCAACAACGGAGCAAAGTTCGGTTCCCTGAATGGGACTTAAACCCGAAAGGCATTCGTCACCTGTAAAAATCCCGACGGGAGTGCCGTTGTATTTATAGAGGATATCGTAAAGATATTCGGCGTTGTCTGTATATTCATTTTGAAGAAGCTTGTGCGATACTGCCTCGTATTTAAGCATCATTGCAAGATTTACGATATGAGTTTCGTACGTCCAGCAATTGAGAGGACGCTTCCATCTTTCTACGAGACTGTTATAGTCCGTGCCCTGCTCTTTAAGAATTTTGGCAAGGGCGTAAATCCAGGGTTCGTTAAAGCGCTCGGCAAGAAAATCAAGAGCAATAAAGCATTCGAACCAACGCGCTTTACCCCATGAAAACAGTTTGATTTTACCGGATGAAAGAAGATCACAGTAGTTTTTAAGCACGTCATATATTACCTTAACTATGCTTTCATCGCGGGAGCATTCGTAATAAACAGTTAATACTTTAGTAATAAGAAAAACGACCCACGTATCATACTGCGGAATTTTTTCTTCGTCACAGGGACAAATCCAGCCGTCGGGACGCTGATGGGCAACAATATATGATATATATTTTTTTGCGCGCGATTTCATATCTTCATCGTCAAGAAGATATGCGAGAGGGATAAAACCGTCAAGCCAGTAGGGAACTCTTTCCCAACCTTCGGCATCTCCTCCGATCCATGCGCTGTCGCGAACGTCGCGCCAGACTTTATCGAGATTGCCGCTGAGACCTTCCGCCTGAATTTTTAGCTGTTTTAACAGCCAACCTTGAGGTTTCAGTTCGTTTGGAGAGTAAAAACCGTTCATAAACAATCCTCCGGATAGATAATCAGGATATTTTTAAGCCAAATGTTTTATCTATAAGATCGCATGCTTCTGAATAATCTGATTCGTCTATAAGACACGAAATCTTTGTTTCGGACGTTGTAATCAGCTTAACGGATATCTTTCTGTTGCCGAGAGAGGTGAAAACAAAAGCTGCAACACCGCATTCTTCTCTCATTGCGTCTCCGGCAAAAGTCAGTTTACAGTTGTTTGTATTAACGTCAATACGCAAATCCCGATACGATTTTTTCAATAAACCGAGAGTTGAAAGGATATCTGAAAGATCGTTGTCATTTGCCGAGAACGACACGGTCTGACGGACACCCGACGAGGGATTTAAAGATATCATATCGACATTTACGTCTTTTTCGGCCAGACATTTGAAAATATCCGAGATGCTTTCTGGGTTATTGGGAAGGTTGTAAACAGTAACGAGCGTAACGCCGTTTTCGACGTTTACAGACGTGATAATTTCCTTAATATCCTGTATCATAAATTTACCTCGTTTATCAGGTTCTGCATTGTATAAATGCCCGACTTTTTATCTGATATGAAAAGTGCCGCTTTTAAAGCGCCTGCAGCAAATATTTTTCTCGAGCCTGCGCTGTGGGAAACGGTAATAACCTCGTCTTCTCCGGCAAAAATGACATCATGTTCCCCTACTATTGTGCCACCACGAACAGAATGTATGCCTATTTCGTTTTTTGTCCTTGCTCTTCGCTCGGAATGGCGTTCATAAACATAATTCATAGGTCTCTGTTCGGAGGAAACAACGGCATCTGCGAGCATAAGTGCAGTGCCGGAAGGAGCATCAAGTTTACGGTTGTGATGTTTTTCGATAATTTCGACATCATAGTCCGCCCCCAGCGCAGAAGCAGCTTTTTTTACTAGTTCCGCAACAAGATTTACACCAACGGACATATTCGGAGAGAAGAAAATAGGAATTTTTTCGGATGCGATCTTTATTTCGTTTTTTTGCCCGTCGGTATATCCGGTGGTTGCGAGAACAGTGGGAACACTGTATTTTATTGCATAAGAAAGAACTTCAGAAAGTAACGACGGATGCGAAAAATCAATTAAGGCTCCGACTGGAAAATTAACTTCGCTTACGGATTTGTAAACGGGAAAAGGACACGAAACACCTTCCTTTATATCTACCCCCGCAGCGATTTTTATTTTATCCGAAAAGCTGTTGTTATGAGAGCATTCGCATATCATTTTTCCCATTACTCCCAGACAGCCGCAAAGCAAAATATCAATCATATCAATTCCTCATTATTTTACGATTTTAAGCGCGTTTTTAAGCGTTTCGAGATTTGCGGGGCCCATTTCACACAAGGGAAGGCGGCATTCGCCGACATCAAAACCGAGAATATTCAGCGCAGCTTTTACGGGAATAGGATTTGTTTCGATAAAAAGCGCATCAATCAGATTTGAATACTTTATCTGCAATGCTGCCGATTCGGAAACATTGCCTTTAAAGTATTCAGCACATATATCGTGCGTTTCCCTTGGTACAATATTTGAAAGAACAGAAATAACGCCTTTTCCTCCGAGGGAAAGAATGGGGGTAATAAGTCCGTCCTCACCCGAATAAATATCAAGTTCGTCACCGCAAAGCGATCTGATATGAACTATATCGGCTATACTTCCGCTCGCTTCCTTTGTGGCAACTATATTGGGATGTTTTGACAGCTCTTTATACGTTTCGGGTTTAATCGTCATTCCCGTTCTTCCCGGAACATTGTAAAGAATGCAGGGAAGGTCTACCGCGTCCGCAATTGCAGAAAAATGTCTTATAAGCCCCAACTGCGTTGTTTTGTTGTAATACGGAGTAACATTGAGATATGCGTCTGCGCCAGCTTCTTTTGCATAACGGGTAAGATCGATAGCGTATGCAGTATCGTTGCTGCCGGTGCCGGCAATAACGGGAATTCGTCCCGCGGTTTTCTCAACCGCAAAGCGAATAACTTCACGGTGCTCATCATCGGTAAGAGTAGACGCTTCGCCTGTAGTTCCGCAAACTATTATTGCATCAGTAGAATTTGCTATCTGATACTCAATAAGCTCTCCGAGCTTGCTGAAATTGACGGATAAATCTTTATTGAACGGTGTTACAATTGCAACGCCTGCGCCTGTGAAAACTGTTTTTTTCATAATTAATCTCCGATATCAGTCAAAGTAGCCTTTTGCGGCGTAAAGTTCTGCCATTTCAACTGCTCCGCCTGCCGCTCCGCGGAGAGTGTTGTGGGAAAGTGAAACAAATTTATAATCGTATTGCGTATCTTCACGAAGTCTTCCGACAGATACCGCCATACCGTTTTCGAGGTTTCTGTGAAGTTTTGCCTGAGGATAATTGTCCTCTTCAAAATAGTGTATAAACTGCTTCGGAGCAGACGGAAGAGATAAGCGCTGAGGTTCACCGCTGTAATTCTGCCAGAGTGATATTATCTCCTCTTTCATCGGTTTATTCTCAAACGAGACAAATACTGCGGCAAAATGTCCGTCCGAAACGGGAACGCGCAGGCACTGGGTTGTAATTAGCGGCGATGTTGCGCTGACTATTTTATTGCCTTCGATTTTTCCCCAGACTTTAAGCGGTTCTTTTTCGGATTTTTCCTCTTCTCCCGCGATATACGGGATAAGATTGTCCCGCATTTCAGGCCATGTATCAAAATTCTTTCCGGCGCCTGAAATCGCCTGATACGTGCATGCGAGAATTTTAGTAATTCCGAATTTTCTGAGCGGTTCGAGCGCGGGAACGTAGCTTTGAATTGAACAGTTGGATTTTACTGATATAAACCCGCGTTTTGTGCCTAAACGCTTTTTCTGCGCATCGACAACAGACATATGCTCGGGGTTGATTTCGGGAATAATCATCGGAACGTCGTCCGTAAAACGGTTTGCGGAATTATTTGACATAACGGGACATTCATGTTTTGCATACGCCTCTTCGAGAGCTTTAATCTCGTCTTTTTTCATATCAACCGCGCAGAAAACGAAATCTACGGATGATGCTATTTTTTTAATATCGGCAGAGGCGTCCAGAACGGTAATGTTCTTCATATTTTCCGGCACGGGAGTTGACATAAGCCATCTTTCCGATACGGCTTTTTCGTAAGTTTTACCCGAAGAGCGGGACGATGCCGCAAGCGCTGACACCTCAAACCACGGGTGATTTTCGAGCAACACGGCAAAACGCTGACCTACCATACCTGTTGCTCCGATAATGCCTACCTTATACTTTCTCACTGTATTATCTCCTGTTCA
>CAMZEM010000049.1 GCA_947305805.1 uncultured Clostridia bacterium | reverse complement strand
CGCTGCCCGTTGTTGCCGTAACTGCCGTTATAGTAACCGCTGCGATCACGCTTT
Organism: uncultured Clostridia bacterium; assembly: GCA_947305805.1. GTDB lineage: Bacteria > Bacillota > Clostridia > Oscillospirales > UBA644 > HGM12619. The sequence continues at coordinate 11,186 of CAMZEM010000049.1, read as the reverse complement.
TAAGATACTTAAAAAAAGGCAAACTTTATATTTTCGGCGGCGCTATTGCGGCTTTCGGACTTTTTATGCCTCTGCTTGAATATCTCATAGCAACCGTTTTAGGCGACGGAAACATGCTCGGCTGGTCGTTTTACCCGATGGCCGCCCTTCTGCTCACAGGCGCATTTCTCATTTTTCTTGCAATCTGCCGTCCCGCAAGAGAATTTGTCGAACGGAAATTCTTTATATGATTTTGCATAGAAACTGAGAGTATTTTCAGATAATCCGAATATTTATTCATTAAAAATTCACATTTACCCCTATTGACAAAATAGGGGTATTTTTGTATAATTGTATACAATCATACAAAAATACCGAAAAGGTGATAAAAATGCTCGAACTCAACAAAAAATCGAACGTTCTTGAAGAAGAAACTTACCGATATAAAGTTCAGGATCTGAAAAACCCCGAGCTTTACAGAGATATATACCCCTACAACGAGATACCGAAAATCTCTTTCAACCACCGTCACGTTCCGATGCAGACGCCCGAAAACATCTGGATTACCGATACGACTTTCCGTGACGGACAGCAGTCCCGCGCGCCGTATACGGTAAAGCAGATTACCGATATTTTCGATATGATGCACCGTCTCAGCGGTCCGAAAGGAATACTGAGACAGACGGAATTTTTCGTATACAGCGAAAAGGACCGCGAAGCGCTTTACAAGTGCATGGAAAAAGGGTATGAATTTCCCGAAATCACAACGTGGATCCGCGCTTCAAAAAACGATTTCAAACTCGTTAAGGACATAGGCATAAAGGAGACGGGAATTCTCGTTTCGTGCTCCGACTACCACATATACAACAAGCTCAAACTCACCAGACGGCAGGCGATGGATAAATACCTTGCCGTTGTTGCCGATGCGTTTGAGGCGGGTCTTCGCCCGAGATGCCATTTTGAGGATATTACGAGGGCGGACTTTTACGGCTTTGTCGTCCCGTTTGCAAACGAACTGATGGAAATGTCCCGTCAGGCGGGCATTCCCGTAAAAATCAGGGCGTGCGATACGATGGGCTACGGCGTTCCGTATATAGGCACTGCGCTTCCGAGAAGCGTTTCGGGCATAATGTACGGTCTTCGCACATATTCCGACGTTCCCTCCGAATGGCTTGAATGGCACGGACACAACGATTTTTACAAGGCCGTTGCAAACGCCTCGATGGCCTGGCTTTACGGCGCATCTGCAGTAAACTGTTCGCTTTTCGGCATAGGGGAACGCACGGGAAACATTCCGCTTGAAGCAATGGTAATGGAATACGCCGAACTTCGCGGCACAACGGACGGCATGGACACCACCGTTATTACCGAGCTTGCGGAATACTACGAAAAGGAAATCGGCTACGAAATACCGCCGATGACCCCGTTTGTGGGAAGAGACTTCAACGTTACGAGAGCCGGAATTCACGCCGACGGTCTTCTGAAAGACGAAGAGATTTACAATATTTTCAATACGGACAAAATACTCAACCGTCCCGCGGCGGTTTCGATTTCAAACGTTTCGGGCCACGCTGCAATCGCCTTCTGGATAAACAGACGTTTCAGGCTCAAAGGCGATAAGCAGGTAGACAAGAAAGCGCCGTTTATAGCAAAGATGAAGGAATGGATAGACGCGCAGTACGCCGCAGACAGACAGACGATTATAAGCGACGGCGAAATGCTCGCGCTCTGCACGGAATACGCTCCTTTCCTATTTGAAACGGAAGACTGAGGTGCGGCAGGATGAACAGGATTTATTCCGACGATTCCGGCTCGCTTCACATGAAGGTTTTCCGCGAGATTGAGCAGGCGATTTTAAGCGGAGATTTTCCGCCGGGTTACAGTCTTACCGAGCAAAAGCTTTCAACAGAGCTCGGAGTAAGCAGAACCCCCGTGCGCGAGGCGCTCCGTCAGCTTGAACTTGAAGGCCTTGTGACGAGCGTACCGAACAAAGGCGTGGTGGTGGTAGGTATTTCCGAAAAGGATATCGACGACATATATACCATCCGCATGGCAATCGAGGGCATTGCGGCAAGATGGGCGGCAGTTAACATAACCGCGGAAGAGCTCGAAAAACTGCGCGATATAGTGGAGCTTCAGGAGTTTTATGTAGGAAAAAACGATATTCTGCAGATAAGACATCTCGACTCGCAGTTTCATCAGACCGTGTATTCCGCTTCGGGAAGCCGTCCGCTCAGGCAGATTCTTTCTCAGTTTCACAACTACATACAAAAACCGCGCGAAATATCCGTGAAATATTCGGGAAGGGCGGTGGCGTCGGTTGACGAACACAGAAAGATTTACGAGGCAATCGAGGCGCACGACTCCGTACGGGCCGAAAACGAAGCCGCCGAGCATATACGCCGCGCAAAGGACAATCTTTTAAAGGCAATAAAAGAATAAAAAACAGAAAAAACCGCTGATTTCAGCGGTTTTTTGTTGTTATGAAGCAAATTTATATCAGTATCTTGCGCGGAGAAAAGCGGATACGGGAGACGGATCGGAAAGACTGTGCGGGTGATGGTCGCAGCCCGGCTTTACAATGCAAAGGAGGTCCCCTCCGCCTTTTCTGTAAACGTTTTCGAGAAGCACCCCGTTTTCTCCGTAAGGAACGACTCTGTCGCTGTCGCCCGCAACGAGCGCAACGGGAATGCCGAGAGAGCAAAGCTCTTCAAGTCTGTCCGAAGGATTTTTTCTGAAATCGCAGACTGTATTTTCGTCAAGACCGTAAAGCGAAAGGCATTCTTTAAATTCGCGTGCCGCCCCTGCGCCTTTCCCCATTCCTCCGGGCCAGCTTTTTATGTCAAGCACTGGAGCGTCAAGATAAAGCGCCGCAACCGCATCGGGGTATTTCAGCGCGAAATTGCATGCGTAAAGTCCGCCCCTGCTGAACCCGAAAATAACGGTTTTTTCGCAAAATCCGTGTCCGGTCATAAAACAGTGAAACTTTTTCATTATTTCAATTGACTCGGGATTGCCGTACATATCGCTTACGGAAATATATGCGAGCGCATAGCCTTTTGAAAGCATATCGGTATCAACGGAATCGAACGCTCCGAGAAATTCGGCGCGCCATATCCATTTTTTATCTTCGCGCTCTTTTCCGGGGAAAACTACTGTGCAGTTTCTGCCTTCGAAAACGAAGTTTTCGCTTTTATATCCCCTGTATACGCCTGTTTCGGAATTAAGAAACATACGCTATCTCCACGTTGTCAAAAGCGATTATCGGCAGTCCGCTGCCGGTATCCATGGGCGGGGCGGATTTAAGATTGCACGTTTTTGCAAACGATACTTTTGCTTTTCCTTCGGGTTTTCTTTCAAGTTTAAGCATAATTCTGTTTTCTTCGCCGTAATAGTAAGTCGGAGCGATTCTGCCCTTTTCGTCCTCAACAAAAAATCCGCATTCCGCCGCGGGAACGTCAAGAGTGAGAAGATAGTGATGAACGTTGCAAAATGTAAGCGTGAGCATCTCGCCGCGGAATTCCGCAGAGATTATATCGGGAGCAAAGCCGCATGCGAATTTGCCGTAATATCCTTCAAGCGCAACTCGCGCAATACGTTCGCCGAGCACCATATTCGACGAAGAGGCGTTGTGTATGGCATCGTTTAACGGCAAATCGAGAGACGGAACGATAAATACGTTTTTTATTTCATGCGCCGCTTTTCTCTGCACTTCGCGGATTACGGGCCACCAGAGATTTTCTCCGTTTAAAACCTTGTTTATCTGCACGGTGTATACGGGAAGATCGGGTGAGCGGAAATCGCGTCTCATATCCGCAACCATCTGTTCAAATCTCTCAAAATAAAGCGGTGCGCTGTTTTCGTCGCAGTCCGAGCAGCCCTGATACCACAGAATACCCGCAACGTGCATATCGCCTTCGGTTATTCTGTTTACAGATTCAACCATGCTCTTGTATAAATCGCCGTTTATTCTCGTGTTCCAGCGCGAAAGCGAACTGCCGCCGAGCGATTCCTGAATAAGGCCTATGGGATATCCGAGTATTTTCTTCATCATTTTGCCGAAAGAAAGATACGGCGAGTGATCGCTTGCCGGTTCTCTGTTTACGGGGTGTTTTGTGTTTTCGGGGTCGTTTAACGGATGCGTTGCAACGGTCCATTCCTCGCTGTTTCTGCAAAGGTGAACGCCGAATTCGGGAGGATCCGCTATGGGAGTGCGTCCGTAACCGGCGGAATTCGACTGTCCGGTTATAACGAAAAGATCCCCTACGCCTATATGGTATATCTTATTGCCCTGATATCCCCATTCGATGCGGCTTACGCTGTCCCAGACGGCGGAATCAATTCTGTAAAGTCCGCCTGCGGGTACGGTGAGAGATATTCTGAATTTATGAAGAGGAGTTCCGTCTTCGTCTTCCGTCAGGCCCGTATACTCCGCCTTTTTCCAGTCTGCAACCGTGGATTTGTCGTCTTCTCTTACAACTCTTACCCATGTTGCCGCATCGCCGCTTATTATACTTACGCCCTCAAGGTCAATAACGGCTTTTCCGTCCTTTTGCTGAAAAATACGCCAGTCGCTTGCGCCTTTTGTGATTTTTACGTTGTTTATCATAACCAAGCCCCCTTATTTCAGTCTTTTACGGAGTCGGGATATCCGCATTTCGAACAGGGCGTAAGCCCTTTCGATACCGCGTCTTCATAATCCGTATAAAGTATTGTTTCGCTGTTTCTCAGATACTGACATTCTCTCGTAAGATGCCATTTTTTTCCGAAAGGCGTATAGTAAAGACGCTTTCCGGCATAGTCCTCCGCGGAAAACGTTTGCTCTTCGGCTTCCGTTTCCGCCGCAAAATCCGTTTCCGAACGCGTGATACCGTAATCGCCTGAAAAGCCGTTTCGCGCGGAAAGCGGACTGTTGAAAGAAAAAACAAAGAGGACTGCCGCAAGCGCCGAATATGCCGCACCTGCGATCAGATTCGAAACTGTTTTCGTCCTCTTTTCCGTATCAGCCATATTAAACTCCGAAAAGCGTTGTGCTCAGATACTTTTCGCCTCTGTCCGGGAAAATAACCGCTATGCGGCCCTTTTCTATCCTTTTTGCAACGTCGATTGCCGCAAGCATTGCTGCGCCCGACGACATTCCCACGAATATTCCCTCTTCCGCAACAATGCGTCTTGCAACCGCAAACGCCTCTTCGGTATCTATCATTATATGTTCGTCAATCATTTCGGGGCGGTAAATGGACGGAACGATAGCTTCCTCCATATTTTTAAGCCCCTGTATGTAATGCCCTTTCACGGGCTGTGCCTCTATTATTTTTATTCTCGGGTCGTTTTCTTTCAGTCCCATACCGACGCCCATTATCGTACCCGACGTACCCAGCGCGGAGACGAAGTGCGTTATTTTACCCTCCATCTGATGCCAGATTTCTTCGGCGGTTGTGCGGTAATGCGCCATTTTATTGTATATGTTGGTGAACTGATCCGGGTGGAAATATCTGTCGGGGTCCGCCTCGACTCTTCTGCGGCATTCGCAGATTGCCCCGTCCGTGCCTTTCGTGGGGTCGGTTAAAATTACCGTGCCGCCGAAAGCTTTTATCATTTTCTGCCTTTCCACCGAAACGGCGGCGCTCATTACTATTTCTACCTTGTATCCGCGCACTCTGCCTATCATTGCAAGAGCAATTCCCGTATTTCCGGAAGTTGCCTCTATTATCGTATCGCCGGGTTTGAGCTTTCCCTCCGCCTCCGCCTGGTCAACCATTTTAAGGGCGATTCTGTCTTTTATGCTTCCCGTCGGGTTGAAACCTTCGAGCTTTGCGAATATCTCAACGTCAGGATTCGGCGAGAGATGGTTTATTCTTACCATCGGGGTGTTGCCGATGGTTGAAAGTATATTGTTATTCATATAAGTTCCGTCCGTAAAAGTATTATTCAGTCAGACGTCTGAGCTGCTTTTTAAGTGATTATACAGCATCGATTACGTTTTGTCAAGTATTTCGTAAAGATTCTATTGACTAAACGGCGTTAAAGTGATATACTGAATAACAGAAACAAAACGAATTATATACAGGTGTAAAAATGCCGTTTCCGGAAATATATACGAAAATACTTTTTGTCGCGGTTGCGGTTTTCTGCACGGTTATTGCCGTGGCGTCCGTACCGTTTTACAACACACTTCACAGAAAACAGCTTTTATCGGATACTCTGCCGACAGTAAGGGCAAAATCGCCGGTAATATACATACTTTGCGCAGTTTTCGGACTTGCTGTCGGAATATTCTTTGCTTTTAAGGACATTTCCCCCGCGGATTTTTTTCTTATATTTATGATACCGTCCGCGGTAACTGTTTCAATTTGTGACTCTCTGAACGGTTTTATTCCTCTTGCTGGTCTCGTTTTTTCCGGAATATGCACCGTTTTGAGAACCGTTGCCGTCTGCTTTGAGGACAGCTCTCCCTGGCAGCTGTTAACGTTTTTTTCGGGCGGAATATTCGGCGTGCTTATAATGCTTCTTATTAATTTTATCGCAAAAAAAACGGGAGCCGATGCGGCAGACGCAGGACATATCGCATATATTGCAACCGTCTTTGCAGCTGCGGGCATCGTTCCCGGAACCGTTATTCTTGCCGCGGCGGAGATTGCCGCATTGCTTTTTTATATCCTTCCCGTTTTTATCATTTCAAAAAAACGCGGTGAAACCGTTAAATTTTCGTCCGTCCGCTATCCGCTCGCCCCGTTTTTAACGGTGTGTTTCTATGCCGCGGCGATAATCGGAATTTTCAGATAAAGTCTTTGATCACGGAATATGCTTTAACAAGCTTTTCCGTTGTAAATACCGCATTTGCGGCGCTGGTAGAAGGAAGAACCGCCGCTTTTATTCCGCACACGGGTTCAACGTATTTTTCATAATACGCGCCCGACGTCTTTCCGTTTGCAAATACGGCTTTTATGCCGTATTTTGCGAGTATCGGTCGTATATCGTTTGCAGTGACGTTTTTTATCGAACTGTCGCTTGAGCCCGTAATCTCGCAGGAATATACAGTATCCCACAGTGCGATGCCGAGTTTTTCGAGCATCGCCTTTTTTTCGTCAACCGTCTTCGGCTCGGGCACACCTCCGACGGACGAGATCACTTTCCAGAATCTGTTTTGCCCGTGTCCGTAATAAAACCCCGTTTCACGCGATTTTACGGACGGGAATGAGCCGAGTATAAGTATTCTGGGCGCGCTGCCCAAAAACGGCTCAAACGGATGAACGACAAACATTTCAAAGCCCGCCCTATCCGTTTTCGGACATGGAGAGGCAGAAGTCTTCGAATTCCGCCTGTTTTTCGTAAGACTCAAATGAATATTCGGTTAACTGCGCGTATTTTCCCGTACTGTAAAGATACATCCACGGACCGCTGTCTCCGCTCTCCGCGGAATCTTCGCGCATTTTAACCGTTCCGCCGTCCATAATGGCTAAAAACTCGTTCCAAACCTCGTCGGAAATGTCGAAAAAGCCCGAATTTACAACGTCTTCCTCGGTTGCAGGACCGTATTCTCCCGGCCTTTCGCGCGTTTCATGGAAAAACATATATTTTCCGTCTTCGTTTGTAAACCAGTAACGCTGATAAAACGCGTTGTAGTTAATGTTTGAATACGTATATATGAACTCTGCGATTTCGCTCTCTGAAATATCTTTTCCTACGGTTTTACTGCCTTTCACCGAATCATCCTCCGCGCATCCCGCAACAAAAAGTAAAGCCATAAAAACCATAATGCCGATAATAATCTTTTTCATTTTATACTCCGTTTACAATCCTTTCCGTTCGGCGTTTTCCGCCCCCCCTATTCCCTATTCACTCTTCACTATTCAACTGCCTCCGTGGCTGTAATAGTAATCTTCCGCTTCATAATAATCAAAAAAGTCGTCGTAATACCAGTCGTAAAAATCCTCCGGATTTGAAAAACCGTCAACGCTGGGACTATTATCATATATTTTTCCTCTGTATTTCGAAGGGTCAAACGGGGCCACAGGATTTTTTCTGTAGTCCGTCACCGATCTCACCGTGTCGCCGACGCAGACGGCTTCAAACACTAAGTATCCGTTTTTATTATAAAAGGAATATACATATTCATAATATTCTATTTTCAAATTAGAGTTGATGTAACTCCAGCGGTGTCTCTTAACCACGTTGTCTGACGGCTTACCCAATATAGTGTCGCCTATTCTCGATGCCGGCATTCCTTCAAAAGGAACGCCGTTTTTGATCTGGTATTCGAGTGCCTGTCTTTCTCTCTCTGCGGCAGCTGCGCGGGCTTCACTCTGCTTTTTATCGATAAGGTCCATAAACGCGTCGAAATCTTCGGGGGGAGTATAATTATAATATGAGTAAGCTTTGTACCAGCTCTTGGCTTCATAAAGATTTTTTCGCGCCAGCGATAACGATCCCCCCTCATACTCCAGATGCGCTGCACAAAGAAGTTTAAGACCTGACGAATCCCGATAATTCGTTTTTTTAAGAAGTTCGCCCGCCTGCTTATAGTCTCCGGAAGCCATGAGAGTTTTTATTTTATCATATCTTTTCGATTCCATGGAAGATGAGACAGCGCCGTATATAATCAGTATCAGCAATAAAGCAATCAGGATGATTACGAATACGGTGAACGGATCTCTGCTCCGTTCATTTTTTTGATCGGGTATTTCCGTTATTTTATCATCCATGACTTTTTCCTCCTTTTTAACTATTCACTCTTCCCTCACATTATCCGTTTCGAAAAGCATAAAATGAGCCGTTGATCAAACGTCAAATATTATTGAAAAATCCTCGCTTTCGCGAGGATTTTTCTGGCGGAGAAGAGGAGATTTGAACTCCTGCGCCGGTTTCCCGACCTACACCCTTAGCAGGGGCGCCTCTTCACCAACTTGAGTACTTCTCCGTATACGGTGAATTGTATTTTTTAGCTTAGTTATTATATCACAAAAAAATCGGTTTTTCAAGAGGTATTGCGTGTAAAATGTTGAATAAAATGTGACATATACCGACAGAATGCCCGAAAAAAGGCGCAAAAAGGGCAGGAATGCCGTATTCCTGCCCCGTATTTTTACTTTGATGCGTTAACTTTATACGTTTCTTCAAGCAGTCTTGTAAGCTCGATTCCCGCTTCCGTGCAGTACTGTTCGGGGACGGGGCCTCCTGAAAGGCATATATCGGGGAACATCTTTATCGGTTCGGGAAGAGCGGACGGCAGAGACGGAGTTATAAATCCGTTCTGGTATTCCGCCGTTTTTTCGTTTCTGAAAAGCACCTTGCCGTCGGTTGAAATAAGCGTTCCTTTCGTACCGTGAACTTCTATTATATACGGAGATCCGTAGGAGACAAAGGACGTTTCGGATACGCCCGTCGCTCCGTTTTCAAATTCTATCAGCGCGGCGGCGTTTTCGTCAACCGCTGTTCCGAAAGGCGAAGAATAAATTGCCGCATAGTTTTTCGGTTTGCCGAGGAACATCGAAAGAAGATACATCCCGTGGCATCCGAGGTCCATCATCGCTCCTCCGCCCGCCGCTTTTTCGTCAAACCAGTATTCCGGCAGCCATCCGCCCGAAATTCCGTTATGGGCGTTGCGGACGCGCACGAGAGTGATATCGCCGAAATCGCCGTTGTCTATGCATCTTTTTATAAACTGAACGTCGGGTCTGCCTTTATGCGGAAAAGAAAGCATAAACAGCACGCCGTTTTTCTTTACCGCATCGGAGATTGCAATGCAGTCCTCAACGGTTGTTGCCATTGCTTTTTCAGTGAAAATATGCTTTCCCGCCTCTGCGGCTTTTACAATCACTTCCCTGTGCATTGTTGTTGGCGTGCAGCAGCATACGGCGTCAACGTCTTTTCGCGCAAGAAGCGCGTCAAGATCGGGAATGAAAGGAGCGCCGAGCGTTTTTGCCCATTCCTCTCCGCGCGCGTGGTTTTCGTCCCATACCGCGGAAATATTCACCTTACCCGTTTTTTTAAGCGTATCTGCATAACCGTCGGCATGAACGTGCCAGCGTGAAAGCATTGCGACATTCAACATATTATCAGACCTTTCCGTTTTTTTTGATTATAACCCGTTAAGGGGGTTTTGTCAATACCGCAAAACGGTTACAGCCGTATATTTTTTCATTTCTCCGAGCTCCTTTTTTACCGTTTCGCAAAAAACGTCGAGTCTTCTGTATACCGAAGACGGAGAAAACCAGCGTTCGATTGCAACCGAGTTTACATTTCTGCGCCCGTTTTCGAACAAATAAGCAAATATTCCGTCGATCTCCCCTTTTACCGCGCCTTTCCCGCATTCGATTTTTAAAACAGCGTTTTCAACCGCTTTTCTTTCCGCATACCCTCCCGTCTTTTCACCGTAATACTTCCGTATCAGCTTTACGCAGGTTCTTTTTTCGGCGTCTTTTGCGGACAGGGCCGCGCCGGCGGTTTTTTCTTCAAAATTTTTAGTCAAAATATTCAAATACCCCCTTGACAAATCACACATTGTGAGATATAATTATCACATAAACAAATGTCTTTTATGAAGGGAACGGGAAAAATGTCATTTAATATGAAGCTTCGCACTCTGAGAAAAATGAAGGGAATGAGACAGCGTGAGCTTGCCGACGCGCTCGGAGTTGCTCTGAGCACAATTGCAATGTGGGAAACCGCAAACCGCGAGCCGAACTTTGCCATGATACGCAAAATTGCGGACTTTTTCTCGGTCTCAATCGAAGAACTTGTAAACGACGATATCGACATCGGTTACAACAGCGGAAATACTCTTAAAAACAACGCCCGTTTTGACGAAGAGATAATATCTCTGCGCAATATGCTTCACACACGCCCCGAAATGAGAATGCTGTTTTCAGTATCCAAAAGCGCAAGCAAGGAAGATATAGAAAAAGCGATAAAAATAATAGAGGCGCTCAAACAGTTTTAATATGGACGACATACACGTTAGACTTTTAAAGCTTCCGTCAACCGTTTACGGCGTAACGGTAAGGGACGAAAACGGAGACTTTAACGTATATATAAACTCGAATCTTTCCGCATCCGCGCAGGACAGGGCGTTGAAGCACGAAATGAAGCATATAAAACGGGGAGACTTTTATTCCGACGAATGTATAGAAACGCTTGAAGATAATATGCCGTGATCACACCGGACGCAGTTTGCAAAGCTCCGTGATGAGAGCGGTGTCTATTTC
>CAMZEM010000048.1 GCA_947305805.1 uncultured Clostridia bacterium | reverse complement strand
CAGATAAAGCCGTTTTTCCACGAGCCTTTCGGAGCGCCGACAAGATAAACCCTTTCTCTGTTGTGAGGTATGCCGTAATCCGACGAATTGAGAATACTCGTAAAAACGTCGTATCCTGCGTTTTCCAGCGCGCCGCAGACTGTTCTGAATGCTCTGCCGCCGTTGTAGGATAAAAATCCCCTGTCGTTTTCGAATATGAAAAACGAAGGTCTTTTTACGGAAAGAATACCCGTGAGAGCGGTAATAACGTGAGCTTTGTTATCGTTAAACCCGTCACGTTTTCCCGAAGCGGAGAAGTTTTTATACGGAAAACCCGCGAGCATAATATCAAAATCGGGAAGACGGGAGGGATCGACAAGCATAATATCACCGAAACCGCGGCAGTCGCCCGTAAGATACGAAAAAATCACGTCGGCGGTTCTGTCTTTTTCGCAATAGCCCACGCAGGTATGTCCCGCCGCTTCAAGAGCTATCCGTCCTCCGCCGATACCGGAGCAGAAATCGAAAAACCGCATATCCTTCCGTCCTTTCAAAAAAATCAGTTAAGTGCGTATTCTATAAGTTTGTCTATAAGCTCCGAATAAGTCATTCCTCCCGCAATAAAAAGAGCGGGAAACATGCTTATGCTTGTAAAACCGGGCAAAGTGTTTATTTCGTTTATGTTTATTTCTCCGTCTCTGCTTATAAGAAAGTCTACCCGGGCAAATCCTCTGCAACCGCAGTAAAGATAAGCTTTAAGCGCGGTTTTTCTTACCTCGTTTTCAAGCTCTTCGGGAATTCCGGACGGAACGAGCGTCTGTGACGTTCCGCTTATGTATTTTGCGTCGTAATCGTAAATCTGATCGTTTGAAGATATTATACGTCCCGTCTTTGAAGCGATCGGGTTTTCGTTGCCCATAACGGCAACTTCGATTTCAAGCGGGTCTTCAATGCTTTTTTCAACCACCGCGCGCGTGTCGTTTGCAAATGCGGTTTCAAGCGCTTTTTCAAGCTGCGTTTCGTTGAAGCACTTTGTTATTCCAACCGAAGATCCTGCGTTTGAGGGCTTTACGAATATCGGGTATCCGAGCTTTTCCGCTTCTTTTTTAACGGATTCAATGCTGTCGTTAACGCCTTTTATTACGGGAAACCACTTTGCGCGGCGTATTCCGGCAGACTCAAAAAGCCTGTTTGCCGTTATTTTATCCATACAGACGGCAGAGCCGAGAACTCCCGAACCGGCGTATTTTATGCCGAGCATTTCAAGAAGCCCCTGCAGCCTTCCGTCCTCTCCGTTTCTGCCGTGAACAATCGGGAAACAGACGTCGATATCCAGCGGTTTTCCGCCGCAGACAAATTTTTTATTATCAAGATCAATTGTTACGGGAGTTTTTTCAAGCTCTGTCCATCTTCCCGAACGGACGTCGTCAACCGATGCCTCTGTGTAAAACCACTCGCCGTTTTTTTTAATTCCGAACGGGAATACCTCGTGTCCTTTTATATTGTCAAGTATCGATGCCGCGGAAAGACACGAGACTTCGTGTTCCGACGATTTGCCGCCGAATATCAGAGCAACTTTCATATTATTTTCCTTTACTGATTATTTCTTGTTTCGGGCGAAAACCACCCTGTTGTTATTGCCGTAGTCTTTTCTTGTTTCAATATCGGAGTATCCGTTTTTTTCAAGTATTTCCGAAACGCTTTCGCTCTGCTTTGCCCCGACTTCGAAAAAAATGCGTCCTCCGCTTTTTATAAACTGCCTGTAACGTGCCGCAATAACACGGTAAAAGTCAAGCCCGTCCTCTCCCCCGAAAAGCGCGAGAGACGGTTCGTTTTTTACGTCTGCGGGAAGCGTTTTCATCTCTTCCGCGGTTATATACGGCGGATTTGCGGTGATTGCATCAAAAGGTCCTTCGGGAATATCGCAAAAAACATCGTGGCAAATCACTTCGGCGGATCCGTGCGGAAGCAGTCTCTCCGCATTTTCTTTTGCGCATTTAAGCGCGTCTTTGCTTATATCAGCCAGAACGGCTTTTATTCTTTTTGTTTTTGCGATTGAAATGCCCACGCAGCCCGTTCCCGTGCAAAGATCGAGAAGCGTGTCGCGGTCTTTTAAAAATTCAAGCGCGGTGTCAACGAGAATCTCGGTATCGCTTCTCGGAATAAGCACGTTTTTTGCGCATTTAAAAAGTAAACCGTAAAATTCGCGTTCGCCCGTTATGTATTCAAGCGGTTCGCCGCCGCAGCGCGCGGAAACAAGGGTATACAGTTCTTCTTTTTCGCTGTCTGTAAAATGAAGCGAGCCTGTTATGCGCGACAAACGCACGGAAGGATAATCCGTTTTTTTTACGAACGCGCAAAGGACGTCAAGCGTTGCCTCGGCGCAGTCAACTCCCGCCTCTTTCAGCTTTGCGAGAAGATTATTTAACATTTTCTTCTGAGCTGTAAGCCGCCGCGACGTCGAGATTTTCGCCGTCATCGGTAAGCGAGGCTTTAAGCGCGGCGATTGCAACTTCTATCTGATCATCTTCGGGATCTCTTGTTGTAAGCATCTGCATCCATTTGCCGGGCGCGCTGACTATTCTTGTGCAGAAATTATCGTATTTACCCGCAAGCTGTATTATTTCAAAGCTGAGTCCTCCTATAACGGGAAGAAGCGCAAGCTTTAAAAGAACGTAAAGAACGCCGTCGAAAGCGATGAATGAATAAACGAGTATGCCTACGAGCATGGTGATGAGAATAAAGCTCGTTCCGCAGCGGGGATGAAGACGCGACTGAACTTTAACGTTTTCAACGGTAAGTTCTTTTCCGGCTTCAAAACAGAAAATTGCCTTATGCTCGGCTCCGTGGTACTGAAAAAGCCTTTTTATCTCTTTCATTCTCGAAACAATGAAAATATAAAGAACGAATATGCCTATTCTAATAACGCCCTCAACAAGCGCGCGCCAGTAGCCGAAACAGTTTGTTGATCTGTCTATAAGCCACGAAATACCCATTCTTACGCCTATGGGCAACATGACGAACACACCTACCGCTATGAGAATACCGAGCAGGAAGGAAACTACCAGCATAAAGCTTTCAAGCGCTTTGTTGCCTTTTGTTTCTTCCTCAAGTCCCGAAAGCTCCGCGGAACGCGAAAGAGTTCTGAAGCCGAGAACGAGGCTTTCAACAAACGCAACGGCGCCTCTGATGACGGGAATTGCGAAAAATCTGTATTTTTTTCTTACGGAAGTGAATTTTACTTCTTCCGTTACTATCGATTTATCGGGAGCGCGGACTGCAAGAACGGTTTTTTTCGGGGAACGCATCATAATGCCTTCCATAACCGCCTGTCCGCCTACGTTTGCATATTTTGTTTTGCTCATTTTTATATCCTTTACAGTGATTTGCTTTGTTCGCCCATTGTTACGGGAAGAGTTATTGCAACTGTGGTGCCTTCCGATTCGGCGCTGTCGATATCAAGAGTGCCGCCGTGAAGATTGATTATTTCGTCGCAGATGGAAAGACCGAGACCCGAGCCGGGTTTGGTGGAGGAACCTTTGTAAAACCTGTCTTTTATAAACGGAAGCTCTTCCTTTTTTATTCCGCTGCCGTGGTCCTTAAAAACAACGGAATAAGAGCCCGCACCTTTAAGAATGTATATTTCCACCTTGCTGTTCTGCGGTGAATGTTTTACCGCGTTGTCAAGAACGTTTATGAAAACCTGTTTTATTCTGTTCGGGTCGCCCTGGACTATCGGCTCGAACGCGGGAGTGTCGTATACTATTTCAACGCCCGCAGACGTGGCCTTCTGGGAGTATATATCAAGCGTATCGAGCAGAAGAGTAAACAGATTGATTTTTGATTTTGATATCGTGAATCTTCCGCTCTGAATTTTAGAGTAGTCAAGAAGCTCTTCAATCATTCTGCCCAGACGGTCGGTTTCGGCATCGATAACGGAAAGGCCTTTTTTTATAACTTCGCCGTCCGTTTCGGGATCGCACGTTGAAATCGTTTCGTTCCAGCCCCTGATTGCGGTGAGCGGCGTTCGGAGTTCGTGTGAAACAGACGAGATAAACTCGTTTTTGAGCATATCGATTTTCGAAAGCTCCTGAGCCATATTGTTTATCGCATCGGAGAGTTTGCCTATTTCGTCGTCGTATTTTTTCTGAGTCCGGATTGAAAAGTCGCCCTTTGCTATACGCTGCGCGGAATCGATGATGGTGTTTACGGGTTTTACGATCGACTGTATAAAATACTGTCCCGAAAGAAAAACGAGAAAAGCAACGAATATAACCGCCGCAAGCGACACCGCGGTATAGACGATCTGCAGATTGAAAACGTTTTCGAGCGAAACTATGTATTTTATCGAACCGCAGACCGAACCGCCGCTGTTTCTGAGCGGAGCGTTCAGTATCATAAGCCGTTCGCCCGTGTTTTCATCGTTTGTTATAACCTTTTCGCCTTTTGCGAGCGAAACGTCGTAAACGGTGCGGGAGGTAAATCCGTCAGAGGAAAGAAAATTTCTGCCCTCTTTGTCGTAAATTTCAAAACGGACGTTGCCGTCGTTCCTTACAGAGTTCATAAAGGAATTGGCGGCTTTGTAAATATCGTTCTGATTTTCCCTTATCAGCGTTCCGAAAAGGCCGGTATTGATTTCGTTTCTTCTGTCAAGATACGTTTCAACATTGCTGTAAAGAGAGCTGTTGATAAAAAACAGAATAACAAGCTCAACCGCGGCAAGAAGAAGCAGAACAAACGAAAAAACGGATCTGAACCAGCGGAACGTGATGTCTGCGTGAAAGAATCTCATTGTTCTGTAGTTTTCCAGATATAACCCTTACCCCAGGAAGTCTGCAGAAAATCGGGTTTTGAGGGCTTATCCTCTATTTTCTTTCTTAATCGTGTGATATTAACGTTTACTATATCCGCATCTCCGTTGAAATTGTAGCCCCATACCGCCTGCAAAATGTCGTCGCGGGTTACAACAACGTCGGGATGTTCGATAAAATACTTTAAGATGCTGAATTCGTTGGGGGTAAGATCGAGCGGCTGACCGTTTTTTGTTGCTGTGCGTTTTTTGTCGTCAAGCGCAAAAACTTCCGATGCCTTGGGCTGAACGGGCGGCTGCTGGGTATGCGCGGCGGAAATTCGTCTGTAAAGGGCATCCACTTTCGCAACAAGGACCGATGCGCTGACGGGTTTTTTAACATAATCGTCTGCGCCGGAAATAAATCCGGAAAGGACGTCTTCGTCAAGATCTTTTGCGGAAAGCATAATAATTCCCATGGTCCTGTTCTGCGCGCGCAGTTTTCTGCAAACTTCAAACCCGTCTATATCGGGCAGCATTACGTCAAGAACAGCAAGCGTAATATCGGGGTTTGCGGCAAAAACCGAAAGCGCCTCGTTGCCGCTTCCTGCTTCAAAAACCTCATACCCTGCTCTTTTGAAATTGAATACGATAAAATCTCTTATGGACATTTCATCTTCAAGAATTAGTATTTTTTTCACGGGAATATGCCTCCTTTCAATGTCCGACAGTAACCGTTGCCGGTCTGAATGAATTAACAAGTATATCCGAAGACGGCATAAACTGCTTCAAATCCTCGGGAATATCCGCTTTTACGAGAGTAAAGTATTCGCCCGTAACTTCGGAATAATAAAGAAAAAAGTGATTTTCGTCAAACTGCGGCGCGGAAGAAGAGCTCTGAACGCTGAAAAGAAGAGTTCTGTGGTCTACGCCGAAAACCGGGAAAGTATAGCTTTCATCGGGCACATAGTAAAAATAAAGGTCGTTATTGTAATTAAGGTACGCTTTGATATCCGTATACGCCTCTTCGTTACGCAAAACGAAGAGATAGCTGCGTTCGCTGTTTATATAGGACGTAAAATCCTCCGAAAGCTCCTCGCCCGTAAATGTATACCATGTATACGGATAAAGCAGCGCCTCCTGCCAGCTTGTAAGGGCTCTTGAAGCGGCATCCTCGTCAAAGAAACGGCATATCGGTATTTCAAGATTTCCGTCTCCGTCTATATCGGTCGGAATATATTCCCCGAGAGAGCAGTAGTCCGTTTTCATATACGCAATCTGCTTTCTTGCCGCGGACACATCGCGTGAGATATTCTCTATCTGATTTTTCTGCCCGTTCCAGACAAGTATTTCGTTTGTTGAGAGCATTGTTCCGTAGCGCGATGTTATAATTACCGCATTTTTACCGTTGCCGGCGGTAAACGGGATCATGCTGAACGGTTCAAGACTGTATGAAAGCGTTGCTGTAATGCTTGATTCCTTTACACATTTCTCAAACGGATCGTAATTGAAGAAACTTGCATACGCCACGCTGTCGAGAGATTTGTAAGTAGCGGAAACAAGATCGCTGTTGCCGTCGCCGCTCAGATCGGTAATGACAAACTCCGTGTATCTCCTTGTTACGCTGCTGTCGGCGCGTTTGTTTACAAAATCGAATTCGTATACGTATAGCATTTTGGATGAATCGTATGCCGCGATATATCCAACGGCAAGCTCCGAAATTCCGTCGCCGTTAAAATCGGTAAACTCTATCTTGTCTATTCCGCTGCCTGCTCCGACTATATCGAAAAGAGATGTTATTGTTCCGTTTTTTTCGGAAAAAATACGGATATTTGCCGTATCGCCCGAACTCGGATGAGCTTTAAAGCTTCTGTATAAAACGATTATCTCCTCGCTCCCGTCTCCGTCTATGTCAAAAAAGCTTATCGGATTCTGCGTCTGCCCTCTGAGCGCAAAAACGAGAGAGACATCATCGGCTTCCTCTTCGAGAAGTTTTTCGTGTATACGCTGTTCAAGCGTATCCGTTTCGGGAAGAGCGATGAGGTCTTCTATATTTGTCTGTGCGCAGGATGCGCAGAAAACCGCGCAAAACAGCAGAAGTAGAATTACGAGAAGCTTTTTCATATTATTTTCCGTTTACGGGTTTGTTATTCTGCAGAAATGAGATAGTAATACACCGGCTGTCCGCCGTTTACAAGAATTATTTCGGTATCTTCGGGAAGTTTTGCTCTGATGTGACCGCAAATCTCCTCAGCTTCGTCTTCTTTTACGTCCGAGCCGTAAAAAACGGTTATGCAGGAATATCCGGCAAGATCATCCGCAATTCTGTCCATACAGTCGCCGCAGCTGTTTTCAACGTATTTTACTTCTCCGTTAACAAGGCCGAGATGCTGCCCTTCGCGAATCTGATTGTTTTCAAATACCGAATCGCGCGCCGCAAAAGTAATGCTGGCGGTAAGTATGCGGTCCTTTGCATCAATCATATTCTTTGTGTTTTCGTCAACATCCGAGCTCTCGTCAAAAGCGAGCATTGCCGCGATGCCCTGAGGCACGGATTTGGTGCGTATAACTACAACGGATTTGTCTTCGATTATCTCCGCAGCCTGTTTTGCAGCCATATAGATGTTTTTATTGTTGGGAAGAACATATACCGTTTCGCTCGGTGTTCTGTTGATTGCGGAAATAATATCTTCGGTAGACGGATTCATGGTCTGTCCGCCTTCGACTATCACGTCGGCGCCGAGATCGCGGAAAACGCTGCAAAGGCCTTCGCCCGCCGCAACGGAAACAAAGCCGTACTTCTTTTCGGGAGCCGCAATCACTTCTTTTTCGCTTTCGGCGGCCTGTTTTTCGATTACGTTTGTATGCTGAAGCTTCATGTTTTCAACTTTAATCGTAATGAGCGGTCCGCACTGCAATGCCGCGGAAAGAACTTTTCCGGGATCGTTTGTATGAACGTGAATTTTGATTATTTCCGTGTCGTCAACAAAAACGTCGCTGTCGCCCGCGGTGCCGACAACTTTGGAAAAAGCGTCGATATCCGCATCGGTAATATCTTTTTTCTTTTCAACTATGCATTCGGTGCAGTATGAGAATTTGATGTCTTCCGTTTTAAATTCATCAAAAGATGCCGCCTGCTCGGTTTTTTCACCGCTCTGAATCTGGCTGACTATTCCGTCGCCGCGAAGAACGGATAACATGCCGCCGAAAATAGTAATAAATCCTTTTCCGCCCGCATCAACAACTTTTGCCTGTTTTAAAACGGGAAGGAGTTCGGGTGTTTTTGCAAGCGCATCCTCCGCAGTTGCAAGAACGCATTCAAAAAAAGCAAGCATATCTTCGTTTGTTTCCGCATTTTCGAGCGCGGCATCCGCAGAAAGACGCATAACGGTTAAAATTGTGCCCTCGGTGGGATGACGGACCGCTTTGTAAGCGGAATCAACGCCGTTTTTGAAAGAACGCGCCATCTCGGCGGTTCCCGCCTCGGAAAGTCCTTTGAGCTCTTTTGCCATTCCTCTGAAGAAAAGAGAAAGAATAACTCCGGAGTTTCCTCTTGCGCCGCGCAGAAGCGATGACGCAACAAGATCGGCGCAGTGGGAAAGATCTCCGTCAAAAGACGCAAGATTCTTTTTTGCGGACTGCATTGTAAGACTCATGTTGATGCCGGTGTCGCCGTCGGGTACGGGAAAAACGTTAAGGCTGTTTATTTTTTCTTTTTCGTTATCTATCGCATTGGCGGCGGATAGCACCATATCGCGAAAAATCTGTCCGTTTATCATTATTAAAGCAAACCTCTTATCAGAATTCTGTTATTTTGTTACCGAGTCAACATAAATATTGACCGCGCTTACCTCAAAACCCGTCATCTCTTCGAGAGTATAGGTTATTTTATGCGTTATGCTGTCCGTGATTGCGGGTATATTTATGCCGTAAAGGACCATGATGTGAAGATCCACTTCAATCTTGTTATCTGAACAGCGCACGGATATTCCCTTGTCGCTCGGGTCTCTGTTAACGAGCTCCCAGAATTCCTCCGTCACGTTTTTTGCGGTCATTCCGGAAATACCGAAGCAGTTTCCCGCGGCTATGGAAACGATGTTTGAAAGAACCGTGTCGTCAACTGCGATTATGCCGTTGTCATTATCGAGTCTGAGCATATTTCAGCCCTCCTTTTTATGATTAAGTATTATTTTTGACAATCTGAAAACGGTATATACCGCGCAGGGTTTACGGATTATGCATTTACGCTGCAAAAAACCACGCGATAATATATCATTATAAGTATACATCATTTGATGCGTTTTGTCAAGACGTAAAAGGATATTTACTATATTATTTAATAATTTAGTAGACAGAAAAACAAAAACCGCCTTTAAAAAGCGGTTTTTGATGGGAAATAATGTTATTTAATTAAATCTGCTTTTTTTACAGGTATCAGGGAGAGCAGATCCGACACCTTCATTTTTACCATAAATCCGACTTTTCCGCCCGAAAAGCAGATTCTGTCAAAAAGATCGGAGGTTTCGTCGATAAACGTATCGAACTGTTTTCGCATTCCTATCGGGGAACATCCTCCGTGAACGTAACCCGTAAGAGGCAAAAGCTCTTTTTGAGGAATCATTTCCACGGATTTTTCGCCCGTTGCGGCGGCGGCTTTTTTTAAATCGAGCTCTTCGCACGAAGGAATCATGAAAACGTAATGTTCCCTGCTTTTTCCGACGGCAACAAGGGTTTTGAAAAGCGAAAGCGGATCCTGGCCGAGCATTTTCGCGATTTCCTCCGCGTTTGCGCCGTCGGGAGAATACGAAAAGCTCTCGAACTCCGCGCCGTTCTGTTCAAGAACACGCATGACGTTTGTTTTTTCGTCTTTTTTGCTCATTTCAGAAAATCAGAACAGACCTACGATGTTTCCGTCGTTATCGATATCTATCGAGTTTGCGGCAGGTACTTTCGGAAGTCCGGGCATGGTGAGGATATCGCCGAGATATACTACTATGAAGCCTGCGCCCGAGCTGAGTTTAAGGTCTCTTACGGTAATCTCGAAGTTTTTCGGACGGCAGAGAAGTTTCGGGTCGTCCGAAAGAGAATACTGTGTTTTTGCAACGCAAATGGGAAGCGAGGATGCGCCGAGAGCGTTTATTTCTTCGATTGTCTTTTTCGCGGCAGCCGTATACTGAACTCCGCTTGCGCCGTAAATTGTTTCGGCAAGAGCTTTTATCTTGTTTTCGATTGAATCGTCAATGCGGTACGTAAATCTTATTTCGGAAGGAAGCTCGCATGCGGCAACAACCTTTTCGGCAAGATCAACCGCGCCTTTGCCTCCCTGCGCGTGAGCGTAGGAATACGCGAATTCCGCACCGCATTCTTCACAGGCTTTTCTGACCATTTCCTTTTCCGCTTCGGTATCGGTGCTGAAAACGTTGAGAGCCACAACTACGGGGATATTGAATCCGCGAAGATTTTCGATATGTTTTCTTAAATTGTCCATGCCTTTTGAAAGCGCGTCGAGATTTTCAACGGCTTTTTCCTGCGCAGACACGCCTCCGTTATATTTTAGAGCTCTTACCGTTGCAACGAGAACGATGCATTTCGGGCTTGTTCCGAGTCTTCTGCATTTTATGTTCAGAAATTTTTCCGCGCCGAGGTCCGAACCGAAACCTGCCTCGGTTATGCAGTAGTCAAATCTGTCCATGGCAAGTCTCGTTGCTCTTACCGAGTTGCATCCGTGAGCGATATTCGCAAACGGTCCGCCGTGGATAAAGCAGGGAGAATGACCGATTGACTGAACGAGATTGGGCAGCATTGCGTCTTTGAGAAGCGCCGCCATAGCGCCGTCCGCGCCGATATCGCGCGCATAAACGGGAGTACCGTCGTATCTGTTTGCTATATGAATGTTTCCGAGACGTTTTTTCAGATCGGCGAGGTCGTCGGCAAGACAGAGTACAGCCATAACTTCGCTTGCAACTGTTATCTGGAATCCGTCCTGACGGACAACGCCGTCTGTGGGTTTGCCCATACCGACAACTATGTTTCTGAGCGCGCGGTCGTTCATATCGAGAACGCGGCGGAAGATTACGCGCTTCGGGTCGATATTTTGCGCATTTCCCTGATATATATGGTTATCGAGCATTGCGCAGAGAAGGTTGTTTGCGGAAGTTATCGCATGAAAATCTCCCGTGAAATGAAGGTTTATATCCTCCATGGGTACAACCTGGGAATATCCTCCGCCCGTAGCTCCGCCCTTGAGTCCGAAAACGGGGCCGAGAGAAGGTTCTCTCAAAGCGACGGCGGCATTTTTGCCGATAAGGTTAAGAGCGTCGCCCAAACCGATTGTCGTGGTTGTTTTACCCTCTCCGAACGGCGTGGGGTTTATTGCGGTAACGAGGACAAGTCTGCCGTTTCTGTTTTTTCTTTCTTTTATTGCCTTTTCCGAGATTTTCGCCTTATACGGACCGTAATAGATGATTTCATCTTCGGTAAAACCGGCGTTTTCGGCAATTTTCTTTATAGGGTAAAGCTCTGCGGATTTTGAGATTTCGATGTCGGAAGGAATTGTTGTCATTTGTCAATCTCCTTTATAATATGTGAAATAAATAAATTACAGAAGTCTCGATTTTTTAAGCGACGGTACTGCTT
>CAMZEM010000047.1 GCA_947305805.1 uncultured Clostridia bacterium | reverse complement strand
CGCGCTTTTGAAACAGACAAAAAGCGCCCGAGATTTACTGATGCTCTTACGGGCATTGCCGATATTTATGAAATAACGGCAGACTATGCAAATGCGGCAAAAACATATGACAGAATTATCGACTTGCTTACAAACGAGTGGGGACTGACGGAAGAAACGGATTCTTACGTAACTGTTGCAATAAAAGAAAGAGACCGCCTGCTCGCGAAAAGCTGATTATCTGCGCCGTCCGGCGGAAAAAAGACAGGTATGACGTATACGGTTATACCTGTCTTTTATTTTTACGTTTTAAGCCCGTTTTCAAAGAAAAATCTATCCGAAATCGCAAAACTCATACTGCAGGTATAAAAAAAATATTCTAAACAGTATTGAAAGTATCTTCCATTTTCGATAAAAATGTGATATAATAACAGTACAAGGACAAAACAGGGGGAATAACGGTGGGAATTGCACTGTCTCAGAACATACGGAATTTTCGAAAGGAACGGAAAATGACGCAGGAAAAACTTGCGGAAATTCTCGGTGTAACGGTAGGAGCGGTTTATAAATGGGAGTCGGGCTTGTCGCAGCCGGAGCTTGACCTTATTATCGAAATGGCGGATCTTTTTGATACGTCGGTAGACGTGCTTTTAGGGTATCAGCTTTATGACAGCCGTATTTCAGCAACGATCGAACGGCTTGAAGAATACAGAAAAACGCTTGACCCTGCACTGCTTGACGAGGCGGAAAAAGCACTGACAAAATACCCTAATTCGTTTCAGCTTGTAATATACTGCTCGCAAATTTATCTTTTTTTCGGAATCACTTTTCACGAAAAAGATCTTTTCAGAAAAGCGCTGTCGCTGATGGAGAGATCGATAGTTCTTTTGCCTCAGAACAAAGACCCGAATATAAACGAATCGGTAATATACGGGGAGATGGCTACCGCTATGTTTCTTTTAAACGAAAAGGACGACGCGGTGGAACTTCTGAAAAACAACAATGCCGGAGGAATATTTAACGACAGAATCGGCCTGTGCATTGCTATGAACGAAAAAAATCCCGACGATGCCATGCCTTTTCTTTCAGATGCGATTTTTGACATTATGTCAAAGCTTGTCAACGTTGTAATGTCATACGTTTTGGTTTTCCGCGCGAGAAAAGACTGGGATTCATGCCTTAACATAACGGAATTCGGTATCAGGTTTTTAAGCGGAATAAGAACGGATACGGAAACTGATTTTCTCGACAAAACGAAGGCGGAAATGCTTGTTTTACTTGCTTATGCCCAGCAAAACAAAGGTATGAACGGCGAAGCGGTCGCTTCTTTAACAAATGCGGGAACAATTGCGGCAAAATTTGACGCAAAGCCCGATTACGGCGTTAAAACAGTCCGATTTGCGGAAATTGCCGCAGATACGATGGCTATGGACATATTCGGGGCAACCGCTACGGAAAGCATTAAAAACTTTATAAAAATGCTTGACGAACCCCGACTGAAATCTTTGTGGGAGGAGATAAACGAAAATGAATACAGAGACAAACAATAACGGAAACGTTTTTAAAAACAAAAACTTTCTTCTTGTGTTTCTCGGAGCAATAGTGTCTGAACTCGGCGCGCTGCTTTACAGCTTTGCAGTAGGTTTTTACATTCTTGAAATAAGCGACAACAATGCGTTTTTGCAGGGACTTTACCTTGCGCTCTGCGGTATTTCGATGCTTGTGTTCACGCCGGTGGGCGGAGTTCTCGGTGACAGGGTGGACAAAGCAAAAATCATGTATGTCTGCGACTACTTGAAAGGCGGGCTGATAATTGCGGCAACCGTTCTTATGCTTGTTTTCAGAGAATCGCAGGCGCATATTGTAATACTGTTTGTTCTCGGCATACTCGGAAACGCCGTAAGCGGCATTTTCTCGCCCGCATCGGGAGCGCTCTTGCCGCATATTGTAGAAGAAGACAAGCTGCAGCAGGCAAATTCGTATTTTTCGATGAAAAACGCTTTTGAGGGAATTATCGGTATAATTCTTGCGGGAATACTGTATTCCGCGCTGCCGATTCATATTCTGTTTTTCATTGTCGGGGCAAGTTTTGTTGCATCCGCGATTTCGGAAATGTTTATACATTACGATTTCACCCCGCCGGAAGAACGGCTTACGCTTAAAGTTGCCTTTGCCGACATGAAAGACGGCATTGATTATCTTCGTACGAAAAAGGCGATTCTCGCCATGACTTTCGCAGTGCTTTTCATAAACTTTTTCATTGCGCCCGTTACGGGGAATTTTATTCCGTATTTCATAAAAACGGATCTTGCGTCCGCTCCGTCGTATCTGTTTGACAATCTGCTCACGCCCGAGCTCTGGTCCTCTGTTGTCAGCGTATTTTTCGGTATAAGCTCGCTTTTGGGCGCGGCTGTAATGAGCGCACTTCCGCAAAAAGAAAAATGCGGCTTTTCAACCGCAAAAAAACTCTGTATTTATGCGGTTTTAATGATAGCGCTGACCGCAGGATACCATATACTTGTAAGTATGGGAATTTCAATAAATGCGTTTCTGATTGTCCTTTGCGCAGGCGGACTTATGATGGGATTTTTCCTTTCGCTCATCAACATCCCGTTAAGCACCGTTCTCATGCGTATTGTTGACAAGGACAAATTAAGCAAGGTAACCAGCATAATAAGCATAGGTTCGCAGGGAATGATTCCTCTGGCGTCCGTGCTTGCGGGAGTGATAATATCGTCTCTCGGATGCACTGCGCTGCTCGTTTTCTGTTCCGCAGGATTTGCCGGTACCGCACTGATGATGCTGTTTAACAGACATATCAGGGAGATATGAGATTTTTTCGCTGTTATTCTTGACATTTCGGCGGATATGTATTATAATACCGGATATAAACAATTAAAAACAGAAAAGGGGACTTTATTATGTCGACTTCTTCTTTAATGATTATTCCTATTGTAATTGCTCTGTTAATTCTTTTTGTTGCCTGGATTGTATGTATCGTTATTCTTGTTTCAAAAAACAAAAATACGAACACAAACACTGTTTCCGCACCGACATTCTGCTCTTCATGCGGTGAAACGATCCCCGCCGGATCGCAGTTTTGCCCTAAGTGCGGAGCTGCAAACCCCTACCCCGCTCAGTACACCACTCCTGACTCTCCTTCCGCGGGATTGGCGATTCTGGGATTCTTTTTCCCGGTAATCGGTCTGGTTCTTTACCTTGTATTTAAAGATCAGACTCCGCTTAAAGCAAAATCGTGCGGCATGGGCGCGCTTACGGGCTTTATTTTCGGCGTTGCGGCATCAGTTATTATAGTTATCCTTTACGTTGTGTTCATTGCCAGCATGCTGTCTATGTACAGATAACATCTCTTAAAAAACCGACGCCTCCCGTATTTTTACGGGAGGCCGTTTTTTTATCTTTTGATATCGCGGTAAAGGGTGATTTCGCGGTTGAAGACCTGATCTCCTTCGCGAAGTATCGGTCCTGTCTGTCCGCTGCCTGTCGGATTTGTTTTTGCGCCGTCAAACGGAGGCAAAGTATATTCGGAAAACGTTTTTTCAAGCTCGTCCGCAAGTGATTTTTGTATATCCGCGTATGCGGGATTTCCGAAAAGATTGATATTTTCCTCCGAATCTGCCTGCATATCGTAAAGCTGATGTTTGCCTAAAATACCTTCGTGAACGTATTTGTAACGGCGCGAACGTATCATTCTTACGGGGCCGTATTCGTCCATTATACAGATTTTGCGTTCGGTATCTCCGCGTCCGTCCGTAAGCTCCGCCAAAAATGATTCGCCGGGTATTTTATCGTCCGAAGAAAGATGCTGAGGCAGTCCGAAAAAGTCTCTCAGCGTGGGGAGGACGTCGCAGTGGCTTATAAGGTTTTCGACCTCCGCGCCGGAGCGGAAAAACCGCGGACCCCAGACGATAAACGGAATTTTCACGGATGAGTCGTACATATTTTGCGGATACGTGCCGTTGCCCTTGCCCCATATACCGTGCTGACCGAGATTCATGCCGTTGTCTCCCGAAAAGACGACGACGGTGTTTTCCGAAAGTCCGTTGCGGTAAAGCGCATCCATTACTTTGCCGACGCCCTCGTCCATAGCCGTTATTGCGGCGTAATACCCTTTGAGGAGATATTTCCGTTTTTCGTCGGTATCCCCTGCTTCGGACATTGCTATCTGGTCGGGGTGAAGCTCGTGAAAAGGATGACAGTTAAAGCGGCAGTTGTCGTATAGTTCAAGAATATCTTTGCGGTGCTGTCCGTGCGCCCACGGCATGTGCGGGGCTGTATAGTGCAGATGAAGGGAAAAAGGTTCTTTGGGATGACTGTCTATAAATTTCACCGCGCGTTCGGTAAAAAAGTCTGTGACGTACCGGTTGAGATACTGCGGAACGCCGTCTATGCATACGTCGGGGTGAATATATTCGCAGCCGCCGCTTAAAAGGACCGTCCACTCGTCAAAGCCCTCTCTTTTTTTCAGGCTGTCGCCCATATGCCATTTACCGACAAACCCCATACGGTAGCCCGCTTCGCGTAAAACGTCAAAACAGGAGGGTATTCCGTAAAGATAGTCCGCCGCGCAAATATCGGAAGAATACCGGTTTTTCAGCTCTTCGGGAAGAGAATCGCGCGAAACGTTGCCGCCGCTGAGCCAGTCGTGAACGCCGTGCGCTGAAGGCATTCTGCCCGTAACAAGACTGCATCTTGCGGGCGAGCAGACGGGAGACGCGCAAAAAAAGTTTTTAAAATACGTTCCCTCTCCTGCAAGGCGGTCAAGATTGGGGGTTATTATTTCGGGAGTTTCGCGGCCGAGCGCCCATGCGCCCTGGTCGTCGGAAAGAATAAAAACTAAATTCGGTTTTTCCATTTCCGTGGTCCTTTCGCAAGGTGAAATTCTGCAGTTTTTCAGAATATTTATGCAAGACCGGGTTTGCCGGGTTTACCGATTGATCTTCTGTATGCGAAATAAAGCTCTTCCGTGGCAAGAGCCATTTTAGTTACCGAGAAGTCTTCACCCTGAGGGTAAATATACCAGGTGTCTTCAAGAGTGTTGAGATCTACGCAGTCGCCGTATTTGCCGAGATACTCGTATTCGATATGGCAGGAATAAAGCGAAGGAACGGGTTTTTCCATTTCAAACGGATCTCCGTCAACGTCCGTGCCGTTTACGTGAAAACCGTTCATATCGTGAACGAGAGTGCCTTCGCCCAGCGTAATAAAACGCCTGGCGTTCGGAAGAGAGTTTACTTTTACGGCAAGGTTGCCGCTTGAATAAGTACCCGCTTCAACCTCTCTTTTAACGTTTTCGCGTTCCCATTCGTACCAGTCGGGAATATGCGAAAACTCGGTTTCGCCTTTTTCGGCTTTAAGCTCGCAAAGCTCGTTCATTACCCATTTTTTGCCGCACGCTTTGCAGAAAAGAGTGTCTCCCTCGGATGCCATTTTAAATTCAGTGCCGCATGAAGGGCACTGATAGAGAACTTTGTGAAGTCCTTCGGCTCTTTTTTTGTATGTTATGCGAATTCCCCTGTCTTTCAGCCATTTGAAATCGTCATACTGAAAAGCATCGACTATTTTTTGATTTATTTCGTCTACGGAGGCGGTTTTCAACTCTTCGGGGCTGAAAAGAAGAGTCATTTCCGCTTCGGTGGGCTTTACTCCCCTGTCGTGGAGATTCCAGAAAGGTGAATTTATGTGGTGCCCGTGGCAGACAAGAGATACTACGGGAACTTTCATCAGTTTGCAGAGTTTACCGAGAGATTCGGGCAAAACGGCGGTGGTGCCGCAAAGAGAGTATCTCGCCTCGGGATAAAGAACGACTATGTCGCCGTTTTTAACCGTGCGCTGAAGCTGTTTTACAAGCGTTATATCGTTTGTGAATTTTCTCTTGCAGATGCATCCCACGTCGCGAAGCAGCTTTTCACGCCCGATAAATCCGTCTATGGCAACAACGTAATTTGCCCTTGACGGCCAGATTGCCTTTGTGGCAACCTTGAAATCGAAAAAGGCGTTATGGTTGCAAAGAAGGATATACGGAGGTTTAAGCCCTTCCGTGCCGATTTTTTTAAGTATTACTTTGTGGCGCATCAGGTCAGGCAGACTGATAAGAATTGTAATGGGCCTTAAATACCATTTTGTGCGGACGGGCGGCGCCGTCATATCAAACCGTTCAAACTGCTTATGCATATCTTCAACCCCGTTTTTTTCTTTTTAAGATTATTTTATGGTTTATTATAACACATGCCACTGATACAATCAACAACGAAGCGGAACTTCACAATTATTTAACAATTTTCCGCTAAATTGCGTGACAGAGACTGTTTTTTTAATAGTTCATATAATTGTACTTGATTTTCGGCTGAAAATACTGTATTATTATTAACAGAAAATGCATACGGAAATGCCGTTATGTAAAAAAACGAAATAAATATGAAATGGAGAATGAAAAATGAAACGTATTGCAGCAATTGCCGTTGTTTGTCTGTTTGTAATTGCAATAATCACCGGATGCGCAGGCGGAGGTTCTTCCGCGGCGGGCAAATACGTGCTTAAAACAGTTAACGGCTTGTCGATTGAGGAAGGATTCGGAGAGATATTCGGAACGTCTTTCACCGCTGAAGAACTACTCGAAATTCTTGGAATCGATTCGTTTGAGGAATTCATGGTAATTGAGTTAAAAGCTGACGGAACCGCTGTTATAACAACGGGCGGAGAAGACCCTGCAGAAGCAACTTGGACACAGAACGGCAACACCGTTTCCATTACCTCAGAAGGCCAAACAGTTGACTGCACTCTCAACGGTAACGAGCTTACTTTACCCCTTGACAACGAGGTTTACGTGCTTGTAAAGAAATAATATCTCTTTAAAGATTGCAATAATTACACAAAAAAACGGTCTGTTTATTTGACAGACCGTTTTTTTTTACGATTCTTTTGCGGCTCTTGCCATTGCCTGAAGGTTTTCAAGCGGGATATTCGGCGCAAGGTCACAGCCCGGGGCGAGGATGAATCCTCCGAAGGGCTTCATATCAGAGCATAGCTTTTTGCTCAGTTCATATACTGTGTCAGCATTTTCATTGCCGAGAACGAGGGCGGGGCTGAGGTTTCCGAAAAGAGCGCAGCGGCCTGCGGAGTCCTGCTGGGCTTTTACCATATCGATAGAGTCAACTGAGAACACGCTCATACCCGTTTCGGCTATGATGCTTACGAGCTTGTCTGTTTTGCCGCAGATATGGATAAGATAACTCGGGCATTTTTCGGCAAGACGTTCTTTTACTTTTATATCTGCGGGAAGAACGTATTTAATGAAATCGTCGGGTCTGATAAGGTCGCCCGATGCGGCAGGTTCGGGCACTGTAATAAGGTCAAGACCGTTTTCAACGAGGTCTTCAAGATATGCGATTACTATTTCGGCGGCAAAATCTACAACTTTATGAACGTCTTTCTCTTCGCCGTCAAGAAGCTCTACCATAAAATCTTCAACGCCGAGCATCTGCGCAGCCATTGTAAACGGTCCGAAAAATCCGCCGCCTATCATTGTTTCGTCTCCGACGATATTTCTCATCTCGCGCAGCTGGACAAGTGTGCGCTGATAGTAATAGTCCTGCCTCATTTCGGCAATGACTTTGTTTATATCGTATTTGTTTATATCTTCAAGAGAGGAGAGCGGACGGGAGAGAATTTCCGCAGCAAGAGCGTCCATTTCAACTTTGCCGCCCATAACGGCTATCATGGGCCATGCCGCGGCACAGCCGGAGGTCATGATTTCAGTGCCGATTTCGTTGTAAGCGTCTACAAGAAGACGCGCGCCTGCGTCGGGAAGCTCGAGAAGCCCCTTCATGGTGAGGTTATTGCGTGCGGCAATCCACATCTGACCGTTTAATACGGCAAACGGAATGCGGTCGGTTTTTTCGAATGAAAGAGTTTTCAGTACACGTTCTTTGTTTGTCATAATAATTCTCCTGTTATGGGGGGATTTTAGTTATAATATCATATTATTTTACGGTTGTCAATGCATATTTAAACAAAAACAGCTGTCCGTAAAAAAATGACAGCTGTTTTTTATTTCATAATTATTCGTTACTGGATTTTGCGTTTTCAAAAGCCGCGCCGATAAAGCCGAGGAAAAGCGGATGAGGTTTGTTCGGGCGGGACTTAAATTCGGGGTGATACTGAACTCCGACGAAAAACGGGCGGTCGGAAAGTTCAACCGTTTCAACAAGCGTTCCGTCGGGGGACATACCGCTGAGAGTAAGTCCGTTTTCCGTTAATATTTCACGGTAGCCGTTGTTAAATTCGTAGCGGTGGCGGTGGCGTTCGCTTATACGTGATGTTTTATAGCATCTGAGCATAGTGGTGTTATCTGCGATTTCGCACGGATACGCGCCGAGACGAAGGGTGCCGCCTTTGTCTATCTCGTCGCTCTGACCGGGCATAAAATCGATGACTTTGTTTTTGCAGTCTGAGTCAAATTCGCCCGAATTTGCATCGGGAATACCGGCTACGTTGCGAGCAAACTCGATAACGGCTATCTGCATACCGAGGCAGATTCCGAAATAGGGAACTCTGTTTTCCCTTGCGTATTTTGCCGCCGCTATCATACCGTTTATGCCGCGGCTGCCGAATCCTCCGGGAACGATTATTCCGTCAAGGCCGCCGAGTAGCTCCTCGGCATTTTCGGAAGTGACGTTTTCCGAATCGACCCAATGAATCTTTACATGCGCGCCGTAGTGATATCCCGCATGGCGAAGCGCTTCGGCAACGGAAAGATATGCATCGTGCAGAGCAACGTATTTGCCTACGAGACCGATATTAACGGTATGTTTTCTTGATTTGATTTTATCTACAACTTCGGTCCAGTCCGCAAGATCGATCTGCGGAGCGAAAATGCCTAGTTCATGGCAGACAACTGCGGAAAAGTTTGATTTTTCTAGCATTAACGGCGCTTCGTAAAGATTGGGAAGCGTAAGATTTTCGATAACGCAGTTCTTTTTAACGTTGCAGAAAAGGGCGATTTTATCGAAAATGCCTTCTTCGAGCGGTTCGTCGCAACGCAGAATAATGATATTGGGGTTTACGCCCATGCCCTGCAGTTCCTTAACGGAATGCTGCGTAGGCTTTGTTTTGTGCTCCTCCGAGCCGTGAAGGTAAGGAACGAGCGTAACGTGAATAAAAAGACTGTTTTCTTTACCGACTTCAAGGGAAATCTGACGTACGGCTTCGATAAACGGCTGAGACTCTATATCGCCGATTGTGCCTCCGATTTCGGTTATTACAACGTCCGCGTCGGAGTGTTTTCCTACGTTGTAAACGAATTCCTTGATTTCGTTGGTGATGTGAGGTATGACCTGAACGGTGGAACCGAGGTATTCGCCGCGGCGCTCTTTGTTAAGAACGTTCCAGTATACTTTTCCGGTTGTAAGGTTTGAAAACCTGTTTAAATCCTCGTCGATAAACCTTTCGAAATGACCAAGATCGAGATCGGATTCCGCTCCGTCATCGGTAACATAAAATACACCGAGATGATAAGGACTCATTGTGCCGGGGTCTACGTTTATATACGGGTCGAGCTTCTGCGCCGCAACTTTAAGACCGCGCGCCTTTAAAAGTCTGCCAAGCGATGCGGCGGTAATACCTTTGCCGAGCCCCGAAACAACGCCGCCCGTAACGAAAATATACTTTGTCATACTCACTCTCCTTTACAGTTTTTCTGTTCAAATCATTATGTAAGAAAACAGTTGTTAACCGTCA
The DNA here is from genome assembly GCA_947305805.1 of uncultured Clostridia bacterium. Classification (GTDB taxonomy): domain Bacteria; phylum Bacillota; class Clostridia; order Oscillospirales; family UBA644; genus HGM12619. Next base: position 1,743 of record CAMZEM010000047.1, on the reverse strand, counting down.
CTCCCACTCCACCGTTGCGGGGGGTTTTGACGTTATATCGTAAACCACGCGGTTTATTGATTTTACTTCGTTTGTAATACGGCGGGATGCGGCCTCGAGGACGTCAAACGGAATACGCGTCCAGTCCGCGGTCATAAAATCGTCGGTTGTAACTGCTCTGAGAGCAACGGTATGTCCGTATGTACGGGCATCGCCCATTACACCTACGCTGCGGGTATCTGTAAGAACGGCGAAATACTGGCTGGAAACCACTTTTGCTTTTTCAAGCTCTTCTCTGAATATTGCGTCGGCTTCGCGGAGAGTATCCGCCTTTTCTTTCGTTATCTCCCCTATTATTCTTACCGCAAGTCCGGGGCCGGGGAACGGCTGACGCATAACGAGTTTTTCGGGAATTCCGAGTTTGAGCCCGACAGCGCGTACCTCGTCCTTGAAAAGCTCGCGCAGGGGTTCTGCTATGCCTTCAAAATCTATAACGGACGGAAGACCGCCGACATTGTGATGGCTTTTTATCGTTGAGGCGTCGCCTCTGCCGCTTTCGACGACGTCGGGATAAATTGTTCCCTGAACAAGGTAGTCAATCCTGCCGAGAGCGCGGCTTTCCTCCTCAAAAACTCTGATAAATTCCTCTCCTATTATTCTGCGCTTTTTCTCGGGTTCGGTTACGCCAGCAAGCTTTGAAAGAAAACGGTTTTCGGCATTTACGCGGATAAGCTTCATATTGAATTTTCCGCGGAAAATGCGCTCTACGTCGTCGCCCTCGTTTTTACGCAAAAGGCCGTGGTCGACAAAAACGCAAACAAGATTGTCACCTACCGCGCGGTGCATAAGCACTGCGGCAACAGACGAATCAACGCCTCCGGAAAGAGCGCAAAGAACGCGTTTTCCCTGCAGTTTTTCTTTATATTCCGCAACCGTTTTTTCGATAAAATCGTCCATTTTCCAGTCGCCCGTGCATTTGCAGATACCGAAAAGGAAATTGTAAAGGACCGTTTTTCCGTATTCGGTATGCGTTACCTCGGGATGGAACTGAACGCCGTAAATATTTCTTTTTTTATCCGCCATTGAGGCGCAGGGACAGTTTGCGGTAAATGCGAGCGTTTCAAATCCGTCGGGAAGACGCGAAACGAAATCGGTATGGCTCATCCAGCAAACGCTATTTTCGGGTACGTTATTAAACAGATCACCGTCTGATACGTTAACATCCGTTTTACCGTATTCGCTGATGCTGCCCGCAGATTTTATCTCTCCTCCCGCCATATAAGCTATAAGCTGATGTCCGTAGCAGATGCCGAGAAGCGGAATGCCGATATTAAGTATTTCGGGGCTGTAATGAGGGGATTTTTCCTCGTAAACGCTGTTAGGGCCGCCCGTAAAGATAATTCCCTTATAGTTTTCGGCTTTTATTTCTTCGGGAGATATTTTATTATACGGTTTTATCTCCGCAAAAACGCCGAGTTCGCGAACGCGGCGTGCGATGAGCAGATTATACTGTCCTCCGAAATCAAGAACGAGAATTTTCTCCATTGTTAATCCTTTCAAAAAACGATGAAGTTGAAAAAAGCGGTTATCTGATAATTATGCTTTCACGTTCCGGTCCTACGGAAACATAGCCGATATGGCATCCTATTTTTTCTTCAACGAATAAAACGTAATCCTGCGCGGCTTTTGGAAGGTCTTCGAATTTTCTGCATTTTGAGACGTCAACGCCCCATCCGGGAAGATATTCGGTTACGGGTTTTGCAT
>CAMZEM010000046.1 GCA_947305805.1 uncultured Clostridia bacterium | reverse complement strand
GCCGCAGAGCCGCGTTCACGCCTATCTGAGAGAGATGGATGAGAAAGGGATTATTACATACCGTCACCGTCAGTTTGATACGCCCAAGACTGAGATGATCTCCGACGATATAAATACCGCCCCGATTGTAGGTTCTGTAAAGTGCGGCGATCCTCAGCTTGAGGAAGCCGAGATCTATGAGTATGTAAGGCTTCCGTCATCTATTTTCGGAAACAAAGAAATGTACATACTGAAAGCAAAAGGCGATTCAATGGTTGACGCCGGTATCGACGAGGGGGATACGGTCGTAGTCGAAAACAGACAGTACCCTGAAAAGAACGATATCGTCGTCGCAATGGACGAAGAGGGCGCTAACACCCTTAAAAGATACAAAGGTACAAACAAAAATGGACAGGCGAGACTCGCCTATGAGAACGAGGATAGATATCCGGGTAAAGAAATACTGCTCGACAGTATGAGAATACAGGGAATCGCCAGGTTCGTCATAAAGAAGCTTTAAGGACAGATCAAAAATGGCAAACACAAATCCAAGATACTATGTACTTGTCGACACGGCAAGATCCCAGACAGGTATTCCGATTCCGTCAAAACTCTACTGGTATGACGGTAGATCATGGACGATAGATAAAGTAGAACTTATGCAGCCGGTTCCGAACGCAATGGACGGCGCCGTACGTTACGCCGTCATTATCGGCGAGACAAAAACGTATATCTACAAAGACAAAATGGGGTGGTACGTTTACCCCAAGGAGAAGATAACTGCCAAGGATATCGAAAGAGGCAGGCGCAAAGTTATTCAGAGCTTTATATAACGGGAGAGACAATAAAAGGTGAAGAAACTGTATGTTACTGTGGACTGCAGAATGTCCAGGAGCGGAGCTGAAAAACCGCTCAGAATATACTGGTCCGACGGTAAAAGCTGGACGGTCGACAAGGTTCTCCATACAAACCGCTCTTACGAAGAAGGACTTGAAGGAATTCGCTACACGATTCTCATCGGTAGTGCGGAAAAATATATCTACAAGGATGACGCAGGTTGGTACGTTGTTCCGAATCATACTGACGGAGGAGATCATGAATGCATCAGCACTTATCAAACATAGCGATCGATGAGCTCGGCGAATCTCTCATCGACCGGTTTTATACCGAACATCCGAACAATTCCCTGTGCGTTGATATCGAAGGCTTCGCGACAGACTATCTCGGCCTGGCGATCGGGTACGAAACGTTTGAAGAAAAAGAAGTGGACGGATTACTCGGAGACGGTGAAACGTCTGTCTCTGTTGTGAGATGCGGCAAGGTTTATGATATCGTCTTTCCCCGTAAGACGATCATCATTTCCGAAAAGCTTCTGAATCCGACAATGAGTGGACGCAAACGCTTTACCATAGCCCATGAAGTCTCACACTATCTGCTTGATAAAATGAGTCCGGAGATGTCGGTCGCGCGTTACCGCAGAGAGCTGCAAAACATCGGCAACTGCGATGTAGAAGCGCTGAAGGAACGGCTCAACTGGTTCGAAAACCGTGCCGACAGACTTGCCGCCGCTCTTCTGATGCCTGAGTTCAACATAAAAAAGGCGATGGACCGGTTCGCAGGTGGCGTCGGGTTTACGAAATACGGAGAAGCGCTTTACAGCAGTGAGGAACATGCCATCATTCAGGGAATGGCCGACGGAATGGGAGTATCAAGGGACGCCCTTGAGATAAAGCTCAGAGATCTTGGCCTGATTGAATACAGACCTATCGATGACTTCATAAAACAGGATCTTCAGGAAGGAGACTTCGATGATTCGGATATAGAGTATGACCGCAGATACGGCCAGCTTGATCCACTGAATACATACCTCATACACCGTTCGCGACGGGAGGCTGAAACTCACGAGACACGGACTATTAAATGCCCGTCATGCGGTTTCAAAATGGCGACTGTCACCGTCAACACGCACGGAACACAGCAGCTGAAGTGCCGCAAATGCGGACTGAACGAAAGTCTTAATCTCGCGTATTTCCGGAAACGAAAAACTTCTTCGGAAAGATACGAACTGGTGAAGTACAGGAAAAAAAAGAGATGAACCCCATGGAGTACGAAAAAGATAACATATGGCCGACGCTGTCACACGAAGAAAAGAAAAGGCGGCTCTACGAAAAACAGAAAGATCTGCTTGACGCGTTCCTCAAACGAGGCGCCATATCCAAAGCCCAGTACGATAAGAGTCTCGGCGATCTGACCGAGAAAATGGGATACAAAAGATAAACTGAAAAAAAGAAAATAACAAGTCAATACGACTTTTAACCGAGCAAGCGGAGCAGTTAATGCGGCTTTAAGCCGCATCTGAAAAGCTACCAAGCGCCGTACGAAGCCGGATTGAGAACAAAAAAGGTATAGCCCAAACTATATCTGTATGTTCTTGTCCGATTCATACGGCGCTCTTTTTATGCCCGAATGCACAGTAACTGCTTCGTACCGCGTTTGAAGTCCTTTCAAAAAGCATCCGCTTGAGAAAGGACTTTTATGTTTTACAGGTGGCTCTGCTACATAGCTGAATACCCGTGATCTCCGGTTTTGAATTCAACGGAAAACACAAATCAAAACCAAATTCAAAACTTAAGGAGATTACGATAATGAAAAGATACTTTGCCTGGAAAGATGCAGGATGCAACGGCATTGACCCCGAATGGATTGAAATCAGCGGAGAGGAATTCGCCCTGCTCAAAAAAGAGAACCCTCAGAGACGGTTTATCCCCAGCTACAACGAAGACGATCCGGAAGACGGAGACTGCTTCCTGTACGAAGCAACAAAAAAAGCATTCAGAGATTGGAACCGTGAACATATGAGGTATGTTCGTCATAACGCCCTCCTCTACAAGAAATACAAGGTCGTCAACCTTGACGATCTCGTAGACGAAAACGATGAGGAAGGGCTTACCTGGGCGGACATCATTCCCGACACGAGCGAAGAAGACGTCATGGCGCATGAGGCATGGGAGGATCTTCATGAAAAGCGGCTTAATGCTTTGCGAGAATGTGTGGAAAATCTAAAACCTAAGGAGATCGAAACTCTACAAATCTGCATATACGACAATCCGGAAGGAAAGTCTATTAATGAGCTTTCTAAGGAAAAAGGCATTCCTCAAACAACTTTAAACTACCGCTGGAAAAAGCTGAAAGAGAAACTTACAGCGCAGTTAAACGAAAAACTTGCTAAAAATTGAGGGTCGTGTGTAGTAGGAAGTAGAGGGGTATGAAAGCGAAATCTCATCTTACCCTCGAAACCGATCCTTGACAACTGAATATTTCCTTCAGCAGATACATTGCCGTTGCCGCCGAAAGAAGTAGGCAAGCAACCTTTCCGAAGCATGGCCCCCTCAGACGGGGCTTTGCTCGTCGGAACAATTCCGGAGTTGCTCTCCGGAAGAGTCGTGACAGGCAGCGGTGACAATGATACTTCCGTAGTCGATAAAGTAGACGCGGTCCGCGGAGTACACGGGGATGGTGAAAGTCCAATGAGAACGGTCAGCTGCCGTTCGTCTGCTGAAAGCCCTGCGCCGGGGTAACGAAGACAATTGCGGCGCACAAGCAAAACGACAGGGACGGTGAAGGCTACCGCCCTAACCGTCCCATTACTATTTATTGAATTGAGCCAAAAGAAATCACCGATTTAATCCGGCGAAGAAGTTTAGAATCATTTCGAATGCCTTGTCAACATCGATTCCAAGCCAGTTTGCTTTTCCGGAACGTGATATGTTTCTCTTATATAAGCGGTTATTGAATGTCATTTCTATTCGAGATATAACACCTGCCATATCTGTCTCTCTCATATCCGGGTCATCAAAAATATAGGTTTTCAGACATTCAATGAGTCTCTGTCTTTCAGTATGTTCGGATAAATAGCAGAGATCAAAAATATCTTTATACCTGGTGGACAACGGACCAAATCGAAGCAGCGACCTGAGTTTTTCAGCGAAGATCTGTTCCTTTGAATTGATCAACAGGCTGGCGCCGACATCATCCATACAGACATCAAAGCAGTATTCATCCTGCTCGATCAGAATGTTCTTGTGAACACCAAGATCAATTTTACTCATGAAAGAGTGACCTGTGTCATCCGAGATGGCGACGTAAACTCTTTTGCCCTTGTATTCCTGCTGTGAGAGCTCTTCTATTTCACCATTTATCGAGATGCTGATCCCGTCAAGACAGTTCAGTTTACTTATAAAGTATCTGATGGATTCATCCGACAGAGAATACCTGAGAAAGTCAAAATCCATATCCTGAGTGGCTCTTCTGGCATTTCCCGTAATGCTTCGCATTACGACACCGCCTTTTATTGTTACATTCCGGCTTAGATCGCTTTCAGCTATAGCTTTTAGGATAATATCCTGACAGACTCTCGCTTCGGCATTAATTTCAGAATAACCCTCGTTCCTGATTATTTCCGCCAGTTCTTCCAGGTTTGTCATTTACAGCACCTCCGTTTGAAGGACATCCAATATTCGCCCGCTGTTAGGCGTTAATATTGCGTAATCCTGTATTTTCTGAATATTGAGAACAGGCATAAGCTTTCTGTAGTTAAGAAGAATCTCTTTGTAGTAATCAACAGGAAGCTTGCTCTTGTACCTGATCAGTTCAATAAGCATCCGCTCTTTGCTGTAAACATTAAGTTTGTATCCCTTATATTCAATCGTTTCAACTCCGAGACCGAGAATATCGCTTTGCAGGAAGAACTGTATGACTTTGCTGTCCCGGATCTTTGCAGCGTTCCTGTCAGTAGCCAGATCGTAATAATCCGGGATTACATCGGTAAGGCTATGCAGATAAAAAGCGTTTCTCATGGTCACGACGGCGTTCGGATATTTAAAGCAGAGTACAGCAAGGTAGGGTACATCTTTGGTTTTTGAGTAAATTGCCTTTCCGATCTGAAAAAGCTTCCCGTCCTTTATATTCTTTTTTATGAAATAGTCTGAGCCGTATTCTCTCAGGCAATCATCTCTGCTTAGCATGTAAAGTGACACCTCTGTTTTAAAATTATCCGCAATATTTTGATGTTTGCGGATGTTTTTATAATTATATCACGTTTCCAAGGGTTTGTCAAGATGCTATTTACAATATTATCCGCAAAGTTAAGGATCTTGCGGATAAAAATCAAAAAATATAAATTAAGCCAAATATGATGGGCGGCGAAGGTTCGCCGGAGCCGTCCCGATTACTTAAAAAGAAAGGAAACATAGAAATGGAAAACAGCAGAAGCAAAACGAGAGAAAAGATCTATGACGAATACAGGAGACTCGGCATGACCGAAGAACAGATCAAAGCCATTCGTGAGTTCGATGACAAGGTTGAAGAGAGCGACCGGAATTTCTACGAACATACTACACTGATGTGCGATCTGAAAAAGAAGAAAAAGAAATCATATGCGGAGGAATGATGTATGAGTGAAGCCGAAAAGTGCATCTTCTGCGGAGAGCAGATTCCCGAAGGAATCCAGGTCTGTCCGCTGTGTGAAAAGAACATCGTTAAAATTCATCCAAAAGAGTATCACAGATACCCTGACAGCGTATTTAAGGGCGACGTCTTCTTTGCCGATCTGAATCCGGTTGCCGGCAGCGAAGTCGGAGGAATACGTCCGGTCGTCGTCATCCAGAACAACGCCGGAAACAGATTCAGCCCTACGGTTGTCGCGGCAATCACAAGCAGAACGAACAAGAAAGTGCTTCCTACACACGTGTCCGTGAAGGCGCCTACGGGAGGCCTGCTCGCCGATTCTGTCATCATGCTTGAACAGATGCGCACCCTGGATAAAACCCGCCTGAGACAGTATATCGGACACGTTGATGAAGACACTATGATCCGCATCGAGAAGGCTGCAAAAGCCAGTCTCGGAATAACCGAATGACACGCAATCAATGAAAGGAAGCATAAAATGAGATTCAGAAACACCAAGCACGCAAACGTCTGCAAAAAGTATATTATCAAAAACCCGTACAGACTGGACAACCGGTTCATCGCCGCCGTCTATCTTCTTTCAGCCAATAAAGAAACATGGGCAAGGGCAAGGAACGGCATCACGAAAGACCGGATAGATTTTTCGCAAATACCGAAGTCCGGACTCTCCACATATCAGTACGCAATCGTTTCGGCAGCGCAGGATATCTGTGAGGACACACGTCATCTCACACTTTATGACATAGGCGATATGCATCTTATGGAGGAGGATCTCTTCGACCTTATAATCAATGCTCTCCGGATCTGCAAAGGCGGATACGAAGTGATCGGCGTCATCAAAAAATTCAACTGAAGGAGTCTATTCCATGATATCCGAAAAGAGCAGAAACAACATCAATTTCGTCCGGATTGTCATCGTTCTGAAAAACCTTCTCTCAAGCGGAATGATCTCAACGGTGGAGTATAAACGGGCAAAGGAATACTATAAAAAGATCACCGGAGCTGATATCGCGGTAATTGATTGAACGGAGCTGATATAAACCGCGTTTTATTTTAGCACCACTATGGCTGCGAGATAAAACCGCCATGTCTGGAGCATGCATATCGGGTGTGAGAATCCTTTACAGTCATTCGCGCCGTCCGGAATGCGGGAATCTTTGAACAATCATAAAACTTTCGAAATTCCGCTTTTTTTCGGGATTCTCTCTGGACTTGTGAGAAAAAATGTTTATTCTTGTGTTGCGTGAAACGCGCAAAGGAAAGGAGTTGATGAAATGGCCGACATTACCGTTATAAACCAGGCGCTTCTTAAGGCAAACGCACGTCAGAGAGTCTGCGCCTACTGCCGCGTGTCTACGAATTCCGCCGATCAGCTCAACTCCTACGCGCGACAGATCAGAGTCTATACAGAATTGATCAAACGGAATCCTGACTGGGAGATGGTGGACATCTTCGCGGACGAGGGAATCAGCGGAACAAGCGCGAACAAAAGGCCCGAGTTTCAGCGGATGATCGGTATGTGTGAGAAACGGAAGATCGACCGGATCATAACAAAGTCGGTCTCAAGATTCGCGAGAAACGTAAAGGAAGCGCTGGAGTTCGTAAGAAAGCTGAAAATCCTCGGAGTCGGCGTCCAGTTTGAAAAGGAAGGCATCTATACCCTGTCAATGGGCGATGAGATGCTTCTCAACACGTTCGCTGCTATAGCCGAGGAAGAATCCGTTGAGACGTCAATCCGTCTGCGTAATGCGAACAAAAAGCGTATGGCGGACGGGGACTTCATAGACGGAAACGCGCCATACGGATTCAGACTGATCGACAGAACGCTTGTCAGATACGATCCGGAAGCAGAAACAGTCGAACGTATCTTTTCAGCCTACCTTTCAGGAAAATCAACACATGAAATTGCACGCATGCTGAATGAAGAAGGAATTCCGAGCAGAGAAAATAACACGTGGAAGTCTACAGCAATCAAATATATTCTGAAAAACGAGAAGTACAAGGGAGATTACCTCTGTCAGAAAACATATCATACCGACGTGCTGCCGTACAGACAGAAGCGAAACTACGGAGAAGAAGACCGGTTCTATATCGAGGGTTCTCACGAAGGAATCGTCCCAAGGGAGATCTTCGACCGAGCAAACGAAATCATGAAGGCAAGGCGCGAGAAAATCGTCACAGGCGAGACGGCTGAAGCTGAAGAACGTGTCTTCAGCGGGAAAATCGTATGCTGTGAATGCGGCTGCTTCTTCAATAGAAAAAAATCGAACGGCGCGGTTTACTGGGCGTGCGCGAAGCATCTCGAAGGCAGAGAGCTGTGCCCGTCGCACTACATCCGGCAGGAACGGATCGAAGATGCTTTCATAACCATGGTGAACAAGCTCCGGTTCGGAAAAGATAGCATTATTTCAAAGAGCATTGCTCTGCTCGAGGAGGCCAAAAATGCCGGCAGACGCGGCAATGGACAGGCGTTCGACGCGAGCCGCCAGATTGCCGATCTGAACTCCAATCTTCTGATGCTCGAACAGCTCAACTCAAAGGGATACCTCGCGACTGAGGTTTATCATATGCAGTCGCGGGAACTGACTCAGAAGATATCAGAGCTGAAAAGAGACAGAAGCGAAATGCTCACTTCTGCCCTGGACGACAAGCTGGCCGGGCTGAAGGAACTTGACAGCGTGATCTCATCTCTTGCCGAACCGCTCGGATCATTCAAAAAATCACTTTTTGACGGCATCGTTGAAAGAGTCACAATTGACGGAAAGGATAACGTTGAGTTCACGGTAAAAGGCGGGCTGAGATTTACCGAACCGCTGTGAGGAGAAAGAACATGAAGAAGAACAGATATATACCCTTCGGATACACGATGAGAGATGGAAAGCTGGTCATCGAACAGAACGAGGCGAACGTTATCCGGAACATCTACGAGGACTACGTCAACGGCTCCACCCTGAAAGAGATTGCCGAACGGCTCACCCATGCCGGAGTGCCATACTCGGAAAAAAGGTCGGACTGGGGAAAGGCCAGAGTCGCCAGGATAATCGAAAATACGAAATATCTGGGCGACAGCGAGTACGACAAAATTGTGGACGACGATCTGTTCAACGAAGCGGTCTCGGCCAAGAAAACGCGTCAGACATCCATTCCCGGAGATCTGAACCCGGAAATATCCGCCGTGAAGAACCATGTGCGCTGCCTTGAATGCGGTTATCCGATGAGCAGGAGATTCAGCAAAAGGTATAAAACGAAGGTGATCTGGACCTGCTTAAACCCGGAATGCGGGAAAAAGGTTGGGATATGCGACGCGGATCTTCTTGAAGGTATTATGCGTCTCATGTCACGTATATTGAAAAATGACCGCCTGCTTGATCCCGTGAAAAACGACGGAAAGAACGACGAAACCAAATCCAAGCTGCAGGAGGATCTCGAGTCCGAGATTTCCGAAGGTATCACTGATGAAGAGAAAGTGGCCCGGCTCATTGACGCGATCGCTGCCGAATCATACTCCAGACTCGATCCGGCGTCAGCGCACGCGACCGAGGAGCTGAAAAGGAAGATACGGCGCGTAGAGATTAAGGACGGATTCGATCCGGGACTGTTCGGCGAGCTGGTGCTGTCCGTGCGGCTGGGTGAAGGCGACATACAGATAATAACTAAAAACAACATAAAGATCGGAGGAAAGGATGGAAGTAAGGAAGATACCGAAAAAGACGGTTACGGTTATCCCGCCGAAGAATAAGTTCCTGGTTGACAAGGACAAGTATCAGCAGAAACGCGTTGCCGCATACTGTCGCGTATCTACAGATTCTGAAGAGCAGCTCACCAGCTACAACACTCAGAAAAAGGTTTACACCGAAATGATCCTTGCAAACAAAGAATGGTGTCTTGCAGGGATCTACGCTGACGAAGGCATAAGCGGTACCCAGGTCAAGCACAGAGACGAGTTCAACCGCATGATCAAGGACTGCCTGAACGGAAAGATCGACTATATCATCACAAAATCTGTCTCCAGATTTGCCAGGAACACCGTTGAGTGCCTTGAATATGTCCGCATGCTGAAAGCACGAGGCATCGGAATCATATTCGAGGAGCAGAACATAGACACGCTGAAAACGGACAGCGAACTGTATCTGGTCATCTACGCCGGGTTTGCGCAGTCGGAATCGGAAAGCATGTCAAAAAACATTACCTGGGCAATCAGAAAGAACTTTGAAGAAGGAAAGGTCCAGTATAACTACAATAAGCTTGTCGGATATCGCAAAGGCGCTGACGGACAGCCGGAGATAGTGCCGGAAGAAGCAGATATCATCCGCAGCATTTTCACGATGTTTATAGCAGGTTTAACATTACGCGAGATACGTGACAAGCTGCTTGAAAACGGTGTTGAAACAAAGTGCGGAAAGCAGAAATGGTCAGTTTCCACCATCCAGAACATCCTTCGTAATGAGAAATACTGCGGCGACGCAATACTGCAGAAAACTGTTACGATCGACTGTATATCGAAGGCGCAGAAGAAAAACACCGGAGAAGCTCCGATGTATTTTGTGCATAACTGTCACGAGCCGATCGTATCCAGGGAGGACTTCAACAAAGCGCAGGAGGAACTGATCAAAAGAAACTCCATCCCGCTGTCCGCGCGGAAAAAGGCAATGACGGTTCAAAGCAAATATTCGAGATACGCGCTTTCGGAAATCGTACACTGCGGAGGGTGCGGATCCAGATTCCGCCGGTGCACATGGAGGCGTGGCGGAAATTCACAGGTTGTCTGGCGCTGTACAAACAGGCTCGAGAACGGAAGCAAGTATTGCAAATGCAGCCCTTCTGTCCCCGAAAACGAACTGCATGACGCGATTGTCCGGGCGGTAAACCGGCTATACAGGGAAGACACCGGAACGTACAAAACACTCCTGAAGGTTTCACTGAACGAGGCTCTGGGAATGAGCGGAGAAACGGAAAAAATCGACCTCCTCAGCCGTCGTATAGACGCTCTTAACCGCAAAATGATGGATCTGGTGAACGAAACCGTCGCTGACGGCGGTGATGTCAATTCAAAAGACGCGGAATTCAAGGAAATATCCGATGAGATCGAACAGCTGAACTCACAGATCGAAACGATTAAAGCTGCCATGGAAGCGGACGAAGGATCCGAAGCCCGTGTCAGACAGATTTCGGAGAAAGTGGAAAGTCTCCAGAACGGAATGAAAGAATATGATGACACGATAGTGCGGCAGACAATCGAGTGCGTAAAGATATTCCCGGACGGAAAGGCTGAAATAATATTCGGCGGCGGTATAGTTATCGAGGAAAAAGTAACGCCGTTGCCGAGCATAAGAGGAAGGAAAAAGAAAGAGATATGATCAGACCAAGGATGCAAGGATACCATATCAAGAATACCAAACAAGGACAGGCCCGGTATTCTTGATTCAGCCTGAAAAACGATGAAAAAGCGAGAAAAGCGAAGAAAAAAGGATTTTTGGCGTCAAGAATACCAAGAATACCATGGGTCCGCATGACGCGCCATAAGCTCGGTGTTAATCGGTCCTCAAGGAGGAAAGAATGAGAGAGAAAGATCCCGAAATACTTGAGGTCATATACCATATTTTAGATACGATCGACAGTCTGAGATCGTCTTCAGGACTTTCCGTCAATGCATTCGCTATTGAGTCGGAAATCCCGGACAACACACTTAAACCGATTATAGCCAAGGAGGTTTGCCCGACAATCTTATTCAAATCAAATGGTTCGTAATTAAGCATTTTCTGAAAAAAGTTAAAAGCTATAGCTTATTTTACAAAGGGACAGACTATTCTGTTGTTATCATTTAAGTGCGTTTTCTTTTATTAATCATAAACAATCGCATAATTAATAAAACTCCTCCTTTGCGGTACAATGAGAACGCAAAGTAGGAGTTTTAAAATTTTCGCTTTTAAAACAACTCAACTTTTTCTAAAAGAAAATCAATAAGATTCACATGATAAATACCGTTATCATCATAATACGAATGCGGAACATCCTGCCTAATCACAATCTTTTTGAAGAAATCCTTTGTCAGAAGCAACGATTGCAGTTCGGCGTTGCCTTTTCCCTCGGTTTCGATCCGTAACGCCGATTGAATATATATTCTTCGGTCTACGTCGTTTACCACAAAATCGATTTCTTTCTGAACATTTCGATTATCGGATCTGTCTGCCACAACACCGACGTCGACCGACCAACCACGGCGTATCAATTCATTATAAATGATGTTTTCCATAATATGTCCGGGATCAAACTGCCGATAATTCAGCCGCGCGTTGCGGAGCCCAATGTCAGTATAGTAATATTTGTTCGGATATTTGAAATAGGTCTTACCCTTAATGTCATACCGACGAGCTTCATCTACAAGGAAAGAGTCAGTAATATGCTTTATATACGATGACACCAGAGCAGAATTGACATTTTCATTTTTGAT
>CAMZEM010000045.1 GCA_947305805.1 uncultured Clostridia bacterium | reverse complement strand
CCTCATTCCGCAAGGGAAATCGGAATGTATAACAGCAACGAAAATCCCAACGTTCCCCGTCATCCCGGTGAGGTTGTCGACAGAAAAGGACTTCGCAGGATTTTCGACGGCTACGATACGGGCATTCTCTATATGGACATGCATATAGGGTATATTCTCGATGCGCTCAAAAAATCGGGTGTTTACGACGATACCGCAATTATAATCAGCGCCGACCACGCCGAAAATATCGGAGAGCTCGGTCTTTACGCAGAACACGCCACCGCGGATTACGTAAACTGCCGTATTCCAATGATAATAAAATGGCCGGGGGGTAAAACGGGAGCCGAAGACGGTCTTCATTACAACCTTGACCTGCTTCCAACATACGCGGATATTTTCGGAGCCGAAAAAAACGGCAAATGGGACGGCGAATCTTTCGCTTCCTGCCTGATTCCCGATTTTGCGAAACAGTCAAAAACGAGAGAATACCTCGTTTTGTCTCAGTGCGCACATCTTTGTCAGAGAGGCGTCCGCTTCGGCGATTACATTTACCTTCGCACCTACCACGACGGCTATCATCTTTATCCGAAAGAAATGCTTTTCAATATTAAGTCCGACCCTCACGAGCAGTTCAATCTCGCCGAAAAAGAGCGGTCACTGTGCGAAAAAGCCGTCTATTATCTTAATGACTGGCACGATGAAATGATGCTTACCATGCCTGACGATGTCGACCCGTTATGGACCGTCATGCGCGAGGGCGGTCCGTATCATGCGAGAGGGCACCTTGAACAGTATTGCAAACGTCTTGTACAGACCGGCAGAGCGGAAGGCGCGGCAGAGCTTCGCAGACGTCACCCGAACGAAAAATGATATACGGAGATAAAGCAATGGAAAGAATTTACTACGATACATACGAAAACCGCATCCGTGTAACCGTCTGGGCGGATACTCAGTCGGACGGCAGTGTCAGAATCCATAACTATACGCGCGGAGTTTATATCGACGATATTTTCGGAACTGACGAAGACGAAACTTATACCGTTATTCCCGAAGAAGCTGTTCCCGACGCATATAAAGCGTCAAAAACGTCTTCTCTTAAAGAACTTCTGGCGTTTTTTGACTCGTTTGCCCGTTCAAGAGACGGCTACGAACGCGTAAAATCGTGGCTGGAAAGCTCAAAAATAAACCATTTTGAAGAAACGGTATGATGTATAATATATAAAATATTGAAAAGTAATGTTATAATAATTTCACATCTTTTTATTGACTTTTTTATTTATAAGTGATACAATAAAGGGTAGTATATATACTGCCCTTTTATTTTTTTTAGGAGTAATCTGATGTCTGAAAACAACACTCTTCAAACTTCAAACAAACTGTCAAAAACAAAGCAGATTGCTTTATACGGCATTCTTTCCGCAATTATCATCATAATGAGTTTTACGCCGCTCGGCTTTCTTAAAATCGGCACGTTTTCAATAACGTTTTTACCGATTCCCGTTGCTGTCGGCGCAGCGATTCTCGGACCTTACGGAGGACTTTTCTTCGGTTCGCTGTTCGGACTGATGAGCTTTCTGCAGTGCTTCGGCATGGACCCGCAGGGAGTAATTCTTCTCGAAATTAATCCGTTATATACTTTTATTCTGTGTGTGGTAACAAGAGCGTTAATGGGTTTATGCTGCGGTCTTATATTTAAACTCATATCCAAAATCGACAGAACTAAAATAATATCATTTATTGTCTCCAGCTTTTCCGCCGCTTTTTTGAATACGGTATTTTTCCTTTTCACATTTACCGTTCTTTTCGGCGAGGGTGAAATTGCCGAGCGTTTCGGCGCATCTGTTTCAACAATCCTTGTTACCGTCGTTTCGGTAAACGGAATAGTTGAGGCAATCGTCTGCACCGTCGTCGGTTTTGCAATATCCAAAGCGCTTTCGTACTTCCTTTCAAAGGAGAAAACCGCATGAAAACAGTTATCGGTATTGATATAGGCGGCAGCACCACAAAAATCGTCGGTATATGCGAAGGCGCTCCCATAAGACCCATGCAGGTCAAGGCAACCGACCCCATAACTTCCCTTTACGGCGCTTTCGGCAGATACCTTAGCGAAAACGGGCTCTCAATCCCCGATATTTCCGAAATACGCATAACTGGTGTCGGCTCATCGTTTGTTAAAGACGATATTTACGGGATAAAAACCGTTAAGGTCAACGAATTCAATGCAATCGGTCTCGGCGGACTTTATCTTACGGGTCTTTCCGACGCTATCGTTGTAAGCATGGGCACAGGCACCGCTTTCGTCCACGCAAAAGGCGACAAATTCGAGCACCTCGGCGGAACAGGAGTAGGGGGCGGCACACTTCTCGGGCTTTCCTCAAAACTTCTCGGTACAAGAAACTTCAAAAATATCTGCGAACTTGCCGCAGAGGGAGATCTCTCAAAAATCGACCTTGCCGTAGGAGATATCACAAAAAGCGAAGCCGGCATACTTAAAAACGAAACCACTGCGTCAAATTTCGGCAAAATATCCGATTACGCAAATAAAAACGACATTGCTGCCGGTCTTATAAATATGGTCTGCCAGACTATCGGTATGCTCGCTTATTTTGCAAGCCGCTTTGCCGATACGGACAATATAGTTCTTTGCGGCAGTATGACAACGATTCCCAACACAAGCGATTACTTTTCCGTAATCAATTCGCTTTACGGCGTAAATATCCACGTTCCCGCGGATGCCGAATTTGCAACCGCGCTCGGCGCCGCACTCGTAAAAGCCGATACAGAGTAAACATAAACACGGAGAATCCCTATGCAGGATCAGGCAAACGCTCTTTTCGAAGAGATAAAAGACTTTTCCGTTTCAACCGGAATAACAGCTAAAGTATTTAACGCCGAGGGCAATGAAATAATGTCATTCGGCAGCTGTCCCGAATGCGAACTTTGCCGTCTTGCAGGCTATCCGCGTTCCGAATGCGTCCGAACCCATAAAAAAGCAGGGGAGGACACGCTCAGATTCGGAGGAAAATACATATATCTTTGTCCTATGGGCTTTGTGCATGCCTCATCTCCCATTCTGACCGCAAAATCGGATATAGTCACCGCGACTGCCGGTCCGATGCTTATTATCGATAAAACCGACTATTTCAACGAGTATATCAGAGAAAAAGACAAACTGCCTGCCGAAACCGTCTCTGCAATAAAAGCAAAACTCGAAAAAATACCGCTTTATTCTCTCGATCAGGTTACCGCATTTTCCAATATGCTTTATTATCTCGCTTCGTATTCAAGCGGCAAAGACGCGGTAAAACTGCTTAATAACGACGGAGAGAATCCCGAAGAAAAAGCGGACGAAGAAATAATCAACCTGAAAAACGGATTTACGGAAAGAACGGAGTATCCGCTTTTTAAGGAAAAAGAATTGCTTGAAGTGATGTCTGTGGGCGACAGAAAAAACGCACAGCGTCTTTTAAACGAAATTCTCGGTTATATTTTCTTCGCAACGGGCGGAGACGTCGACGTCATCAGAACGCGTGTTGCTGAATTAATCGTTCAGCTTTCAAGAGCCGCCGCGCTGAACGGAGGAGTAAACCGCCAGAAAATCATGGAAATCAGCGTTGAGTACATGAAAACAATCTGGACTCTCGAGTCTATCGACGATATTTCCGCATGGATGTCAAGAATTCTTTCGTCGTTTACGCAAATGGTTTTTTTGCCCAAAGAGGCAAAGCACATAGACGTTATTCAGAAAGTCGTTGCGTACATTAACGCAAATTATATGAATAAAATATCCCTCAACGATATCGCAAAGGAAGGTTTTCTTTCGTCTTCGTATCTAAGCAAGCTGTTCAAATCCGAAATGAAAATAAATCTTTCCACATACATAAACAACGTTAGGGTCGAAAAAAGCAAACTTCTTCTCCTCGATGAAACGCTCAGCATCATGGACGTTGCAACAATGGTCGGTTTTGAAGAACAAAGCTACTTTTCAAAAGTATTTCGGAATAATACCGGCGTTTCCCCCGGTAAATTCAGACAGTTAAAAGGACATATATAATAAAATCTTAAAAATCAATAAGGAGCACCGTTATGAAAACAAAAGCCTGCAGACTGTACGGAAAAAAAGATCTGCGCCTGGAAGAATTTGAGCTTCCTGCCATAAAAGAAGACGAAATCCTTGCAAAAATTGTGTCCGACAGCGTTTGCATGTCTTCATACAAGGCTGCCATGCAGGGCGAGGACCATAAACGCGTACCGAACGACGTAGCGGAAAATCCGATTATTATCGGCCACGAGTTCTGCGGAGAAATAGTCGAAGTCGGAGCAAAATGGAGACATAAATTCAAAGAGGGCAATAAATTCTCAATCCAGCCCGCGCTTAACGCAGATTTCAATCCTTACGCTGCGCCGGGTTACTCTTTCCGTTATATCGGCGGATCGGCAACGTATATCGTTATTCCCGCCGTTGTTATGGAAAAGGACTGTCTTCTTGACTACAACGGCGATGCTTTCTTCTACGGTTCTCTTTCCGAACCGATGAGCTGCATTATCGGCGCTTTCCACGCAACTTATCATACAAAATACGGCGTATACGAACATGAAATGGGCATCCGTGAGGGTGGCAATATGGCTATATTGGCAGGCGCGGGACCGATGGGCCTCGGCGCTGTCGATTATGCAATTCACTGCAACAGAAAACCCGCTCTTCTGGTTGTTACCGATATCGACGACGCGCGCCTTTCAAGAGCGGCATCTATCCTTACACCAGAAGAAGCCGAAAAAAACGGTGTAAAACTTGTTTATTTAAATACGTCAAAGCCCGAGAACAATAATGATTATATCAAGTCTCTTACCGGAGGCGCGGGATTTGACGACGTATTCGTATTCGCTCCCGTCAAACCCGTTGTCGAGCAGGCAGACAGACTGCTCGCAAGAGACGGCTGCCTGAATTTCTTTGCGGGACCGACAAACACCGAGTTTTCCGCAAGTCTCAACTTCTATAACGTTCATTATTCAATGACTCACATCGTAGGCACAAGCGGCGGAAATACAGACGATATGCGCGAATGCCTTAAAATGGTTGCAGAAGGCAAAATCAATCCCGCGGCAATGATAACACATGTCGGAGGACTTAACTCCACCGCCGAAACAATACTCAATCTTCCCAACATACCCGGCGGAAAGAAACTCATTTACAACCATATCGATATGCCGCTTACCGCTATATCCGATTTCGCTTCTTCCGACGACCCGCTTCTTAAAAAGCTCGGCGAAATTGTTGAGAAAAACAACGGACTCTGGTGTCTCGAAGCGGAAAAGTATCTTCTTGAAAACGCAAAACACATATAATTCACAGTAATAATATAAATAAAAAGAGGGAAATAATATGCTTGAAGACCTCGTTAGAATTTCTAACAAATACGGCATGCGCGACGACTGTGTTATTGCGGGAGGCGGAAATTCGTCCGTAAAAGACGAAAACCATATTTATGTTAAAGCATCCGGCACCACCCTTGCAACGATTACGTCCGACGGATTCGTTAAAATGAACCGCAGCGCTCTCGCAGAGATGTTTAACCGCGTATACTCCGATAAAACCGAAGAACGCGAAGCGGAAGTTTTAAACGATCTTTTAAACGCGCGCGAAAAAAGCGAATATTCAAAGCGTCCGTCTGTTGAAACGTCACTTCACGACCTGATGCCGCAAAAATACGTCCTTCACCTGCATCCTACCGCAGTAAACGCGCTTTCCTGCGCTAAGGACGGCGAAAAATACGCGCGTGAAATTCTCGGCAACGGCATCATATGGGTAGAACCTACCGAACCCGGCTGGACTCTTGCCGTAGCCGTCAAAAAAGCGATAGACGCTTATAAAGCGGAAACAGGCAGAGAGGCAAACGTAATAATTCTCGCAAATCACGGTATTTTCGTCGGAGCGGATACCGTTGAAGAAATAGATGCGATTTACGGCGAAATATTCGAAAAAATAAATCGCCGCCTGTCGTTGGTTCCCGATCTTTCACCTGTAGAATTCGACCGTGAAAAAGCCGCCTATGCCGCTCCCGCAATAAGAATGATTCTTAAAGGCGAAAGCGCAACTTCTTCCGTAGTATTCAGAACAAACAGTGAAATCAAGGCATATACCGCAGACGAAAACACGTTTGCTCCGATAGCAAAAGCATACACCCCCGACCACATGGTATACTGCAACAACGATTTTCTTTTCGTTCCGTCCGTTGAAGGCATTGACGCGCAGGACGATCTTATTAAAGAGAAAATCGATGAATACATAAATAAATACGGATATTCTCCCAAAATCATCGCTTTGCAGAATGTCGGCGTATTCGCACACGGCGCAACCAAGAAAGCTGCCGACGTTGCCATGAAGCTTTTTATCGACAATATGAAAATTGCTTCGTATTCCCGTAATTTCGGCGGCAATGCGTTCCCGCCTCAGAAACTTGTTGATTTTATCAATAACTGGGATGCGGAGCGTTACCGCAGATCCGTAAGTCTTACCGGCACAAACAAGCGTCTCGGCGAAAAAATCGTAATCGTTACCGGCGCTGCGCAGGGATTCGGTGCGGGAATTGCCGATTCTCTCATCGAAGCAGGCGCAAAAACCGTTATTGCGGACCTCAATTACGACCTGGCAAAGAAAAATGTCGATGCTATCAACGAAAAATTCGGAGACGGCACTTCTCTTGCCGTTAAAGCTGATGTTTCGGACGAGGCAAACGTTCAGAATATGATTTTCGAAACCGTTTTCGAATACGGCGGACTTGATCTGTTCGTAAACAACGCAGGAATCGCAAAACCCGGAAATCTTGAGGAAATGAGCCCGAGTCTTTTCGAGCTTATTACAAAAATCAACTATACCGCATATTTCCTCTGCACAAAACACGCCGCAAGAATTATGAAAATTCAGCATAAATACGATGAAAACTATTATACTGATATAGTTTGCGTAAACTCCAAATCGGGACTTCAGGGAAGCAATAAAAACTTTGCCTATGCCGGCAGTAAATTCGGTTCCATAGGCCTTACCCAGAGCTTTGCTCTCGAACTTCTCGATTACAACATAAAAGTCAATGCGGTCTGCCCCGGAAACTTCTTTGACGGACCTCTCTGGTCCGATCCGGTTAAAGGTCTGTTTACTCTTTATCTCAATTCAGGCAAAGTTCCCGGCGCGAAAACCGTAGCGGATGTTAAAAAGTATTACGAAAGCAAAATCCCGATGAGAAGGGGCTGCCTCCCGTCGGATGTCGCCCGCGCAATAATGTACTGCGTTGAGCAGGAATACGAAACCGGCCAGGCGATTCCCGTTACAGGCGGTCAGGTAATGCTTAAATAATCTGAAATTAATAAATAATATACAGAAGGATGTGTTTTAATGGCAACACCTGTAATTATGCCCCGTCAGGGCCAGAGCGTTGAAAGCTGTATCATCACCAAATGGCAGAAAAAGCCCGGTGATCACGTTGCGCTCGGAGACGTTCTTTTTACTTACGAAACAGACAAGGCCACCTTTGATGAAAAGGCGAAAGTCGAAGGCGAACTCCTCGGTATTTTCTTTGAAGAGGGCGACGACGTCGAATGCCTTCTCAATGTATGCGTAATCGGCAATAAGGGCGAATCTTTCGAAGAATTCAATCCGAAAAACGCAGCACCCGCAGAAAAAGCCGAAGAGGCAGAAAAGCCCACGCAGACAGAAACTGTTTCCGCTCTTCAGCAGACAGTAGCGCAGGTTTCCGATAACGAACATCTTAAAATATCCCCGAGAGCTAAAAATCTTGTAAACAGCACCGGAGCCGACCTCCGTTTCTGCACGCCCACAGGTCCGAACGGACGTATTATCGAGCGCGATGTCAGAAAACTGATTTCCGAGGGTAAAACCGTCTCCGCGGCAGCTGCAAAAGAATACGCCGCAAGCGGTAAAGACGTTTTCGGAACCGGCATCGGCGGTATGATATCTACAGCCGATCTTTCCGCGCCTGCGGAAGAACCGAAAGCCGCGCCCGCGCCCGCCGCAGTTGCAGCCGTTGACTTCGGTGAATGCGAAGAGGTCAAACTTCCCAATATTCGCAAAGTCATCGCCCGTCAGATGCACGCTTCGCTCTCCGAAATGGCACAGCTTACTCTCAATACGTCGTTTGACGCTACCGAGATACTCGCTTACAGAGCAAAGGTGAAGGAAGGCAGAGAAAAACTCGGTCTTGCAAACATTACTTTAAACGATATTATTCTGTTTGCCGTTTCAAGAGTTCTTCCCAACCATAAAGATCTTAACGCAAACTTCTTTGATGACAGAATAGTTTATTACAAACACGTAAATCTCGGTGTCGCCGTAGATACGCCCAGAGGACTTATGGTTCCCACCGTTTTCGGAGCAGACACACTCTCGCTCAGCGATATATCCGCAGCTTCCAAAAAACTTCAGGATGAAGCAAAATCCGGTACGGTCAATCCCGATCTTCTCAAAGGCGGAACTTTTACGGTTACAAACCTCGGCAGCCTCGGAGTTGAATCATTTACTCCCGTTATCAATCCTCCGCAGACAGGCATTCTCGGCGTAGACAATATAACAACGCGCATTAAACTCGTAAACGGCGAGGTAAAACCGTATCAGGCAATGGGTCTTTCTCTTACCTTCGACCACAGAGCGCTTGACGGAGCGCCTGCCGCCAAGTTCCTTTCCGACCTTGTATCGGCACTTGAAAATTTCTCGCTGCTGCTTGCTAAATAGGGGGGACGGTTAAATGGTTTACGATCTTATCGTTCTCGGCGGAGGCCCCGCCGGTTATCTCGCAGCCGAAAGAGCCGCTCATGCGGGACTATCCACCGCTGTAATCGAAAAACGCTTTTTCGGCGGTTGCTGCCTTAACGAAGGATGTATTCCTTCCAAAGCGCTTCTTTATTCCGCAAAGATTTTCGATTATACAAAACACGGCGAAAAATACGGCGTTACTGCGGAAAATCAGAAAATCGACCACGCAAAAGTTGTTGAACGCAAAAATAAAGTAGTTAAAACTCTCGTTTCCGGCATCAAAGGCGCGCTCAAAGCAAACGGAGCTGTCGCAATCGAGGGCGAAGGCTACATAACAGGCAAAAATGCCGACGGCAATATCACCGTATCGGTCGGAAACGATGTTTACGAGAGCAAACATCTTCTCATCGCCACCGGCTCCATGCCTGTAGTTCCTCCGATTCCGGGCGTAAAAGAAGGCATCGATTCCGGCTTTGTATTAACAAACCGCGAAATACTCGATTTGCAGGAAATTCCCGAGAATCTTACCGTAATCGGCGGCGGCGTTATCGGACTTGAAATGGCGTCTTATTTCAACTCTGTCGGTTCAAGGGTAACCGTTGTTGAAATGCTCGATAAAATTGCCGGACCAACCGACCGTGAAATCAGCGAAATATTAATGAATAACTACGCCAAAAAGGGCGTTGATTTCCGTCTTGGATGCAAGGTTGTCTCTGTTGAAAACGGAGCTGTAACTTACGAAAAAGACGGCGTTACCGAGTCGGTAAAAGCGGATAAAGTCCTTCTTTCCATCGGCAGACGCGCCGTAACGAAAAACATCGGTCTTGAAAATCTCGGAGTTGCCCTTGAACGCGGAGCGGTAATTACCGACAGATATATGAAAACCAACGTTGCAAACGTATACGCCGCAGGCGATATAAACGGTAAATCAATGCTTGCGCATACCGCATACAGAGAAGCGGAAGTTGCCGTTAACAATATCCTCGGTAAAAAAGACGTTATGCGCTACACCGCAATCCCGTCCGTTATTTATACCAATCCCGAAGTCGGCTCCGTAGGCGAAACCGAACAGACAGCCGCGCAGAAGGGAATAGATTTTACCGTTGCAAAGATTTCAATGCGCTATTCAGGCAGATATGTTGCTGAAAACGAAGGCGGAGACGGAATCTGCAAAGTTCTCGTCAACAAAAAATACGGCAACGTAATCGGCGTTCATATGATTTGCAATTATGCCTCCGAAATAATCTGGGGCGCAGCTCTTGCCATCGAACAGGAAATGACTCTTGACAGGATGAAAGAAGTCGTTTTCCCGCATCCCACGGTAAGCGAAATAATCAGAGAAGCTATTTTCAGTATATAAGGAGAGAAAACAATGCCCAAGAGTCAATTTATCAACCCCGATGAGATACGTAAAAGCGGCGTTCTCAGTTTTCAGGATATTCAGCTTAACCAGTATAACAAATCAATAAGAGATGAAAAAGAGAATTTCTCAGATAAGGATTTAATGAGAATTTACCGTGATATGGCTTATATCCGTGAATTCGAAACAATGCTTTATCTCATCAAAACAACAAGCGAATATAACGGAGTTGCCTATAACAACCCGGGTCCCGCTCATCTTTCCATGGGTCAGGAAGCATCCGCTGTCGGACAGGCTTACCTTCTCGGTATAGACGATTTTATTTTCGGTTCTCACAGAAGCCACGGCGAAATTCTCGCAAAAGGTCTGTCAGCTATCGAAAAAATCGACGACACTCAGCTTTACGACATCATGAAAAACTTCCTCGGCGGTAAAATTTTAAAAATCGTCGAAAAAGGTCAGAAATCCGTAAAAGATCTTGCAATAGACTTCCTTATTTACGGCGCTCTCGCCGAAATATTCGCGCGTGATACGGGCTTCCATGAAGGACTCGGCGGTTCGATGCACTGCTTCTTCCTTCCCTTCGGTATTTACCCCAACAACGCCATAGTCGGCGGTTCCGCAACGATAGCGGCAGGCGCAGCTCTGTTTAAGAAAGTAAACAAGAAAAACGGTATCTGCATTTCCAACATAGGCGACGGCGCAATGGGACGCGGACCCGTATGGGAAGCTATGAACTTTGCCGCAATGGACCAGTATACACAGCTCTGGGAAGAAGCATACAAGGGCGGACTCCCCGTTATCTTCAACTTCTTCAACAACTCCTACGGTATGGGCGGTCAGACATACGGCGAAACAATGGCATACGGTATCCTCGCAAGAGTCGGCGCCGGCGTAACTCCGTCTCAGATGTATTCCGAACGTGTAGACGGATACAATCCTCTCGCAGTAATCGACGCTATGCGCCGCAAGATTGATATTATAAAAGAAAACAAAGGCCCCGTACTTCTCGATACAGTTACTTACCGTATCGCCGGTCATTCTCCTTCCGATTCAAGTTCTTACAGAACACAGGAAGAAATCCAGGCATGGGAAGAACAGGACGTTTTGAAATCATACAGCGCAAAGCTTATTGATGCAAACGTAGGCAGCGAAGATGTTTTCGAGGCAATCAGAGAAGAGGTTAAGAGCCGCATAACAAAGATTTGCGCTATGGCTGTTGATGAATCTATATCTCCCAGAATGGATCTTTTCAAAACACCCGATGCCATTGAAAAGCTCATGTTCTCCAACGAGAAAATCGAGAAAATGGAAGACAGGCCCGTTGAGGTTAATATGCCCATGTCCGAAAATCCGCGTGTTCAGGCAATCGCAAAGAAGGAACGTTACGGATTTGACGCAGAAGGTAAACTCGTATCCAAAAACAAGGTTTTCCAACTCAGAGACGGTCTTTTCGAGGCAATAATCGATAAATTCTACAAAGATCCCACTCTTATCACTTACGGCGAAGACGTTCGTGACTGGGGCGGCGCATACGCAGTTTACAGAGGACTTACCGAGGCATTGCCTTATCACAGACTCTTCAACGCTCCCATTTCCGAGTCCGCAATTATCGGTACTGCTGTCGGCTATGCTATGGCAGGCGGACGCGCGATAGTTGAGCTTATGTACTGTGACTTCATTGGCTGCGCAGGCGACGAAATATTCAACCAGCTCGCAAAGTGGCAGGCAATGAGCGCAGGTCTTCTCAAAATGCCCGTTGTCGTCCGCGTATCCGTCGGTTCCAAATACGGCGCACAGCATTCTCAGGACTGGACTTCACTTTGCGCCGCTATTCCCGGCCTCAAGTGCGTATTCCCCGTAACTCCCTACGACGCAAAAGGTCTTATGAACGCAGCCCTCGCCGGCACCGACCCCGTAATATTCTTTGAAAGTCAGAGAGTTTACGACGTAGGCGAACAGTTCCACGAAGGCGGAGTTCCCGAGGGATACTATGAAGTTGAAATCGGAGAACCCGATATAAAGAAACAGGGCAGCGATATCACAATCCTCACCGTCGGCTCAACTCTTTACACCGCACTTAAAGCAGCAAAGGAACTTGAAGAAAAATACAATATTTCGGCCGAAGTTATAGATGCGCGCACAATCGTTCCTTTCAATTACGATAAAGTAATCGAAAGCGTAAAGAAGACAGGCAAGATTCTTCTTGCATCAGATGCTGTTGATCGCGGATCGGTTCTCAAAACAATGGCTGCAAATATTTCCGAACTTGCGTTTGATTACCTCGATGCTCCTCCGGTCGTTCTCGGATCCCGCAACTGGATCACTCCCGCGTTCGAGCTTGAAAAACACTTCTTCCCGCAACCGGACT
>CAMZEM010000044.1 GCA_947305805.1 uncultured Clostridia bacterium | reverse complement strand
AGAACCGCGCGTCCCGTAATAAGCGGGTCGAGACCGGCTTCGATGAGAATATTATACGACGTAGGACCGTTCATCCATTCGTACCACTGATTTAAAGCCAGAAGAGCAGTATCGGTATAAAGACCGAGTTCGAAAGAGTCGTCTTCGATGTTATAAGTGATATATCTGTCACCGTTTGAGAAAGCAACGGAACGGACAAAACGGCTCGCGTCCGTAGCGAACGAATAAATTTTATCGCCGCTCAGAGCACTGAAAGTGTAATTGTTCAGCACGTCCGTAAAAGTATCCCAGTTCCACTGTCCGTTTTCGTAGTAATCGCGAGGGTCGGTAACCCCGAGTGTAGCGATAAAATCTTCATTTATTCCGATAATACCGGATACGGAATTCTGTGTGCGGAGCGGATGAAGCGCGGGAACTACTCCGTAAACCGCTCCGTTCCACATTGTGGAAAGAAGAATCTGGGAATTGCCCCATTTTTCCTGATTTCTGACATCTATATTATCAAGAAGAGCAAGATCGGTAAAAATGCCCGTAGGAATATAGCTTACAAGCCAGTAAGACTCTTCCTGGACAAGGTCGTAAGTATAGGAATTGGATATAACGTCTATATATGCGGCTTCGCCTGCCCTGTTTACATATCTGAACACGACCGTGCAGTTGTGTTTCTTTTCAACATCACGCAGACGCTGAAGAGCAAGATCTCCGAATTCGGTATTGTAAATGTAGGTTAAAACAGAATCTTTACCCTCGAAGAAATAATCTTTTACCATACCGAATACAAACTGTTTGCCGTTAAGATCAAGATCCCCGTTTATTCCAGTGGAATACTCCGGAACAATCTCTTCGCCCTGACCTGCGGAGCATGAAACGGCAAGAAACATTAATACGGAGCAAAGAATAAGGGACAGTAATCGCAAAAGACTTACTTTTCGCATGTTAAATCTCCTTTTCAGCTAAAATTGCATTTAATTCCAATCATTCGGTTTTAGTCAGAGAATCAAGGAACATATCTACGGTAATCTTCCATTCTTCCACTTTTTCAAGTCCTGTTTCGGTTGCTACTCTGCGGAAGAATGAAATATATTCGGTCTTTTCATCCTCGCTGTTATACAGTTTCGCTTTCAGAATTGCATATACAAGCCCGAGCTTATCTTCCTCTACGCGTAAAAGATATTTTTTATCGTCCCTAACCGCATTTTCGGCATCGTTGAAATATGATAGATATATGGGAATCATTTCCCCGGAAAGGAATTTTTCATCCTGAGGATGTCCGAAGATAGAGAGTCCCTCCCCTGTTTTTTCCAGTTCATCCGCCATTGTATTAAGATATTTATCAATATAAGGTGCCGCAGGTCCGTAATAGGCGTTAATAAAGTCGGTTCTGATTTTATTGATGTCGCAATACGGATCCCATGAAAGCTTTGCAAGAAGATACGAACGAAGCGCCCAGAAATCACCGTTCTTTTCACGGTTGCCCTGATTGAAGATAGAGCGAACGTTGTTTTCGTAAAAGAATTTCATATTCGGGGCAAGAATTCTCAGGTTCGGGAATGGAGAAATAAGATTTGCAAACTGGATATCATAATCCCAAAGGAAAATATTCTCGCAGTAATTATGCCATACGGCAAGGTCTTTTACAAAGCTTTCGCACTGCGGGTTTTGAGGTATAGGTTTTGAACGGTCGCATTCGATATTGCAAAGCATAATGTGTACATTTTCGCGCATTTCAATCTTTTTGGGCGCTGTACGGCTGTACCAGTAAGAAAGAGTGGATATAATTTTGTCGGGGAATGCTTCGGCTACTTTGTTTACAAAATACATAATTGAACCGATGTGAGAACCTGCCTCTTCGTCGAGTTTTTTACATTTTTCACAGGTGCAGAAACGGGTTGTATCATTCTGAGAAACGGACCAGTATTTCGCTTCGGGCTTTTCGTCAATAAATTTACGGAGATTTTTGATTGCTACCGCAATCATTTCATCGTTTGTGCAGCAGAGCTGGCCGTCTTTTACACGTTCTCCGTCAACGAGAGAGAAGTACTCGGGATGATCGTCAAAATATTCCGAGGGGGGAACGAGTTTGAAGAAAGAATGGCACCAGAAGCCCCAGTTTTTATGTCCTTCAATAACCTTTTTCTCTTTAACGAATGAAAGCTGACCGTTAAGCTTATGCTTTTCGGCAAATACGGGATCCCAGGAGTCACGGTAATAAAGCTCTCTGTAATTCAGAGCGGGCCTGGATACTTCAAATGTTCCGTCGGGAATTTCCGCGGTACACATATGAGGGATATAGTCTTCTGACGAAGTAAGCCAAAGACAGCCGAAGTATTTTTCAAGGAATTCGTAGCAACCGTAAATCAGAGAAGTGTCGGAGGCGGCAAGGATAAATACCGTTCCGTCCTTCTCGGCAATAATGAAGCCCTCATCTCCGAGATCGGGGTATGATGATGCCGTATAGTAAACGAATGGTTCAACATCAAGAATTATCTTGTTTTTAAGGCATTTTTCGCATATTTTTTCGGCAATGGGCAGCGAGCATTCGGTAACGTCACAGATATATTTGCGAAGTATTTCCGCAGCCCTGAGCGCTGTTTCGGTTTTTTTAACGACGGCAATTTCATAAGCCGACGAATGTCTGTCTATAATTTTCATTTCGACTCTCCTCTTGTCTGTAATTATTTAATCATTTCAACCCTTTGATTGCATTATAGCATATTTTATTATAAAATTCAAGTGGAATTACGGTTGAAATAATTGTATAAAAATCCCGTTATAAATCGTCAAAAGTGCTTGACAAATTATAATGTCAATGCTATAATTGAATAGTAAAATATAATTTTAAAGGAGATAACTGCTATGGCAAACAGACTTAAAGGCAGACTGCCCAAAGTAGGTATCCGTCCCTGTATTGACGGAAGACGTTTCGGTCCCCGCGAATCGCTTGAAGACCAGACGATGAATATGGCGAAAAGCGCTGCCGAACTGATTTCTTCAAACCTTCATCACGCTTCGGGTGAAGTAGTTGAATGCGTAATCGCAGACACCTGCATTGGCGGTGTTGCGGAAGCAGCCGCATGTCAGGATAAATTTGACAGAGAAGGCGTAGGCGTAGTTCTTACGGTTACACCCTGCTGGTGCTACGGAACGGAAACCACTCATCAGGTACCCGGCGTTCCCACTGCTATATGGGGATTTAACGGCACTGAAAGACCGGGCGCAGTATATCTTGCATCCGCGCTTGCAAGCCACAGCCAGAAGGGACATCCCGCGTTTGGCATTTACGGAAAAGATGTTAAAGATAAAGACGATACGTCCATTCCCGAAGACGTTAAGGAAAAAATACTTCGGTTTGCAAAAGCAGGCCTTGCCGTTGCGACAATGAAGGGTAAGAGTTATCTTGCAATGGGTAACGTTGCAATGGGCATCGGCGGATCCATTCCGAACGAAGAGGTATTCCAGAACTATCTCGGTATGAGAAACGAATATATTGATATGGTTGAGTTCAGAAGAAGAATTGACCTTGAAATATACGATCACGATGAATTTGACAAAGCAATGCTCTGGGTTAAGAAACATTGCAAAGAAGGAATAGAAATCAACGCAAAACCTCTCACAAGAGAACAGAAGGACAAAAACTGGGAAACATGCGTTAAGATGTTTCTTATTGCAAGAGACCTTATGATAGGCAACCCCAGACTTGCAGAAATCGGCTGGGTAGAAGAAAGCAACGGACACAACGCAATCGCAGCAGGATTCCAGGGTCAGAGACAGTGGACGGACCATATGCCTAACGGCGACTTCCTTGAAGCTATGCTCTGTTCTTCGTTTGACTGGAACGGAACGCGTGAAGCATTTGTTGTAGCAACCGAAAACGACGCTCTCAACGGCGTAGCAATGCTTCTTTCTCACCTTGTTTCGGACAGAGCGGCAGGTTTTGCTGACGTAAGAACGTTCTGGAACGCAGAATCAATTGAAAGAGTTACAAACTGGAAACCCGAAGGAAGAGCCGCTACGGGTATAATCCATCTGACAAACTCCGGCGCATGCTCGCTTGACCTTTCCGGCGAACAGACAGAAAACGGCAAACCCGTTTGCAAGCCTTTCTGGGAGATTACGGACGAAGAAGTTGAAAAATGCATGGAAGCAACACCGTTTGCAAATGCAAATCTTGAATATTTCCGTGCGGGCGGCTACTGCTCCAACTTTAAGACAAAAGACGGCATGCCCATGACGATGGTAAGAGTAAACTACATAAAGAACCTCGGTCCCGTTATTCAGATCGCAGAGGGTTGGTCCGTAGCGCTTCCCGATAACGTTCAGGAAATTCTTGCGAACAGAACAGACCCGCAGTGGCCGCAGACATGGTTCTCTCCGCGTCTTACAGGAACAGGTGCGTTTAAAGACGCATACTCCGTAATGGCAAACTGGGGCGCTAACCACTGCGCATTCTCTTTCGGTCACATCGGCGCAGATCTTATCACTCTTGCATCTATGCTCCGTATTCCCGTATGTATGCACAACGTTGACGAAGATAAGATTTTCCGTCCGTCTACCGTTGCCGCATTCGGTATGGATAAAGAAGGCGCAGATTACAGATATTGCCAGGCATACGGCCCCATTTACAGATAATTTTCAGAAATTGATGCCGCACTCACAATGCGGCATCAACTTACTTTTATTCTGACTTTTTTGCCTGCTTTTCGAATGTCAAAAATAAGACACAAAGTTGACTATTTTATTTAGATTTATTTAGACTTTTTAACTGTTGATTTTTATGAAAAAATATTTTATAATAATATATATTTATTTTTATGGGTGACTTTGAATGAAGCTGCTTGAAGACAGAATTCTTAAAGACGGCAAAATAGGTGCCGGAAACGTACTGAAAGTTGACTGTTTTGTAAATCATCAGATTGACGTTCCGTTCATGAATGACGTTACAAAGGAGTTTTACCGTCTTTATAAAGATGAAAAAGTCACTAAAATAGTCACTATTGAAGCTTCCGGAATAGGAATTGCGTGTCTTACCGCCGCTCACTTCGGCGTTCCCGTTGTTTTTGCAAAGAAAACGCCGACGAACAATATTTCGGGTGATGTTTACACCGCTCAGGTATACAGTTACACTCACGAACGAAATTATACGATAAGAATTTCGAAAGAATTCCTCTCTCCCACCGACAGAGTATTGATTATCGATGATTTTCTTGCAAAAGGAAGCTCTCTGACTGCATTGCTTTCGCTTGTTAACGAAGCCGGCGCTACGGTTGTCGGCGCAGGAATCATAATTGAAAAAACTTATCAGGACGGCGGTAAAATTGTCCGAGATATGGGCATAAGAGTTGAGTCTCTTGCTAAAATACGATCAATGGACGAAAACGGCATTGTTTTTGAATAGATAACCCGTAAGTAAAACGCCCTGTGCGTTTGAAATATAAAAAGAGAAATAATTTTCAGGAGGTACAAACCCATGAACAAGAAAATTCTTGCTGCTGTATTGGCAATTGCCATGTTGCTTTCCGCAGTAGCCGCACTCGCAGGATGTAACGGTGAAGGCGGCGTAAACGCAACCGAAACCGATCCCCTTCTTCCTGCTCACGTAATTGAGAAGTTTGACGTATCCGAAGATTTCAAAATCGGCGTTATCTGCCTGCATGATGAAAACTCCACTTACGACAACAACTTCATCAAATCCATCAAGAGAACTCAGGAAGCTCTCGGTCTTTCCGATTCTCAGGTACTTATCAAGACCAACATTCCCGAAAGCTCCGCATGCGAAGACGCTGCAAAAGAGCTCGCTGAAAACGGATGCAAAATAGTATTTGCCGACAGTTTCGGTCATGAAGAACACATGATAGCTGCCGCAAAAGCTTATCCCGACGTTGAATTCTGCCACGCTACAGGTACAAGAGCAGCAACCGAAGGTCTTGCAAACTTCCACAACGCTTTCGCAGCTATTTACGAAGGCCGTTTCCTTGCAGGTATTGTTGCAGGTCTTAAACTCAACGAAATGATCGATGCAGGCAAAATCACTGCTGAAGAAGCTGTTATGGGTTACGTAGGCGCTTTCACATACGCCGAAGTTATCTCAGGTCTTACATCCTTCTATCTCGGTGCAAAATATGTTTGTCCTTCTGTAACAATGAAAGTCAGATACACAGGTTCCTGGTATGATCAGGCTGCCGAACAGGAAGCTGCAAACGCTCTTATCAAAACCGATAAATGCGTTCTTATAAGCCAGCATGCCGACTCTCTCGGTGCTCCCAGCGCATGTGAAGCAGAAGGTGTTCCCAATGTTTCTTACAACGGAAGCACAATCAGCGCAGGCGAAAACACATTCCTTATCTCTTCCGCTATCGACTGGGCTCCCTACTTTGCATACATAATCAAACAGGTTCAGGACTGCAATCCCATTGATACAAACTGGACAGGCGATATTTCCACCGGTTCCGTTATTCTTACCGGTCTTAACACCGCTACAAAGAATGATAAGATGAAGACAGAAGTTGAAGACGCTATTGCTAAATTCAAAGCAGGCACTCTCCATGTTTTTGATACATCTACATTCACAGTAGGCGGCGAAACCGTTACATCTTACCTTGCAGACGTTGAATACGATACTGCTTTCACACCCGATACAGAAGTTGTATCCGACGGTTATTTCCATGAATCCGAATACCGTTCGGCTCCCTATTTCGATCTGAGAATCGACGGCATTGAATTCATAAACGAAATGTATTAATTCTTCAATCTGAATTAAAGCCCATTAAGGCGGGGCACCAAGCCCCGCCTTTTTCTATAATACGGAGGACCTGAGCAGATGTCGGAAACGGTCAGCGAAAAATTCGCTTTACAGCTGCGCACTGTTACAAAAGCTTTTGGCACGAAAGTTATAGCCAATAAGAATGTTGATCTTGATGTGCATTACGGTGAAGTTCTTGCTATTTTAGGTGAGAACGGAAGCGGTAAAACTACCCTTATGAATATGATAGCGGGAATATATCATCCCGATGCCGGTGAAATATACGTAAACGGCGAAAAAGCGTCAATCAATTCACCTAAAGACGCTTTTAAATACAGAATAGGAATGGTCCATCAGCATTTTAAGCTTGTTGACCTGTTTACTGCAACCGAAAATATTATTCTCGGTATTAACGACGGAAATAAATTTGACATTGCAAGCGCCGAAAAGGAAGTTAAAAGCATCTCGGATAAATACGGATTTGTAATAAATCCGAAGAAAAAAATTTACGAGATGTCCGTTTCGGAAAAACAGACCGTTGAAATTATTAAAGTATTATACCGGGGCGCAGATATTCTGATACTCGATGAACCGACCGCCGTACTCACTCCTCAGGAAACAGAAAAACTATTCGACGTTATTCGCAATATGCGAAATGACGGAAAATCCATACTTATAATTACACATAAACTGCATGAAGTACTCGCAATTTCGGACAGAGTTTCCGTTTTGAGAAAGGGCGAACATATTGCAACCGTAAATACCGCCGAAACAAACGAAATTGAGCTTACGGAAATGATGGTAGGCAAAAAAGTATCTCTCAACATAGGAAGATCCGAGCCGAAAGACACTTGCGACAGACTTATCGTTTCCGGGATCAATATGACGAATACAGAAGGTGTCAAGGTACTGAAAGACATTTCATTTACTGCAAAAGCCGGTGAAATACTCGGAATTGCTGGAATTGCGGGAAGCGGACAGAGAGAGCTACTTGAAGCAATCGCAGGATTGAGACCGCTTGACGACGGAAATATTACTTATATCAACCCTGTAAATAGCGAACAAGTTGAACTCAGAAGCAAATCACCGATGCAGATACGTGAACTCGGAGTTAGACTGTCGTTTGTTCCGGAAGACAGACTCGGTATGGGTCTTGTTGGAAATATGGACATTATTGACAATATGATGCTCAGAAGCTACAAAAAGGGTCGCTCCGTTTTTGTTGACCGCAAACCTCCGAGGCAGCTTGCAGACGAAATAATAGAGAGTCTCGAAGTAGTAACACCGAACGCACAGACACCAGTAAGAAGACTTTCGGGAGGCAACGTTCAGAAAGTACTTGTAGGCAGGGAAATTGCATCCGCCCCTTCTGTTTTAATGGTTGCATATCCCGTAAGAGGGCTTGATATAAATTCATCATATACAATATACAACTTGCTTAACGCACAGAAGGAAAACGGAGTTGCGGTAATATATGTCGGCGAGGATCTCGACGTTCTGCTTGAACTTTGCGACAGAATAATAGTTCTTTGCGCAGGTTCTGTTTCGGGTGTCCTTGACGGACGGACCGCTAAAAAGGAAGAAGTCGGACTGTTGATGACAAAAGTGAAGGGAGTGGGCGAAAATGAATAAAGAAAATGCTGTTGCAGAAAAAGACCACGCTCATTCCAAGTCCGCTCCGTTTATTACCATTACAAAACGGGATTCAAGCTCGCTGAAAAGAAATATTGTTGTCCGCGTAATTGCGATACTTGCA
The DNA here is from genome assembly GCA_947305805.1 of uncultured Clostridia bacterium. Classification (GTDB taxonomy): domain Bacteria; phylum Bacillota; class Clostridia; order Oscillospirales; family UBA644; genus HGM12619. The sequence goes on along the minus strand of CAMZEM010000044.1, from coordinate 4,480 downwards.
GCTCTTGCCGTTTCTGCGCTTATTACCCTTTTTATAACCGGAGAAAACCCGATTGAGCTGTTTAAAACCGTAATTGACGGCGCTTTCGGTCAGTTCAGAATCTGGGGAACAGCGCAGTCCGTTGCTATGCTTTTAGGTATAGCTCTTGCGCTTACGCCTGCGTTTAAGATGAAATTCTGGAATACGGGCGGCGAGGGACAGGTGCTTATCGGAGCGCTTGCATCTGCGCTTGTTATGATGACGGCAAAAGACCTCCCCCACTGGCTGGCATCCATTCTTGTTATTCTTGCCGGTGTAACGGCCGGCGCAATCTGGGGCATTATTCCCGCTGTATTCAAGGCATACTGGAAAACAAACGAAACCCTTTTCACCCTTATGATGAACTACGTTGCAATTCAGCTTATAAAGTATTTTCTTAAAGTAGCGGACGGCAGCGGTTCAAGTACGGTAGGACCGAGCCTTTTGCAATACGGAAGACTTCCCGTACTATTCGATCAGCAGTATATGCTGAATATCATAGTTGTTGCGGTAATGACCGTAATGATGTATATTTATTTGAAAATAAGTAAACACGGATATGAGATTTCCGTAGTGGGTGAAAGTGAAAACACCGCTAAATATATAGGAATCAACGTAAAAAAAGTTGTAATAAGAACAATGGCCCTGTCGGGCGCTCTTTGCGGTCTTATAGGCGTTCTTCTTGTCGGCGCAACTTCGTATTCAATAGACCCGAATCTTGCGGGAGGTAACGGATTTACGGCGATAATGGTATCATGGCTTGCAAAGTTCAATCCGATAATAATGATTTTCACTACCCTGCTTATCGTAGTGCTCAGCAGAGGAGCGGAAAACGTATCAATGACGCTCGGACTTAACAAATCATTTTCCGATATACTTACAGGTATTATCCTATTCTTTATTATAGGATGCGAATTCTTTATTAATTACAAGATACACTTCAACATAGCAAAAAAGAGCAATGAGGAGGCAGAGGGAAATGGCAATAATTGAACAGATTGTGGAGCTTATGGTCCGTGCCGTTATGCAAGGTACTCCCCTGCTTTTCGGTTCAACAGGCGAAATACTTACCGAAAAATCGGGTAATCTTAACCTCGGTATTCCGGGAATAATGTATATCGGAGCCATATCGGGTGTTATAGGCGGATTTTTCTATCAGAATTACACATCGAATTATAACGTTATACTTGCGATTATCATCCCGCTTGTCAGCAGCCTTGCCGGTTCTCTTCTTGCATCTCTGATTTACGGCTTTATAACGATTACACTTCGCGCAAATCAGAACGTTACGGGTCTTGCGCTTACGACCTTCGGCGTAGGACTTGGTAACTTTTTCGGCGGATCACTTATTAAAATAACGAAGAGCGATACTCCGTTTCTCGCTCTTTCGAAAATCTCTGCCGCATACCGAACCACCCTACCCTTTGCAAACCGTCTGGGGCTTTTCGGCAATTTGTTTTTCTCATACGGGTTTATGGTTTACCTTGCCGTTGTTATCGCGCTTATAGTTTCATTCGTGCTTAAAAGAACGAGAGTGGGACTTCAGCTCAGAGCGGTAGGCGAAAGTCCCGCAACGGCTGACGCAGCGGGCATTAACGTTAATAGATATAAATATTTTGCGACATGTATAGGCGGTATGATAGCAGGGCTCGGCGGACTTTACTATATACTGGATTACTCAAAAGGAATCTGGGCCAACGACGCTTTCGGCGACAGAGGCTGGCTTGCGATTGCGATAGTTATTTTTGCAATCTGGCGCCCGAATGTAAGCATTCTCGGATCGTATCTCTTCGGCGGACTATATATTCTGTTTAATTATGTATCGGTATCGATGAATCTGCTGCCTCTTATGCAGATGCTGCCATACGTTGTTACGATTATCGTGCTTGTTATTGTAAGTATGAGAAAAAAGCGCGAAAATCTGCCGCCCGCATCGCTCGGTACGAACTATTTCCGAGAAGAGCGATAGCTTATAGTATTCAGTAACTAATTCAATAAAAATAAAACCGGCAATGCAGATATAAAGAATTTCTGCATTGTCGGTTCTTTTATTATTTTTTTTGAGGAATTTACTTGTTTGAATTAAAAGTAACGAGCTTCGCTTTATCAAGCGCAAACATAATAGCGGGAATAAGGATCAATTGAACTATTATTCCGGGAACGGCGTTTACGAACGCGCCTGCGAGAAAAGCCGAGAATGTGAATTCTTTTCCCGTTGAAGAAAGGAGCAAATACTGAACGATGCCCCATACGATTCTTCCGCCTATCATACCGGATAAAAGCGCAATATACACCGTGAGAATGTTTTTGTGTTTGAAAAGGAAGTAAACAATGCCTGTTATAATTCCGTATGCGCAAAGTTCGAACGCCATTGCGACTGCAGTGGGAAACATCGGAGGCATTGTGAAGATTAAAGAGCGTATTAAGGGAAGCGCAATGCCTACCATTCCTGCACACTGCCAGCCGCAGATAAGCGCACAAAGGAATATGGGCAGATGCATCGGGAGAAGCATTGAGCCGATTTCCGGAATCTGACCTGTAAGGAACGGAAAAACAAGCCCCATAGCAAAAAACATTGCGGATAAAACAATTTTAAACACTATTCTGTTTTTCATAATAACATCCTTTATGTTAAAGATTAATCGGACGAATCATTTCTTGGGGTATAGCCGAGTTTGATAAAGTTTGTATCGTCCGAAAGAGTTTTTGCGTTGTAAATAACAATAATGCAGTCGGGAGAAAGAGCGGAGACATATTCTGTAAGATTCTGACTGATATATCTGGGGTCTATCATATGAATCGTATCATAATACGGGAGGAAGAACTGCAGAAGACAGTGCGTATAGGAGTCTTTTATAAAAACTGCGGTTTTTCCTGTGTTTGCAGACGTTTTTACGGTAAGATGCGCAGGATTTCCGGACATAAAATATGAATACTTGTCTTTTTTTGAAAGAAAACTTTCGTCATAAAGCGATGCTAATTCGTTACCGTCAGAAACAACGGAATATTCTATCGGATTTTTCAGGTCAAACCGTGATATTGTATCCGGGGCAACGGGGAAATTACCTTTTGAAAAAAGCGTGCCGTAAAATGAATTGGTGACGGGAGTAGCGGTATAATCTTCAAGATTGTACGGTTCTGTATTAAGTTCAGAACAGATTGCTCTGTATGCATAATATGCGCCGAGAGTTGTCCAGTGGTGGTCTGTGCGATAATATATATATTCGCTCCTGTGGCTTTCGAGAGCAGATACAAGATCGACGGTATGTACTGAATCGGGCAGAGACGAATAAAACAGATTTATATATTCACGCTGATTTGAAATATTACCGCCATTAGGTTCTTTTTCTGCAGGGGCAAAAGCGGGAAGATTATCCGTATAAACGGCTATGGAATTAGGCGCGATTGCAAATATTACGGGGACATCAAACCGCTCGGAAAAGCGCGAAATAGCGTCAATCTGATTTTGCATGCGTTTGGTGTCGATGTTTTCGAATTTTTCGAACAGATAACCGTCTTTTCCGATATAAACTCCGTTGATATCACGTTTTAAGAGCGCATACATGGAAACTGAGGTATTGGAGCGGACCCAGAAGTCTCTGAAAGGAAACTGATCGGTAAGATAGCTTTCGAAGTCCTTCTCAAAAGAGCCGTCAGAAACAGTCTTAAACGTTACTTCGGGTGCCTGAGCGAGCATTCTGTTTTCACTTTCGGAAAAATCGGAATCTGGAAGAACGACGAAGAGTATTCCGAAAGTGATAATGAAAAGAAAGAAAAGAACGGAAAGAACGATATCTGATTTTTTAACCATTTTATCACCTCCTGTCGGCATTAAAAAGATTTAACAATATGCAGATTGTAATATAAAACTTGACAATATCGGGATTATTTGCTATAATATCGGCATTACAGAATAATACCGTAAGAAAAGGAAGTTATTTTGTGAACACAAGAACACGTATTCCTCCGCCAAGTCAGAGACAACAGTTACATGAACAGCAAAGAAGACGCTACGAACAAAGACAGCGGGAAATTAAAAACCGGAAAAGAAAACTGCTTATAAAGCGCATTGCGGTTTTCGGATTGATTGCGATTATTGCGGTATTGCTTGTCTGGATGGTAATGAGTTTTATTGACAATAATTCCGGAGAGAAACCGGGTGACAATTCGGAATCAGGCAATGAAAACAGTATTGAAGAAAACGCTGAAACCGTAATTGACGACGAACACGGAGAAGGTTTTAATCTGTCATCACTGATAGACCCTTCAACGCTTAATCCGAACGACAAAATCGACCTTTACTACAAAGCGGACCAGGTTCTTCCGAAAGTATATTATAACGATAATACCCCGTATAAAACATTTGCGGAAGACAATCCGACACTCGGTTCAAACACCGACACGAGAGTTATAGTAATCGACGCGGGACATCAGACTGAAACGCGCAAATCAAACGTGTGGC
>CAMZEM010000043.1 GCA_947305805.1 uncultured Clostridia bacterium | reverse complement strand
CGGCGTTCCTACAATGTTTATTGCTATGCTTAACCACGAGAACTTCCCCAAAACCGATTTCTCACATATGAGAACAGGCATTATGGCGGGCAGCCCCTGCCCTATCAAGGTAATGCAGGAAGTTATAGATAAAATGAATATGAAGGACATATGCATAACATACGGACAGACTGAAGCATCTCCGGGATGCACGATGTCAAAAACAACCGATTCGATTGATCTGCGCGTAAATACTGTCGGAGCCGCAATGTACGGCGTTGAATGTAAGATCGTCGATCCCGAAACCGGTGAAGACCTTCCTGATAATGCAGACGGAGAATTTGTTGCCAGAGGCTACAATATAATGAAGGGTTATTATAAAATGCCCGAGTCCACAGCTGCTGCAATTGACGAAAAAGGCTGGCTTCACACAGGAGATTTGGCAAGGCGGCTGCCGAACGGTTATTATAAAATTACCGGAAGAATAAAAGATATGATTATTCGCGGCGGTGAGAACATTTACCCGAAGGAAATTGAGGACTTTATATATACCCATCCCAAAGTAAAAGATGTTCAGGTAATCGGTGTACCTGACAAACAATACGGCGAAGAGATAATGGCGTGTGTTATTAAAGGTGACGACAGTCTTACCGAAGAAGAACTTCATGAGTATATCATAACGCATATTGCGAAGCACAAATGTCCCAAATATATTGATTTTATCAGTGAATTCCCGATGAATGCAGCAGGTAAAATACTGAAATATAAAATGAGGGAAAATGCCGTCGAGAAACTTGGTCTTCATGCAGACAGCAAAATAGAGACCGCTTAATATAAAGAATATCCACCTGGTTTCAGGTGGATATAGCTATGAATATGATATTTTACGGACAATTAATCGATGATTTCGCCTTCTGCTGTTCCTGCGATTCCTGCAGCATTAGCTTCATCGGTATCAATATGCATCGCGGGTGCATAATTGGGATTAACGCGAACGACAACGTCACCGAAAATAAGCTTTCTGTTGCCGCCGTCGTATTTAACACTGACAATCTGTTTATCCTTCAGTCCGTATTCCTCTGCTGTGACAGGATCGAGATGAACATGTCTCATTGCTGCGATAGCACCTTCATCGACGGTATATTCACCTGCGGGACCTTTAACGGTAACAGGTGCGCTTCCCTTAATATCTCCGGATTCACGAACGGGAACAGTCAGACCGAGAGCTCTTGCGTCAGTAAAGGACAGTTCGAGCTGCGTATCTTTTCTGCAAGGACCGAGTATAGATACTTTAAGTTCGCCTTTCGGACCGCAAACGGTTACTTTTTCTTCGGAAAGGAACTGACCGGGCTGAGAAAGCATTTTCTTCGGTGTGAGTTCATGTCCTTTTCCATAGAGAATTTCAAGCTGTTCAGCGTTGACATGGATATGTCTTGCCGACATTTCAATTAAAATCTTTTTCATATAAAAATCTCCCGATTAATAGTTTTTATTATTATAATCCCAAATCAAAGAATTGTCAATGAAAAAATTCTTACAATTACAAATTCCTTGTATTATTGACAATATCAATAGACATACGCGAAAGTTCAGTTATTATATCCCACTGTTTTTCTTTAATCAGAGATTCTTTAACCATATAGGTTCCCCCGCAGGCAAGTACTTTGTTAAATGAAATGTATGATGCAAGATTGTCCGGTGAAATACCGCCTGTTGGAATAAACATGATATCGCAATACGCAGCGCTCATTGATTTGATCTTTGCCAGTCCGCCGCTTTGTTCTGCTGGGAAAAACTTTACAACATCCAATCCCATTTCAAGTGCTTGCTCTATTTCGGACGGAATTGAAATTCCAGGAGCAATCGGAAATCCATTTTGAATACAGTAATCAACTATTCTTGGATTAAAACCGGGCGTAACAATAAACTCTGCGCCGGCAGATATTGCCCTGTCTGCATTTTCTGTTGTAAGAACAGTTCCGGCCCCAATAATCATCTCATTATTAATTGATTTTAGTTGCTTTATTGCGCTTTCTGCAGCGCTTGTTCTGAATGTGATTTCCGCGACATTAATTCCTCCTTTCAAGAGAGCTTCTGAAAGAGGAAAAATGTCATCCGGATTATCAAGTTTGATTACGGGAATTATTCCCGTTTTTTCAATTTTTTTAAAAATTCCGTTCATTTATATTGCCTTTGTATTGATAAATCTTTCTAAATATGTTAAAATAGGAAAAAAGACGGAGCATTCAATATGGATAAACAAAACAGAATATGGGAAATAGATTTTCTGCGGGGTATTGCTTTTATCTGTATGGTTTATGATCACATTATGTTTGATCTGAACTATATTTTCGGGGTAAAAACAGTACAGCTGGACTTTATAGGAGATTTTTCCGCTATTCTTTTTATGTTGCTTTGCGGCATATCTACGATACTATCAAAAAACTGTCTTAAAAGAGGCGCAATAGTTTTCGGAGCAGCGATGCTGTTAACCGCAATTACATTTACTGTCGATACGGTTTTCAATACAAGACTTATAATTGTGTTCGGAATTCTTCATATGCTTGGTATAGCGATGATGTTATCATATTTTGTAAAAAAGCTGCCGAACATATTGATTGCTTTAATATCTGTCGCAATAATCGTTATGTATATCCCGTTAAAAAACATCAGAAATATGGGTAATTATCTTTTTGCTTTCGGAATACACGATGCTACGTTTTTTTCAAGCGATTATTACCCACTTATTCCGTATTTGGCGGTCGTATTTATCGGAATAATTATAGGTAAACTGATTTATTCAGACAGAATGTCGATTTTTCCGTTTGCGCTTGGCAAAAACCCTGTTTCCTTTATTGGACAGCACTCTTTAATTCTCTATTTAACGCATCAGCCGGTTGTATTGGCAATATTGTTTGCAATATTAAAAATCGTCGGGAAAATATGATTATTTACAAGCTGAATTTTTGAAAAACACTGTTGTATTAATCATGCCGACTCCGTCTATATACTCAAATCCGATTCCTGTGAGAAAATCGCAGAGATTCGGATTTTTTGATATTACGTCGGTTTTTCCGGCAAAATCAAGTCTGCTTAATGCTGCTCTCAAAACGCTCTCACGAAAAACGTTATTATCTTCGCAGAAAACATTTATCGCGAAAATTTCTGCGTCATCAAACGAATACTCACATTCTGCAAGTTTCTCTTTTCCGTCAGACAAAACAAATAGTTCGTTTTCCCCTCTTTTTTCATTTAAAATAGTTATCATAATAATACTCCGTTGTTTATTATCTGATTTCAATGCCATCGTTACCGAGAATGCCTTTAAGAGCAGAAATCAAAGGCGCTGATATCTGTACATCACATTTGGAAAACCTTCCCTGTTTTTTCTTGTCGATAAATCTGAAAAATACAGGAGAACTCCCTTTGCTTGCTACAAGAGTATCAACACACTTATTAAAATTGGCTCCGTCCTTTTCACGGAAATTGATATACAGAGTTTTTCCTTCATATTCGTCTCTGGGAATATAAGGTTCTGCAAACGAAGCAGATATTTTATGCTCATCGACATCCTCGAGACTGTTTAATACTATGGATGCTGTTAACTGAGAGGAACTGTTTTCGTCGTCTTCATCGGAAGATGCTCTTGACATATCTTCTTTTATGCTGAGTTTACCTTCAATTTTAACGATTTTATCTTCGACTAGTTGAGAAGAAAACTCATCGTATGATTTACCGAAAACAAGAACCTCTATAGATCCCGACAAATCCTGCAAAACGCAGATCATCATCTGTTTATCGGCTCTTGTCATTTTTTTAGTAACCTTAGTAAGAATACCGAAAACACATACTTTATCGTTATTCTGGTAAGAGTTGACATTTGAATATATACTTGATATTTCAACTGCTCCGGAGCGGATAAACTCTTCGGTATATTCTTTCATAGGATGATCTGAAAGGTAAATACCGGTAACTTCTTTTTCAAGCTTCAGTTTTTCGCGTTTAGGATATTCCGGAACATCGGGGTACACATACGGTTGAGCTTCGTCTGCTTCGAGATTGCCAAAAAGATTCATCTGACCTTCTTCGCGTTCTTTAATATCCTCTGCAACAAGCTTTCTGATTTCGGGAAAGCTTACTTCAAGCTGTTGTCTGGCTTGATTGAAACAGTCAAACGCACCGCAGCGAATAAGACTTTCTACCGTTTTAGAGTCAACAGAATACCCGTCAAACATTCTGCTGCAAAAATCGTAAAAGCCTTTAAAAGGACCGTTTTTTCCGCGCTCTTCAATAATATCAGCAATTGCTCCCTGTCCGACATTTTTAACTCCGGAAAGTCCAAAGCGAATTTTATCACCGGATACGGTGAAAATGTCCTCAGATTCGTTGATATCGGGAGGTATGACCTCAATCGACTGTTTTGTACATTCGTTGATATAGCCGACCATTTTGTCCGTTTTACCAAGAACACTTGTAAGCAAAGCAGCCATGTATTCGCGCTTGTAATGAGTTTTTAAAAAAGCCGTATAATATGTTACGTATGCGTATGCGGCTGCGTGGGATTTATTGAAAGCATATTCCGCGAATTTGATCATATCATCGAATATTTCGTTTGCAACATTTGCGGGAACCCCGTTCGCAACACATCCCGGAATCTCGACGGATCCGTCGTCTCGCTTTTTGCCGTTTATAAAATATTCACGTTCGCGAGCCATAACTTCCATCTGTTTTTTACCCATGGCTTTACGAACAATATCTGCTCTGCCGTATGAATAACCCGCAAGTTCACGAACAATCTGCATTACCTGTTCCTGGTAAACCATAACACCGTAAGTAACCTTGAGGCTGTTTTCCAGTAAAGGATGTTTATACTGAATGCTTTCAGGGTGCGTTTTATTGTAAATATAGGTTGGAATATTGTCCATCGGTCCCGGACGGTATAAAGATATTATAGCTGTAATATCTTCAATACTCTTTGGTTTTAAGGAAACCAGTGTTTGTTTCATCCCACCAGATTCGAGCTGGAATATTCCGTCTGTTTCGCCTCGGGACAGTAATTCGTAAACCTCCGGATCATCAATATATATTTTTTCAATATCTAAATCGGGAACTTTTTTGCGTACAAGTTTACAAGCGTCTTCAATTACCGTAAGATTCCTGAGTCCGAGGAAGTCCATTTTTACAAGGCCGACTTCCTCTACTATTTTCATATCAAACTGCGATACGGTAACACCGTCGTTTACAGCCACAGGGACATATGTGTATATCGGATTTTCCGCAATAACTATTCCGCAAGCGTGAACAGAAGGATTTCTCGGCGAGTTTTCGATAGTTTCGGAAGTATCCATAAGATCTCGAATTCTGTCATCCGATTCATAGAGGCTTTTCAGCTCTGGAACTTTTGTTACAGCCTCACGGATGGTCATTTTATCGGGGATCATTTTGGTTAACCTGTTTGCTTCGCCTACAGAAAAGCCGAGAACACGTGCGACGTCTTTTATCGCCGCTTTTGCCTTAAGTGTTATAAACGTAACGATATTCGCTACGTTTTTTTCACCATATTTATGCTGAACATACTCAAAAACTTCATTTCGTCTGACAGGACACATATCAACGTCGAAGTCAGGCATGGAAATACGTTCAGGGTTTAAAAATCTTTCAAAAATCAGATTATAACGAATAGGTTCAATATTTGTTATTCTTGTACAGTATGCGACAATACTTCCCGCGCCTGATCCTCTTCCCGGTCCGATCGGTATTCCGTGAGATTTTGCATAATTTATGAAATCCCATACTATAAGAAAATAGTCAACGAAACCCATTCTGTTGATTATATCGAGCTCGTATTCAACTCTCTCAACAAGCTCTTTTGTTCTCTGTTCCGGAGTATAGCGTTGCTCGAATCCTTCAAAGGTCAGTTTACGAAGATAATCGTAATGAGAAAGGCCTTCAGTCCATTTAAAAACAGGGAGATAATAAACACGGTTTTTTGAATCGTCTATTTCAGGGAATACAACGTTGCACTGTTCTGAAATTTTAACGGTATTATCAATTGCCTCAGGTACAAATTCAAAAAGTGAGCGCATTTCATCTTCAGATTTGAGATAGAACTCATCGGTAGAAAATCCCATGCCGCTCTCTTCATCGATTGTTTTCTGAATCTGAACGTATATCAGAACTTTCTGAGCGTGCGCATCTTTTTTCTGAAGATAATGAGCGTCATTTGTTGCAACGAGAGGTATATTGGTTTCACGGGAAATGCGAAGAAGACCGTCCATTGCCTTTTTCTGTTCTTCAATTCCGTGATCCTGAAGTTCGAGATAGTAATTCCCCTCACCGAAAATAGACAAATATTTCAGGGCGAGAGCTTTTGCATCTTCATATCTGTCTGCAAGAAGAAGCTGCGGGATATCGCCTGCGAGGCACGCAGAAAGGCAAATGAGACCCTCGTGATATTTCTCAAGAAGCTCCATATCAACACGGGGTTTGTAGTAAAAACCTTCCAGGTTCGCAACGGAAACCATTTCAATAAGGTTTTTATATCCTTTGTTATCTTTGCAAAGAAGAATAAGGTGACCGTTGTTGCTGTCAAGTTCTTTTGTTTTATCGAAACGTGTTCGCGCTGCAGTATAAACCTCACAACCTATAATGGGTTTTATGCCTGCAGCTTTGGCGTATTTATAAAAATAAATCGTTCCGTACATATTTCCGTGATCGGTCATTGCAACGGCGGTCTGCCCCATCTCTTTTATGAGAGCGGGCATTTTTTTAACCTTACATGCTCCATCAAGGAGGCTGTACTCAGTATGTACGTGAAGATGAACAAATCCCATTTATAATTACCTTTTTTTTGTTAGTTCAATTAGTTTTTTCATTCTGTGTGCAACACCGGACTTTGAAAGAGCGGGAGACAGTTTTTTGCCCAGTTCCTCAAATGTATCGTCAGGATAAGACAGTCTGGTTTCAGCCAAAGCAACGAGTTCCGAAGAAACGTTAATGTATCCTTTTTTCTTTAATCTGTTTATTGCTTTTATCTGTTTCTGTGAAGCGGCAATGCTTTTTTCTATATTCGCATTTTCGCAATTGACCGCTCTGTTAACGTTGTTTTTCAGATTTTTCTCAAATTCGGCGTTTATAAAGTCAAATACGGAAGTAGAAGCGCCTATAAATGCAAGGAAATCACGAATACGGTCAGAACTTTTTAAATACAATATCCGTATGCCTTTGCGTAAAACGCTTTTAAAATGAATTCCGTATTCTTCGCCGAATCTTATGAGGTCATCAGCAAGCATCTGGTGTCCTGTGCGGATTTCGAGATGATTTGATTTTTCGGGCGAACTGATGAACCCGCCCCCGAGGAATACACCTCGCAGAAATGCGGCAGGACAACAGTCATTTTCAAAAGCGGAATAATCTATCCGCAACGGAGAATTAACACTGACATCACCGATTTTAGCAATCAGTTTGTCGGTATTATCAGAATTTATTTCAATATTATAAATTATGTTTTTATTGCGTTTTTCGGTTTTTATGTAATCTGAAAATCGTAAATGACGTAATATGTCCTCATAACGTTTAATTATAAAATCGTTTTCTGATTTGAACGATATCAGATTGTGAGAAAAAATCCCTGAAAAAAGCAGAAAACCGTATAATTCAGCTTTTTTGCAGCAAATATTCGAGTTTTTGCGGCATAGAGACTCTTTAACTTCTACAGTATATGACATCAGATAATTCTAATCTCCGTTTCAAGCATTACTCCGAATTTTTCGAATACTTCAGATTGAATAAGATGAATCAGTTCCTTGACATCTGACGCGGTTGCATTCCCCGTATTTACAATAAAGCCAGCATGTTTTGTGCTGACCTGAGCTCCTCCAACAGATATGCCTTTAAGCCCGCAGTCTTCAATAAGTTTGCCCGCAAAATGTCCTTCAGGTCGCTTAAACACACTCCCGGCGCTGGGTAAATCAAGCGGTTGAGTAGTAACCCTTTTATTTTTAACGGCATTCATTTCTTCACGTATATCACGGTATGTTCCGGGATTAAGTTTGAGTGTCGTTTTAGTAACGACATCAGTTTCGGTAAAGCATGATTTTCTGTAACCGAAGCAATGCTCTTCGCCTCTGACAATATGAGTATTGCCCTCCGAGTCAACATATTCTGTCTGTTCGACAATCTGTGACATTTCGGCTCCGTATGCGCCTGCATTCATTATTACCGCACCGCCTACAGAACCGGGAATACCAAAGAGTTTTTCCATTCCGGATAAATGATTCTTCATTGCTGTTGAGGCAACTTTAGATAAAATATTCCCTGCTCCGCTTACAATATTATTATTTTCGACTTTTAGTAAGGAGAGCCCGTCTGTTTTTATAAGAATGCAGTCTAAAATCTCGTCAGAAAACAGAATATTTGAACAGTTACCCACTGTTTTATATCTGTACTCATTTTCGTTAAAGAATTTAATTAAAACAGAGACCTGTTCCGTATCTTTGGGATAAACGACAAGAGGAGCTGTTCCGCCGATTCTGAAGGTTGAAATAGTTTTGGTTTTTAAATTTGTTTTATATGGGATTGAATTATTTGCACAAAATGATACTGCGTCAGTCATATTGTCACCGTTTTAAAACACAATGCCGTTACTCTGCATTGTTTATGCTTTCCATAAGACGCTTGTTCAGCTCAGCGGCAGCATTGTAGCCAAGCCTTCTCTGTCTGTTGTTCATTGCAGCTACTTCAATTATTATCGCAAGATTGCGTCCCGGTTTAATTGGAATTGTAACGGTAGGACACTTAAGGCCGAGAAGTTCGTAAAAATTCTCATCGAGTCCGAGCCGTTCATACTGTTTTTCGGGATTCCACGGTTCAAGCTGAATGACAAGATCGATTTTTTCAGATTCTTTGACTGCGCCCATACCGAAAATATGGCGGACATCGACTATGCCTATACCTCGAAGTTCAATAAGATGCCTAATCATTTCGGGAGCAGTTCCGACAAGTGTTCTGTTTGATACCCGTTTTATTTCAACGGCATCGTCTGCAACAAGCCTGTGTCCCCTTTTAAGGAGTTCCATTGCGGTTTCGCTTTTACCTACGCCGCTGTCTCCTATCATAAGAATTCCTTCTCCGTATACTTCGACAAGAACGCCGTGAGTAGTAATTCTCGGAGCGAGATATACGTTCAGGGAACTTATAAGATTATGAAGAAGATTTGATGATGAATCCTCGCATTTCAACACAGGAATAGCGTATTTTTTTGCCATTTCGAGCAGTTCGGGGAGGACCTCGTGATTGTGAGACACAATGACAACGGGAATTCCTGTGGAAAACAGCTTTTCAAGTTTTTTTTGTCTCTCTTCGGAAGAAAAAAGCTTTAAATAAGAAATCTCTTCTCGTCCCATTATCTGTATTCTTTTGTCGTCAAAATATTCATAAAATCCTGCAAGCTGAAGCCCCGGACGGTTAACAAGAGGAGTGGTAATAAATATTTTTGACGTATCGCTCTTTTCCCCTTCCGGTAAATAGACAGCCGTTGAAAAGGTATCTTTCATTATTTCAGAAAGCGATACTTTGTAGTTTTGAGTCACAGTCGTATATCTCCGTTAAATGATAAATTAAAAAACATTTCCGCAAAGAGTCAGACGGTCCGAAAAGACCATCTGACTCATATTAAACGGAAAATGAATTATTCGGCGTCGGTGGATTCGTCAGCAACCGATTCATCAGCAACTACACTGACATCTTCAGAAATTATTTCTTCTGCTGCGGGAACTTCGGTATTCGCCTCTTCAACGGCGCGGATGGACAGACTTACGCGTTTTGCTTCAGTGTTGATTTCGGTAATCTTCGCTTTAACCTGCTGGCCAACCTGAAGAACATCGGATACTTTAGCGATACGGCGGGGAGCAATCTGTGAAATATGAACAAGTCCGTCAATATTCTTTATAACAGATACAAATGCACCGTAAGGCATTATTTTAAGAACGGTAACGTCTATTACATCGCCAACCTTGTACGTTTCGGTAAGAATCTTCCAGGGATTTTCGTTCTCATCTTTCATGGTAAGCGAAATCTTCTTTGTTTCGGGATTAAGGCTCTTTACCTTTACTTTTACGATATCGCCTACTTTAAGCAGATCTGACGGTTTTGCAATCCTGTCCCAGGACATATCGGTTACGTGTACAAGACCGTCTGCGCCGCCGATATCAACGAATGCACCGAAATCAGTAACTGATTTAACGGTCCCTTCATATTCATTGCCCACAACAAGTGATTGCCAGAGAGCTTCGTTTGCTCTTTGTTTCTCTTCTCTGAGAACGCTCTTTATGGAGCCGATAATTCTCTTGCGTCTTCCCGATTTATCGTTATCTGCTTCAATAATACGCAGATTTACATCGGTGCCGACGAGAGCATCAAAATTCTCCTCGCGTTTAAGAGAAGCCTGGGATGCGGGAACAAATACTCTGATTTTGTTTACAAGAACGACAACGCCACCTTTAACAGCTTCAACTACTCTGCCTTTAACCACAGCGCCTTCTTCGTTTGCCTTGAGTATTTTATCCATTCCCTGTGCGATATCAAGGCTACGCTTAGACAGAAGAGCCGTTCCGTCCGCATCGTTGACCTTGACAACAAATGCCTCGATTTCATCGCCGATCTTAAGCGGGTTTTCATCATTCTCAAATTCTGAGGCGGGAATAAAGCCTGCATATTTGAGGCCGAGATCGACCTGAACTTCTGTTCCGTTGATAGCGGTTACGATACCTTTAACACGCTGACCGTTACGGATCGTTCTAATCGATGCTTCGACAGCTTCAAGGAAATCAACATCCTCTTCTACCATCGGGTTTTTGTTGTCGTTTTCGTTGTTCATGTTGTTAAAAACCTCCTCGACTGCGCTTTCAGGGCAAGATGCGCCTGAAGACAGCCCTATTTTTTCATATTTATGAATGCCATTGGGTAACAAATTCAGTTGCTCATAAAAAACCGCATCGCAATTATTTGAAGCGATTTCATAGAGCTTTCTTGTGTTTGAACTTTTCGGTGAACCGATAATTATGAAAAGATCAACACGTTTGGATAATTCCTCTACTTCCTTCTGCCTTATCTCTGTTGAATTACAAATTGTATTGTGAACGGTAATTTCACGGATAGAAGAAAGAAATTCTTTTATTTTAAGCGATTCATCTACTTTATATGTAGTCTGAAAAACAACATCGATTTGTTTATTTTTAAAATCAGGTGAATTAATAATCGATTTTAAATCATCAAGATTGCCTGCAATATCGTATATACCCTTTGCATGTCCCGCAATTCCGCGAACCTCAGGGTGCTCGGAATTACCGAAGATAATCAAATAATCAGAATCTGAGGCGATTTTATGTATATTCTTGACCTTGGGACATGTCATGTCAAAAACGCGGATATTGCGTAATGACAATTCATTTTCAACTGATTTTGGAATACCGTGAGCTCGAATTATTACAACAGAACCGTCCGGAATATCATTTGTATTTTCAACTATTTTTGCTCCCAGAGAAAGAATCTGTCCGGTTATGTTATCATTATGAATCAGTTCACCGAGAAGATATACGGAATTCTCTTTATTATTCAGTAATTCAAAAGTCTTTTCAACGGCTCTGTTAACGCCGAAACAAAACCCGTTTGTTTTTGTTTTATATACTATCATACGTTGTCTTTTCCGAGAGCGTAAAGCTTATGCATAAGCAATTCACCTGCTTTGGACATCTCATCGGACTTGATTCCGTCTTTAAATTCGTCTTCTATTGTAAACGGTTTGCCGATATAGACATTTATGCTGTTAAAGATAAAAAACAGTCTTTTATAATAAATCCTGACAGGCAGCATGGTTGCTTTTGATTTCATTGCAATCATAACAAATCCCGGTTTGATTTCAGGTGGAACACCGTCTTTTGTTAATCCGTTTTTAACGCGTGTACCTTCAGGGAAAATTCCTAAAATATGTTTACTCTTTAAGGTCTTCAGCGAATTTTTAATAGCTGAAATATCGGGATGTTCTCTGTCTACAGGAAATGCGCCGTATTTTTTTACAAAAAAACGAACAACCGGCACCTTAAACAGAGATGATTTTGCCATAAAATTAGACCCTACTTATGACAAAACAAAAGCAGTAATAGATTCAGGTTCAAAAAATTTTGATGATTCAATTCAAGGTCGAACAGTCATAGATCAAATGGGCTTTGGCTGGAATCTCGGAAATACATTTGATGCTTATGATGAAAATAAGCTCCCAAATCAAGGCTTAGATTCAGAAGAATGTTGGGGAAATCCAAAAACAACTGAGGCTATAATTGATGGACTTGTTAAAAAAGGGTTTAAGTCAATTCGTATACCAGTAACTTGGCATAATCATTTAATAGATAACAAATATACTGTAGACCCTGAATGGACAAAAAGAGTAAAAACAATTGTAGATATGTGTTTATCTAAAGGATTATATGTTATTTTAAACACACATCATGATCAAGCTGACAATGGAGTTTCTTATGGAAAAGGATATTATCCAAATAGAAACAATAGGGAAGAATCAGAAAAATATTTATTGAATATTTGGAGCCAAATTACCCAAGCATTCAACAATGGATATGACCATCATTTAATTTTTGAACCGTTAAATGAACCGAGATTGAGAGGGGATTCACATGAATGGTGGTATGCACCTGGAGATGGAAATTGTGAAGAGGGTATCCAAGTTTTAAATGAATATAATAAATTAATTCATATAATAATCAGAACTAGTGGAGGAAATAATGCTAAAAGATTTATATTATTTACTTCTTGTGCTGCTGCTTATGGATATGTAACCTCTAACGGATTTCAACTTCCTGACGATTCCCAATATAATTCTTCAACTAAAAGAATTTTAGTAAGTGTGCATATGTATAGTCCATATGATTTTGCAATGAATCCCGATATGAGTAAAACCAATTTTAATGATGCATATAGAAACGAATTAGAACAAAATATAAGAACTTTACATGATAGATTTGTTAGCCAAGGAATATATGTCATTGTAGGTGAAATGGGATGCATCAATAAGAATAATTTAGACCAAAGAATTAATTGGGCTAAATATTTTGTTGAA
The DNA here is from genome assembly GCA_947305805.1 of uncultured Clostridia bacterium. Classification (GTDB taxonomy): domain Bacteria; phylum Bacillota; class Clostridia; order Oscillospirales; family UBA644; genus HGM12619. The sequence goes on along the minus strand of CAMZEM010000043.1, from coordinate 290 downwards.
CAAGGTAGAAGGCAAGGATTAGCTTGTGTAGTTTGGGATAATGGTTATTGGGGAGAGTAAGGAAAATCTGCTGAAGAAACTTTTGGATTATATCATTGAAATGAAGGTACTTGGGAGTCTGATGAGTTAGTTAATGCATATATTTCTGCTGCTCAAACTAACTTAGGATAAAATATTTTATGATATTATTTATAAAAAATAATATTATCTTTGTAATGATAGTTAATAAAAAAGATATAATATATTTATATAAACATGTAAATATTATTATAAAATATTTTAATGATAAT
>CAMZEM010000042.1 GCA_947305805.1 uncultured Clostridia bacterium | reverse complement strand
TTCGCACTCCGTTTCAAGCCCGTAACCGCTCTTACGGTTATTACAGCCGTGTATATCGGGGGCGAGGCGGGATTTCTTGTCGGGTCGCTGTCTGCGCTGATATCGAATTTCTGGTTCGGGCAGGGTCCGTGGACGCCGTTTCAGATGTTTGCATGGGGCATGATAGGACTTGTGGGCGGTCTGCTTTCAAAATACCTGAAAAAGAGCCGCGCGGCGCTGGTTACTTACGGCGTATTAGCGGGAATAGCATATTCGTTTATTATGGATTTCTGGGCGCTGATATGGAATAACGAGATATTATCCTTTGAGGCGTATCTTGCATCGCTTGTTACCGCGATACCGTATACGGCGGTATATGCCGTTTCAAATATACTTTTCTTCGCGCTTCTCGCAAAACCGTTCGGTGAGAAGCTGGAAAGGGTTAAACTTAAATACGGAGTGTAAAAATACCGCCCGTAAAGAGATAATTCAAAAAAGCACCGTTTCATTATCGGCTTTTTTGTGATACATTTAAACAGGGCTGACGCCTCACACGCTACATCCGCTTTTCACGAAAGGAAGATACCGCTATGAAATTTACAAAAGGACGCTTCGTTATGCGCGACGGAGTCAGTTTCATCCACACGGGTCAGGTTCGCGAATCCCGCGTCACCTGTGAAGGATTGTATCTTTACACTGTCCCCTACACTGCCGATGCGCGCGCCGTGGGAGGTCCGATAATAGAATTTCTCATTTCCTCTCCGAGGAAGGATATAATAAGGACGGAGGCGTGGCATTTCAGCGGAAGCAACCGCAAATATCCGGAATTTGAGCTGAACCGCGAGGATTTTTCGCCCGAGATTGAAGAAACGCCCGATAAAATCGTTTTTAAAAGCGGAAAAACAAAGCTTGTTATAACGCGAAGACCGTGTTCTTTCACATATTATTATGATGACATAAAGATCACGGGAACGGGCAATTCGGACGGACATGCAGCGATAAGCTATATAATCGCCCGCGATGAAGATATGATGCAAAAGCAGATGGACCTTGAAATGACAGGAAGCAGCGGAAACGCGTCAAAGGCCGGCAGTTACATGTGCGTTCAGCTGGATACCGATATCGGGGAAAAGATATACGGACTCGGAGAACGGTTTACGCCGTTTGTCAGAAACGGACAGTCGGTTACGACATGGAATGAAGACGGCGGAGCAGATACGGACATTGCGTACAAATGTATTCCGTTTTACGTAAGCAACCGTAATTACGGGGTGTTTGTAAACGACCCGGGTCCTGTTTCATATGAGATATGTTCAGAACATACCGCGAGGGTTCAGTTCTCCGTTCCGGGCGAAAAGATTGATTTTATGGTAATCGGCGGCGGATCGATGAAAGACGTAATCTGCTCCTACACCGACCTTACGGGCAAGCCAGCGCTGCCTCCCGCATGGTCGTTCGGACTTTGGATGACGACGTCGTCAACTATGCAGTATGATGAAAACACCGTAATGGAGCTTATTGACGGAATGCGAGACAGAGGAATTCCTCTGCACGTATTTATGTATGACGCTTTTGCCACCAAAGAGAATCAGTGGGTAAGCTTTCAGTGGGACCGCAGCATATTCCCGCACGTTGAGGAACAGCTGAAGGAGCTCAGGGAAGAGAGACATATCAGAACAAGCTACTGGCTGAATTCATACATAGCACAGCGTTCGCCTCTGTTTGACGAGGCAAAACACCTGGGCTATCTTATAAAGAAAAAGAACGGAGACGTCTGGCAGACCGACCTTTGGCAGGCGGGTATGGGAATAGTTGACTTTACAAACCCCGACGCATACAGATGGTTTCAGGATAAGCTCAGACCGCTGATAGAACAGGGAATAGACTGTATTAAAACCGACTTCGGAGAGAGGATACCGACGGATGTTGTTTTCAGCGACGGAAGCGATCCTCTGAGGATGCACAACTATTATACATATCTGTATAACAGGTGCGTTTACGAGCTTCTCGAAGAATGTTGGGGAAAGGAAAACGCGTGTCTGTTTGCGCGGAGCGCCACTGCGGGATGTCAGCAGTTCCCTGTCCACTGGAGCGGTGACCCCTTGGCAAGTTACTCCGAAATGGCACTGTCGCTGCGCGCCGGTCTGTCGCTTGCTCTTTCGGGATTCAGTTTCTGGAGCCATGACATAGCCGGTTACGGGGGCAAAGCAAGCGCAGATCTTTACAAGCGTTGGGCGGCGTTCGGACTGCTTTCAACGCATTCAAGACTGCACGGCACGGTATATAAGGTGCCGTGGCTCTTCTCGAAGGAAGGCGAAGAGAACGGCGAGGAGTCGGTAGCCGTGCTTAAAGCATTCACAGAACTCAAGTGCTCTCTCATGCCGTATCTGTATTCGGCGGCGGTTGTATCTCACAAAACGGGAATTCCGTCGATGAGGCCTATGGTTCTTGAATTCGGCAATGATATCTGCTGCGAGGATCTTGACCGTCAGTATATGCTTGGAGAGAGTATTCTCGTTGCGCCAGTCTTCCGTGAAAACGGCAACGTTGATTACTACCTTCCCGAAGGTGAATGGACTCATCTGCTTTCGGGAGAGACGAAACAGGGCGGAGGATGGATGAACGATACATACGATTACTTTTCGCTTCCTCTTTTCGCACGCGAAAGCTCAATCATTCCAATCGGAAACAACCGTCAGGAAACCGATTATGATTATACATGCGGAACCACGCTCAATATATTTGCGCTGAAAACACGCGCGGAATGCTGCGTTTTCGATGTTTCCGGCGAGTTTGCATTCAGAGCCGAGGCAGTTAACGACAACGGAAATATAACCGTTTCTTTGGACGGAAACTTCACGGATCTGAAAATATGCATGCGCAACATACATTCGGTATTTGACGTGAACGGCGCCGACTGCGAAGACAGCGCGGAGGGCATAATGATGAAAGTCCGGGGTCAGGCGGTCACATTCAGGATATGAACCGTATGACTCCCGGAGCTTACGGGTGCAGAATACAAGTTTGATATAACTGTTTATTGTTTATATTTCCAACAGATATTCGTGATATTTAAGCTTTGATTGCAATATCCGTTTTGATGCAGAATTCCTCTTTTACGGGAGAGCAGGTTCCGGCGTAAAGCGTTGCTTCGCCGTCTTCAAGAATCAGCTCTCCCTCGCTGTTGTACAGCATAAATCTGTCAACGGGAATATCAAATTCCACCGTCTTTTTCTCTCCTGCGGCAAGGGAAACCTTCTTAAACGCAATCAGCTGATAAATCGGAGCATCGGGCCTGTTTTTATGGCTGATATAAATCTGTATAACGTTTCCGCCGTCTGTTGTGCCGAGATTTTCGATATCGCACGATACGGTGGCTCCGCTTGACGTGACCGTGCCGTCGCATCTGATATCGGAAACGGCGTATTTATTGAAGCCGAGTCCGTATCCGAACGGATAAAGCGGTTTTTCGGTCATATAGCGGTAGGTTCTGCCTTTGAGAGAATAGTCGCCGTAATCGGGGAGCTGTTCGTCTGACGCATAGAATGTAACAGGCAGTTTTGCGGTAGGTTCTGCCTCTCCGAACAGAATTTCGGCGAGAGCTTTTCCGCCGTCCTGACCGGGATAGAAGCACTGAATAACCGCTGCGGCATTTTCTTCCGCGAAACGAAGGTCTATGGCGCTTCCCGAAACATTTACAACGATTATCGGCTTGCCTACGGACTTCATCATTTCGAAGAGATCAAGCTGAACTTTCGGGAGTGTAAGACCGGGCTTATCGCCGCCGAGGTCGCTGTTGTAAGCGTCGCCCTCTTCGCCTTCAAGCTGAGGAGTTAAACCGAGGCAGAGAACAACCGCATCCGCGTATTTTGCGGCAATTACCGCCTCTTCGATATTTCCGTCGTTTCCCGCATCGGAAGTGTGACGGCAGCCGATTGCGTAGCGAACGTCCTTGCCGTATTTCCTTGCAGTATCTCTTATTCCGAAAAGCGGTGTTGTGTACTCCGAAAGAGTACCGTTGTAGTTGCCCACGAGAACCGTTGTGGCGTCTGCGTTCGGACCTATAACCGCTATATTCTTTATTCCGTCGTATTTTGCGAGAGGAAGAATTCCGTTGTTTTTGAGAAGAACGATTGATCTTCTTGACATTTCAAGCGCGAGGGCTCTGTGTTCCGGACAGTTGACTTTGGAATACGGAATTGAGTCGTATTCGGTTTCATCGAATAATCCGAGATCGAAGCGCGCTTCAAAAAGCTTTTCAACGGCTTTTGTGATTGTTTCTTCGCTTACCATACCCTCTGCAACGGCAACTTTAAGAAATTTGAATGCGCTGCCGCAGTTCATATAGCATCCGTTATTAACGGCAAGAGCTGCGCTTTCCGCACGGTTTGCGGTTACTTTATGGAAAGAGTCCATATCGCATATTGCTCCGCAGTCCGAGACGACATATCCGTCAAAAGCCCACTCGCCGTAAAGAATATCCTGCAAAAGCGTTTTTGAACCGCACGCAGGTTCGCCGTTTACACGGTTGTAAGCGCCCATAACCGCGGCGGGACGAGCTTTTTCGATTATGTATCTGAATGCTGCAAGATACGTTTCGTGCAGGTCTTTTTTGCTTACCACGGAATCAAACGAATGTCTTCCTTTTTCGGGGCCGCTGTGCGCTGCGAAATGTTTCAGAGTAGCATCGACTTTTCTGTACTGCGGGCGTTCTTCAAATCCGTACTGCATACCTTTTACGAACGCAACGCCCATTTCGGACGTAAGATACGGGTCTTCTCCGTATGTTTCGTGTCCCCTGCCCCATCTGGGATCACGAAAAATGTTAATGTTGGGCGACCAGCACGTGAGACCCTGATATATTTTTGTTCTGCCGAATTTTTTGTATTCATTATATTTTGCGCGGGCTTCGGTTGAGATTGCATCGGCAACTTCTCTCATCAGTTTTGTATCAAACGATGCCGCCATGCCTATTGCCTGCGGAAAAACCGTGGCAACGCCGCTTCTTGCAAAGCCATGAAGCGCTTCGTTCCACCAGTTGTATTCGGGAATTCCGAGTCTTTCAATCGCGGCCGCTTCATTTGTAAGCTGCGAAAGTTTTTCTGGAAGCGTCATCTGCGAGACGAGCGCCTTTGCTCTTTCCTTGCTTGTCATATAAATTCCTCCGGTTGGATTTCTTTGAATTCAGTATAGCATATTTGAGAATATATGTCAACAGCCGGGAAGCTAAGATTCGATCAAAAAAATATTGACAACCGCATAGTTAATATGTTATAATAAATTATAGATTATTATAGGGTTACGCCTGCCGCAAAAGAGGTATACGATGCTTTTCAGTTCTCTTTTATTTCTTTTTTGCTTTTTGCCTATAACGCTGATTGTATATTATATATGTCCGAGAGGAAAGAAAAACGCTTTAAAAAACACTGTTATTTTTCTTGCCTCCATAATATTTTACGCATGGGGAGAGCCGATGTATATCTTCCTTATGCTTTTTACGATACTTCACAATTACATTTTCGCACTGTTTATAGATAAATACAGACGACAGGAAAAACACTCGGTTTCGAAAGCGCTTATTATAATTTCGGTAATACTCAATCTCGGATGTCTGGGATTCTTCAAATACTGCAATTTCTTTATAAACAATATAAACAACATTTTCGGACTCGGAATAGATTTTCTTGAAATTGCGCTTCCCATCGGTATTTCATTTTACACGTTCCAGACGATGTCTTACACGATAGACGTTTACAGGGGCGCAACGGGAGTTCAGAAAAATCCGATAAGCTTCGGCGCTTACGTAACGTTTTTTCCGCAGCTGATAGCTGGACCGATCGTTCAGTATAAAACAATAGCAGAACAGCTTGACAACAGAACAAACGAGTATCAGACTTTCGGTAACGGCGTTAAAACGTTTACCGTGGGACTTGCGAAAAAAGTGCTTCTTGCAAACAATATAGGGGCACTGTGGACCACGGTTTCGACGCTTCCGAAATCCGAAATGACAGTTGTGACGGCGTGGCTCGGAATTATTGCGTTTGCTTTTCAGATCTTCTTTGATTTCGCGGGTTACTCAGACATGGCAATCGGTCTTGGACGGATGTTCGGGTTTGAATTCTGCATCAACTTCAATTATCCGTATATATCTCAGACCGTAACGGAATTCTGGAGAAGGTGGCATATATCTCTCGGATCCTGGTTCCGTGAATATCTGTATATTCCTCTCGGAGGAAACAGAGTAAAGCCGTGGAGGCATATTCTCAATTTATTTATTGTATGGTTCTGTACGGGATTCTGGCACGGCGCAGGCTGGAATTTTATTATATGGGGACTTTACTTCGGCGTTCTGCTCATTATAGAAAAGCAGTTCCTTTTCAAATTCCTGTGGTCGATTCCTCGTGTATTCAGACATATTTACTCGCTTCTTGCGGTGCTGATAGGTTGGGTATTTTTTGCCATTGAAGATATTTCGGAATGCGGAAGCTATCTTGCAACGATGCTCGGTTTCTGCGGAGTTCCGTTTGCGGACGGAAGATCGGTATATCTTTTATATACAAACGCCGTCATATTTGTGATTTCAATACTCGCTTCAATGCCCACAATACCGTTTATCAGGCAGAAGCTTTCTCCCGCATTGCAGAAAGCCGTACCTGTTATTACCGTTATAGCATGTATCGTAATATGGTTTTTATCAACGGCAAGCCTTGTTTCGGGTAGTTACAATCCGTTTTTATATTTCAGATTTTAGAGGAATATCAAATGAAAAACAAAACGGTTTTCGTCTGTTCCGAATGCGGAGCGGAAAGTCCCAAATGGTCGGGAAAATGTCCCGAATGCGACGCGTGGAATACGCTTGTTGAAGAAACGGTTGTTCAAAAGCCTGAAAAAACGGCAAAAAAAACATCGTTTCCGGATACTTCCGAGCCCGTAAAACTAAAAGATGTTACGGGGAAAGAGGAAGTAAGAATTTCGACCGGAATACGGGAGCTAGACAGAGTTCTCGGAGGCGGAATAGTAAAAGGCGCTTTGTATCTTGTATCCGGCGAGCCCGGAATAGGCAAATCAACGATACTTTTGCAGCTTTGCGAAAAACTAGGCGCAGAAATACCGATACTGTACGTTTCGGGAGAGGAATCTCCGAAACAGCTGAGGCTTCGCGCGGACAGACTCGGAGTAAAAAAAGACGATTTGTATATTCTTTCGCAAACGGACATCGAAACAGTCTGCGAGCAGGCGGCAGAGCAGAGTCCGGGACTGCTGATAATAGACTCGATACAGACGATGAATCACGAATCCGTGGCATCAACACCCGGCAGCGTATCGCAGGTACGAGAATGCACCGCGGCGCTGATGAGATTTGCAAAATCAAGGGATATTCCCGTATTTATCGTAGGACACGTAAACAAGGAAGGCTCGATTGCCGGTCCGAAAGTTATGGAACACATGGTTGACGCCGTTTTGTATTTTGAAGGCGAAAGAAACTCGGAATACAGAATTTTGCGCGCCGTTAAAAACCGTTTCGGCTCAACAAACGAAATAGGCGTTTTTGAAATGACCGGAGAAGGTCTGAAAGAAATAGGCAATCCGTCCGCAGTATTCTTACAGGGCAAACCTTCAAATATTTCCGGCATTGCGACTGTTTGCGTGCTTGAAGGCACAAGGCCGATAATTGCGGAAGTGCAGTCGCTCGTCGCCCCTACCCCGTTTCCCGCTCCGAGACGCGTTGCCGTAGGATTTGATTACGGAAGGGCAAATCTTTTAATAGCCGTGCTTGAAAAACGCTGCAAGATGTTTTTCGGAACTTCTGACGTATATATAAACGTAATAGGCGGTTTGAAAATTGACGAACCTGCCGCGGATCTGGCGGTAGCAACGGCACTGGCGTCGGGGCTGAAAGATTTTGTGATACCCGACGATACCATACTTATCGGGGAAGTCGGTCTTGCGGGAGAAATACGCGCGGTAACGTCTCTCGAAAAGCGAATTGCGGAGGCAAAAGTTCTCGGGTTTAAGCGCGCGGTAATTCCGAAAAGGAACAGAACGGATTTTCACACCGATATTGAGCTTATACCCGTTGACAATATAAAAGACGTGTTTAATCTGATATAAAACCGTTGACAAAAACGGCAGTAAATGATATAATCTAATTTATTTAACAATACGCTTTACAATAAGGAGGATATTATGGCTCACACAGTTATTACGGCAGCTAATTTTGAAGAAGAAGTAATCAGATCCGACAAGCCCGTTCTCGTTGACTTCTGGGCAACATGGTGCGGACCGTGCAGAATGCTTGCGCCGGTTATCGAAGAGATTTCGGAAGAAAGAAACGACATAAAAGTCTGCAAAATCGACGTGGACGAAGAACCCGAGCTTGCGGCCGAATACGGAATTCAGAGTATACCTACTCTTATAGTTTTCAAGGACGGAAAACTGGTTAAAAAATCAATCGGCGTTCGCCCGAAAGACGATATTATTGCGATGCTTTAAGCGGTAAGCCGAAAGGAATCAGATGAATTTCAGAATTTCACTCACGGGAGATCTCGGCAGCGGAAAAAGCACCGTATGCAGGATTCTTTCGGAAAAATATGACGCGAAAATATACTCAACCGGTCCGATAGTCCGCAGAATAGCAATGGAACGCGGAATTTCCGTTGTGGATATTAATAAATTCATGGAATCGGACCCGACAATCGATTTTGAGATGGATAACCGTCTCAAACTCCTTTCCGACGAACCGGGAAATCTTATTATCGATTCAAGAATGGCGTGGTTTTTTACGCAGGGAACTTTTAAGGTATATCTTTCAACCTCCGCGGAAGAATCGGCAAGGCGCATTTTTAACGATAAACAGCGGTCTTCCGAAAGCTTTGACAGCATTGAAGAGACCGCGCGTCAGATACGCATGCGCAAACAGAGCGAAAACCTGAGATATAAAACTCTTTACGGCGCGGACTGCGGATATCTTGGGAATTATGACCTTGTTGTGGATACCACCGCCGCTCCTGCTCAAACAGTTGCGGAGCTTATCGGAGAAACGTACGAAAAGCATCTGAACGGAGAAGAACACGTTAAGATGTTCCTTTACGGCGGAAGAATGAAGCCCACCTGCGATGATTTTTTAAACTGCGAAGAAGAAACGGACGGTGCTCCCGTAAAAGTAATAATAGCGGACGGGGATATATATATAAAGGAAAAGACTGACCATAAAAAGGTGCTTGATTATATTTCCCGAGGCAACAATCTGATTCCGTGTGAGGCGGAATACACCGACGAACATCCGCAAACAGATGAAAAAACTCTTTTGCTGTGGAAAGAAACGGTTGAAAACACAATACCGAAAATAAACAACGAAGAACCGACTGAATAATCAGTCGGTTCTTATTATGTATCAATTTGATTTGATTGCTTTTGTTTTCCATTTGCCGCGGGCGTAAAAAACGGTTGTAAGCAGCGCACCCGCAACCCATGAAACGAGGAGCGATATCTGTATACACTGCGGTATACCGTGCGGCAGGTCTTCTGTAACGGTAAGATAAGATATGATATACGCCAAAGGAACACGGATGATAACAGAAGTAATAATAGATATCCACATCGGCGTCATAGTGTCTCCCGCACCTCTCATTATGCCGGAAAGGCTTTGAGTGACCGCCATTGCTATATATCCGAAAGCGAGTATAAACATAAGTCTGTAGCTCATTTCAACAAGCTCTTCGGTATCGGTGAAAATACCCATAAGGGGTTTTCCGAAAAGGAGTATCGCCAAGGTAAGGACAACGGAAAAGCCGACAGCCATCAACGTTCCCTGCTTTGCTCCTTTTATAACGCGATCGTATCTTCCGGCGCCGACATTCTGTCCCGCATAAGTTGTGAGGGCGGTGCCGAATGAAAAATTAGGCATCATAGCAAAGCCGTCCACACGCATTATTACAATGTTTGCCGCAATAAACTGAACGCCGAACTGATTTGTAAGCGACTGAACGATTATCATGGCGGACGAGAAAATCGCCTGCGTAAGCCCGGAAGGGAGGCCGAGACGGATTATAGTTTTAACATAGTGTCCCACGGGCTTCATATATTTAGTAGCAAAATCGAAATGCTCGCGCATTCTGATGATTTTTATCAGGCAAAGAAACGACGCTATAAACTGTGCGATTATTGTTGCCCACGCAACACCTGCAACACCCAGTCCAAAGGAAGCGACGAAAAGGATATCGAGAATAATATTGACAACGGTTGCAACGAGAAGATATAAAAGCGCCGAAACCGAATCGCCGAGCCCTCTGATAATACCGCCCAGAATATTGTAAAAAGCCATTCCGGCTATGCCGAAAAGACAGATGGAAAGATAGTCCGCGCATGCGTCAAGCACTGTATAGTCTTCAATTCCTTCAACAACGGGGTCTGTAGGAGTGTTGAGAAGCGTAAGCAACGGACGGATAAACGGCGCGGCTACCGCAATAAGCGCAACGCAGGCGATTAACGTAACGGTTATGCTGTTGCCGATAGTATACGATAAATCGTTTCTGCTTTTTGAACCGAAAAACTGCGAAGCCATAATGGTGGCTCCGGTTGAGATTCCGATAAAAAGAACAAGAAGCATATTCAGTATAGGCAACGAACTTCCGACGGCGGAAAGCGCATTGTCGCCTATATATTTACCGACGACTACGCTGTCAACCGTGCTGTAAAGCTGCTGCGCAATATTGCCGATAAGCATCGGAACGGTAAAAAGAATGATGCTCTTCCACGGCGCGCCCTGCGTCATATCCGTCGGGGCGAAAAGTGTTTTTAAATTCACTTAAATAACCTCATTGATAAACATATTAACTCAAGGATTATATCATATTATATTTGTGTTTTCAATACATTTACGAAAAATGTCTTATTTGAACAAAAAAACGGTTTCCCGATGAAAGGAAACCGTTAAATAATTATTCTGCCTCGTAAACCTTTTTGCCGTTAACAACGGTAATAAATGCGCTTGCGGCAACGGTTGTAAGCGGATCGGCATTCCAGATAACAACGTCGCCGTCTTTTCCGGCTTCAAGACTGCCTACACGGTCGGCAATACCGATTGCGGTTGCGGGGTTGATTGTTATAGCCTTCCACGCTTCTTCATAGGGAAGTCCCGAATCAACAGCAAACCCTGCGCACATCGGCAGATACTGAAGAGGGATTGCGGGCGCATCTGTAATGATGCTAACCTTTACACCCGCCTTGTACAGTTCGCCGGGCGTTGTGAAATCCTTATTTTTGAGCTCTATTTTGGTTTTTGAACCGAAAGAAGGGCCGATAAATGCAGGATAGCCCTCTTTTGCGAGCTGGTCCGCAATAAGCGCGCCGTCTGTGCAGTGGTCAAGCGTTAAAAGAACGTCGAATTCCTTTGCGATACGGATGGACGTAAAAATGTCATCCGCACGGTGAGCGTGAGCTTTTAAGGGTATTTCCTTTTTAATAACGGGGATCATCGCTTCGAGTTTTATATCAAATGCGGGATCCTTACCGTTTTGTTTTGCTTCGTAGTAGTTTTTCGACTTAAAAAGAAGTTCGCGAAGCATTGCGGCAACAGCCATTCTGGTATACGGGGCTTTTTTTCCTGCCTGGCCGTAAATTCCTTTCGGATTTTCGCCGAATGCGCATTTCATGGCGGCGGGATCTTTGATTATCATATCGTCAATGCGGTTGCCCACGAGCTTGATTGCCGCAAACGTTCCTCCGACGACATTTGCGCTGCCCGGTCCCGTGCAGGCAGACGTAACGCCGTTTTTAATTGCGAGATCAAACGATTCGTCAATCGGATTTATGCCGTCGATTGCGCGCATATGCGGCGTAATCGGGTCTGACATTTCATTGTAGTCGGCGCCTTCCCAGCGCATTGCCGTATTGTGAACACCGATATGGCAGTGAGCTTCGACACATCCGGGAGTAACGAGTTTACCTTTTGCGTCAACAACTTCGATATTTGCATCGGGAATTATTTCTTCCTTTACGGCAACGATTTTTCCGTCGTCACCGATAAGAATACAGCCGTTTTTTATGTCGTTTCCTACCATGGGTTTAATATAACCGTTTTTGATAAGCAGCATTGCAATTCTCCTGTTCAATTTATTATTCTGATTATAATTCTTCGATTTTTTTCAGCTCATCAAGCGTTTTTTCGGGTGAAACGTGAATAATGCCCGTACCTCCGCTTATTTGCCACATCTCAATATTGGCGTTGAGATCATCTATAAGGATGCAGTCTCTTCCGGTGCAGAAATTCTTTTTCTGTTCTTTATAAACAATGTTTACTTTAATAAACGGAGACAGATAAAGATGCGCCCATGCCGCCTTGTCCGATGCGGCGGTTACAATACCGCGGCGCGGTTTCGGAATTCCCGAAAGAATTTCAACGCGGTCCCCGTAATCGTCATATATTTTATTGAACATTTCAAGAGCGCCGGGCATGGGCGAAAGATTAAAGTAAAATCTGTTCACCCTGCTGATTTCAGCCCACATCAAATCCTCTTTTTTGAAGTCTTCCGACGACTGATTGAGCGGAGATGTATGGGCAAGCTCGCATACTCCGCGGTCAAAATCGGCAAGAACGCCGTCAAGATCAAAGAAAATCTTCTTAATTTTCATTATTGCCCCCGAAAAAAACGTTATTATGTAGTATAACACATAATAACGGTAAAGTCAACATTTTTTGATATTTCAATTGGCAACTGAGTCGGAAAGGTTTATCCAATAGCGCTCGATATTACAGTTTTCTTCGGGCTCATAAATGGTTGAAGCATAAATGCCGCCGTTTTTAAGAATGGTTTTTCTACTGCCCTCGTTATCGGAGTTGCAGGTAATAAGAACGTTTTTGATTCCGAGCAATTTGCATTTGGGAAGGGTTAATTTAAGCATCAGCGCAGCATATCCCTTGCGCCGTTCGCTCGGAGCGACGGAATAGCCGATATGCCCGCCGAATTTTTCGAGATAATCGTTTAAAAAGTGCCTTATCTGAATCATTCCGACGATTTTACGGTCATCTTCGCGTACAAAGATATACTGAGTTGACGGAACATAGCCCTCAGAAACGGTGCGCAGATCTTTAAAGCTGTCGGAATAAGCAATCCAGTCAAGCGGATTATCGAAATTTCTGAGACCTCCGGTACCGTCCATTGATTCTCCTGATTGGAGAAATTCCAGGCGGTAAGAGGCAATTTGGGATGAGTACTCAGCGGAGGGCTCAATAAGTATCATTTAGTGGCTCCTGAAAGAAATAATATGAAAAAAGTCCTGTGCCGTAAGACAAAGGACTTTTTTCTGGTGGGCCATCAGGGACTCGAACCCCGGACCAACCGGTTATGAGCCGGTAGCTCTGACCAACTGAGCTAATGGCCCCTGAAAAGGGAGAAAATATGGTGACCCGGAGGAGAGTCGAACTCCTGATTGCGGCGTGAGAGGCCACCGTCTTGACCACTTGACCACCGGGCCGAATTGCATAAAAAAAAGAGGAGAGTCGGCATCGACTTATCTTCCCGGGTCGTCGCCAACCAAGTA
>CAMZEM010000041.1 GCA_947305805.1 uncultured Clostridia bacterium | reverse complement strand
TATTGAAAACTTCTATCCCGAACTTTCAATGAAAGTTATAAACAAGGGTATTTCCGGCAACCGTTCAAAAGACCTTGTTGCAAGATGGAAAGAAGACACTCTCGATCTGAATCCGACAATAGTAACTATTCTTATAGGTATAAACGACACGTGGCGCGCATTCGACAGCGCAGATCCGACATCTGTTGAAGATTACGCGAAAAACTGCGAAATAATAATGAAACAGACAAAAGACGCAGGAGCGTCTCTCATTATTCTCGAACCGTTCGCGGTTCCCACCGGCACGGTAAAAGCCTCGTGGAGACCCGATATCGACCCGAAGATCGACGCTCTTCGCGCTCTTTCGGTTAAATATGCCGACGCTTATATCCCGCTTGACGGAATTTTTTACAATCTTTCCGTTGCAACCGCGCCCGAAATATTCACCGGCGACGGCGTTCATCCTTCACCTGCCGGACACAGAATAATAGCAAAAGAAATCATTAAAGTGCTCGAAGGCTGATAATCTGATATGTTCAACAAAAAAGAGTGCGGCGCGAGAATAACGGAGGCAAGAGAGAAAAACGGGCTTTCCCGCGCCGACCTTTCAAAAAAACTCTGCATAACGGATAAATATCTTTATCAGATAGAACGCGGCGAAAAAGGTCTTTCAACCGAACGCCTTGTTCTGCTCTGCGAAATTCTCGGCGTTTCCGCGGACAGAATTCTTTTCGGCGCCGAGCCGTCGGAGGAATACTCCGCAATTACGGGGCTTTTAAACCGCTGCGACCCTAAAAAACTTCCGCATCTCGAAAGTATTGTCAAAAGTTTTATCAACGCTTATTACGAATAAACCGTGACAGAAGTCTCACAACATTGAAAGGTCCGGATATATCATGATTAAAAAAATATCGGCATTTGTCCTTCTTGCGGCAATTACGCTGTCGTTTTTGGCGGTCGTATCGTGCTCTTCGGAAGCGTTTGAAAGCATTCGTGATGAGGTGAACGAGGCGCTTTTGCAAGGCAGCGTGTGGGTTTTTGAGGATATAGTTCCGCAGGAATAACGCTCTGAGCGTAAAAACAGCATTTATAAATAAACGGGGGATAGTTTTATGAAATACAATTACGATTATTCGCAAACGCTCTGGATGAAGCTCTTTATGGCCAAACCGGATTTTCCGAACAGAAAAAGCGAAGTCTTTTTTACGTTTGAACAGGCTCTCGACGTTATTAAAACCGTTGATGCGATAACGCAGGGCATAAAGAAGATCGTTTATCTCGTAGGCTGGCAGGGACTCGGACATGACGACTGCTATCCCGAAATGGAAAAAATAAACGTTTTTCTTAAACGCGAATGCGACGCCACTGCAAGCGAAAGCCTTTTCTGGCTTTTCGAAGAGGCGAAAAAATACAATACCGTAGTCAGCTTCCACGGTAATATTGCCGACGAATACGGCGACAACGAGTCGCACGCAGCAATAGTAGCCGCAAACGCAGTTGCAAACGGGCTTGACGGAAAGCCCGCGGTAATAGAGATTTTCAACGGCAGAAACGCATATAAAATCTCGTATAAACAGTTTTGGGAAAGCGGAATTTTTAAAAAACTGTTCGACCGCTTTGTTGCCGCAACACCTGTCCGCGAGTCGGGCACGGTTCATCTTGATAACTTCTGCATTGCCGAAAGCTTAAATCCCCGTACGGACGTTAACGAGGAGAACGACGCGCGCAATAAGATTCTTGACTATATCGCCTCTCTCGGTATTGACGTAACGTCCGAATATACATACCGCGAACTGCCTCTTCGCGCGGATTCTCCGGGTCATCCCATCCGTAAACTGTATTCGCAGCTCGGAGACCTGCCCGTAGGCGACGGATGCGATGCTCCGATACACGCCCTCGGCAGGATAGCCGCATCCTGGTGGGAAAGCAATATGACTATGGAAGACTGCATGTCAATTCCGCCTGAAGTTTACTGCGGACGCCTTACGGACAGAAATCAGCTTGCCGTCTTTTATCCCGCGCTTCACGGAGAGGATATCTGGATGAGGCACGGTAAGGACCGCGCAAAGTGGGTTCCCGAATTTACCCGCGATTTCTGCCTCGGCCAGCTTCCGTACACGTATCTTAACAGATACGAACGTCTCAGATTTGAAGACAATCCCGAACTCGGAGAAAAGAGATATACCGTTTATTTCTCCGACGGAGTTATGAGCCGCGCGGCGGACGGAGTTATAGAGAAAAACGGGGCGGTTTTAAAATCCGGCGGAGACGCGCTTTTACCGGTTGATTTAACCGACACAGTTTTCATTGCATATTCAACTGATGGAAAAAGTGGCGAATGGGATATCCCCGATGCGAAATTCACAAAAGCAAACGTTTACGAAATCACCATGGACGGCAACCGCTTTGTTGAAACCGCGGAAATCAAAAACGGAAAAGTCCGTCTTGCCGTTAAAGCGGGCCAGGCTCTTGCTATTAAAGCCGAAAACATTTGATAAACGTGTAAAAAGCAAATATGATAGAATAATCCGCCTTTTCGGCGGATTATTTGAGTGTTTTTCCCGAAAATTCATAGAAAAATCACATAGTCACAAAAAAAACTCTTGCTTTTTTCTTGAAATTGTGATATAATGGCTCTACCTTGCGTAAAGGTGCTTTATTTTTATGCCGTAAAATCGGAAGAAACGGAGTAAAAAACACACCTTTGCCGTGCCCGGCTGAAATCGAATACGGTCAGGCGTGAAAGGGAGGCAAATAATTAAGGAGGTGCCGACATGGGTAAGGACAAAGTAGTTTTGGCATGCTCGGAATGCAAACAGAGAAACTACAACACTACCAAAAACAAAAAGAACAATCCCGACAGACTTGAAATGAACAAATACTGCAAGTTCTGCCGCAAGCACACGCTTCACAAGGAAACCAAGTAAAAGGAGGTCAGAATGATGTCGGAAGAAATTAAGACAACCGAAGAGAAGAAACCCGCCAAAGTCGAAAAGAAAAAAGAGAAAAAGCCCGGTTTCTTTGCTAAAGCGAAAAAATTTCTCAAAGAACTCAAGAGCGAGATCTCCAAAATCGTTTGGCCTACTCCCAAACAGGTATTGAACAACACAATCGTCGTTATCGTAGTTGTAATACTCTCCGCAGTATTTATCGGTCTTGTTGACGCGCTGTTCAAATTCCTTGCAGGGCTTATCGTTTAACAGACGGAGGAAAAACGATGGCGCAGAACGGAAAATGGTATGTTCTTCATACCTATTCGAGCTATGAAAACAAGGTCAAAACAAGTCTTGAAACGATAATTGAAAACAGAAAACTTCAGGACCTTATTTTCGATGTCCGTATCCCGACGGAAACGGTTTCCGAGAAAAACGAAGCGGGCGAAACGGTTGAAAAAGAAAGAAAGCTTTTTCCCGGTTATGTTCTGGTAAACATGATTGTCAACGACGACACGTGGTTTATCGTCAAAAACATCCGCGGCGTTACCGGCTTTGTCGGACCCGAGGGCAAGCCCGTACCTTTAACCGATGCTGAAATTGCTTCACTCGGAATAATGAAGCAGGCAGCGCAGGTAGACTATGCCGTCGGAGATTCCGTAAGAATTACGAGCGGATCGCTTGAGAACTTTACAGGTATTGTTGATGAAATCGACATACCGAACAACAAAGTTCGCGTCACAATCTCTATGTTCGGACGCGAAACACCAGCAGAACTCGAACTTGACCAGATAGAGGTCATCTGAGAGAAAATTCATTTCAATCTTTAAGGAAGGTAATTAACATGGCTCAGAAAATCACAGCTTATGTAAAGCTTCAGATACCTGCCGGAAAGGCTAATCCGGCTCCGCCTGTAGGACCTGCACTCGGTCAGCACGGCGTTAACATTATGGCTTTCACGAAGGAATTCAATGAAAGAACAAAAAATGACATGGGTCTTATCATCCCGGTAGTCATTACAATATATGCGGACCATTCCTTCACATTTATTACCAAAACACCTCCGGCAGCCGTTCTCATCAAGAAGGCATGCGGAATCGAAAGCGGATCCGGCGTTCCCAACAAAACAAAGGTCGCCAAGATCACACACGAACAGGTTCTTAAGATCGCAGAGCAGAAAATGCCCGACCTCAACGCAAACGACGTTGAAGCAGCTGCAAAGATGATCGCAGGAACAGCAAGAAGCATGGGTGTCGAGGTCGTAGACTGAGGTCCCTAAAAAGTGGGAGGATCGTTTGAATCGTCCGAAAAACCACACAGGAGGAATTTATTTAAGATGAAAAAAGGAAAGAATTATACAGAGAGCGCAAAACTCGTTGACAGATCAAAACTTTATGATTCCGATGAGGCTCTCGGTCTTGTTTGCCAGATGGCAAAGGCAAAATTTGACGAAACTGTTGAAGTACACGTTCGTCTCGGCGTTGACTCCCGTCACGCAGACCAGCAGGTCAGAGGTGCTATCGTTCTTCCGAACGGCACCGGTAAATCAGTAAAAATTCTCGCTTTCGTTAAAGGCGATAACATTCAGGCAGCAGAGGCTGCAGGCGCAGATTTCGTAGGCGGCGCAGAGCTCGTTGCAAAAATCCAGAACGAAAACTGGTTTGATTACGACGTTGTAGTTGCAACTCCCGATATGATGGGCGTTGTAGGCCGTCTCGGTAAAGTACTCGGTCCCAAAGGACTTATGCCTAACCCGAAAGCAGGCACCGTTTCCCCCAATATCGCTCAGGCCATCCAGGAGCTTAAAGCAGGTAAAATCGAATACAGACTCGATAAAACCAACATTATTCACTGCCCGATCGGAAAAGTTTCCTTCGGCACCGAAAAGCTTCAGGAAAACTTCGATACTCTTCTCGGAGCTATCGTTAAAGCAAAACCCGCCGCAGCAAAAGGTCAGTATATCAGAAGCTGCGTAGTAGCTTCCACAATGGGCCCCGGCGTAAAGATTAACGGCGCAAAACTGATGTAATTTACATCGAAAAGTCAATAAAATATCAACGGATGGTTTCAAAGCCATCCGTTTTTTTACTTTATATTTGCTTGACTTTTTTATAAGGTAATGATATAATTATAGTATTATAATACAAAACGGAGATAGTCATTTATATGACGGTACTGACATCGCAGAAAAGCCCCGCAATTTTTTCAGACTATCTTAAAAACAAGCTGCTTTTGCCGGATAATCCCGATACAGACAGTCGCATTTCGTTTCATACCGATATTTCTCTGTTTTCTTTCGGAGATACGGTTATCTGCGCTCCGTTTTTATACGGTTTTCTCAGTGAATCATTGCCGCATACAGCAGTAATCGCCGGCGAACGTCCGTTTTCTCCGTATCCTCACGATGTTCTTTACAATGCCGCGCTTGTGGGAAAAACGCTTTTTTGCAACGTTAAATACACGTCTTCTGCGGTAATTTCGGAGGCGGAAAAGCGCGGAATAAAAACGGTTAACGTAAAGCAGGGTTATGCAAAATGCTGCACCGTACCCGTAACCGGAAATGCGCTGATTACGTGCGATGTGTCAATTAAAAAAGCAGCGGAAAAAGAAGGAATGGACGTTCTTTCGGTTTCAAACACCGGTGTTTTGCTTGACGGCTTTGAAAGCGGATTTATCGGCGGAGCGTCGCTCTGCCTTGATCATAAGATTGTATTTACGGGAGATATTTTCAACTCGCACGATGCTCAGAGAATTATTGATTTTATCGGACTTCACGGAAAAACGGTGTCATATTTCCGCAATTATCCGCTTATGGACATAGGAAGTCCCGCGGTTGTATCGTAATTTTAATTCCGTATTGAATATTCATTCACCAAACAGATGGGAGAAACGGAAATGGATGTAAAAGCCCGCATGGACGAACTGGTTTCGCTCATAAACTATCACGCTAAAAAATACTATACCGAGGATGCTCCGGAAATATCGGATTACGAATACGATATGCTTAACCGCGAGCTTACCGAGCTTGAAGAAAAATATCCCGAATTCAAGTCGCCGCAGTCTCCGTCGCTTCGCGTTGGGGGAGCAATACTCAAAGGTTTCGATCAGGTCCGCCACGAGGTTCCGCTCGACAGCATGCAGGATGCTTTTTCTTTTGACGAAATCCGGGATTTCGACAGAAGAGTCCGCCAGACGTTTACGGATGTCGAATACGTTGTTGAACTGAAAATAGACGGACTCTCCGTAGCGCTCGAATATATAGACGGAAAGTTCGTTAAAGGCGCAACGAGAGGAGACGGCGCGGTAGGCGAGGATATAACCGAAAATCTGAAGACTGTAAAGTCTATACCGCTTACACTGTTTGCTCCGTATCCTCATCGGCTGATTGTAAGAGGCGAAGTATATATGCCGAGATCATCTTTCGAATCTCTTAACAGAGAGCGCGAAGAAAACGGCGAAAACCTCTTTGCAAACCCCAGAAACGCCGCCGCAGGTTCTCTGCGTCAGCTTGACAGCCGTGTTACAGCAAAGCGAAATCTCGATATTTTTGTGTTTAATCTCCAGCTTTCGGACGGAAAAATGCCCGAAACGCATACGGAATCGCTTGATTATATGAAATCGCTCGGATTTTGCGTAAGTCCGTATTACAACCGTTTCAGATCCGTTGAAGACGTTATAGAAGAGATAAAACGCCTCGGAGAAAAGCGCGAAGGACTCGAATTTGATATTGACGGGGCTGTTGTAAAGGTAAATAACTTGTCACAGAGAGAAGAGCTCGGAAGCACCGTTAAATTCCCGAGATGGCAGATAGCGTTCAAATATCCGCCTGAAAAGAAGGAAACCGTTCTTGAAGATATTCAGATAAACGTCGGAAGAACAGGCGTTTTAACTCCCCTTGCGATTTTAAAGCCCGTTGCGGTTGCGGGTTCCGTCGTTTCAAAGGCAACGCTTCACAATAAGGATTTTATTGCCGAAAAGGATATCAGAATAGGCGATACCGTTATCATACAGAAGGCGGGAGACGTTATACCCGCAATAGACAGCGTTGTTGTTTCCAGGCGTAAAGAGGGAAGCGTTCCTTTCACCATGCCCGAATACTGCCCCGTCTGCGGACAGAAAGTCGCTCAGGATGCAGACAGTCCGTTCGTTCGCTGCATAAATGCGGAATGTCCCGCTCAGCTTGTGAGAAACATAGTTCATTTTGTTTCGAAAGACGGCATGGATATAGACGGCTGCGGCGTGCAGCAGATAGAGCGTTTTATTTCGTGCAAACTTATTTCTTCCGCCGCAGACTTGTATACGCTTGATTTCAATAAGATCAGGGAAATGGAAAGATACGGCGAAAAAAGCGCTGAAAATCTGAAAAACGCAATAGAAAAATCAAAGTCAAACAATCTTGACAGACTCGTTTACGCTCTCGGCATACGCGAAGTAGGCGCAAAGGCGGCAAAGCTTTTATGCGAAAGATTCAAAACTCTCGACGCGCTTATCGAGGCGGACGAAAACAGCCTTCTTTCCGTAGGCGAGATCGGAGAAGTTACAACGCGCAATATTATAGAATTTTTCAAAAATCCGAAAAATCTCGAGCTGATTTCCGATTTCAGAAAAGCAGGACTTAATTTCACTTATACGTCCGACCGCGTATCGGATATTTTTTCCGGAATGACTTTCGTTCTTACCGGTACTCTTCCCACGTACACGCGGGAAGAGGCGTCGCAGATAATTGAAAGCCTCGGAGGAAAAACAAGTTCTTCTGTCTCGAAAAAAACGACGTTCGTTCTTGCGGGCGAAGAAGCGGGCAGCAAACTCGAAAAAGCAAAACAGCTCGGAATAAAGATAATAGACGAAGAAGAATTCAGGGCAATGACGGGAAATACTCAGCAATAACACGGGAGTAAAAAATGATACTTGTCGGAGTAGTAGACAGCATAATATTCAGAAATCAGGAAACGGGTTACACTGTTTTGGAGGTTGAAACAAAACAGGGTAACGAAACCGTTGTCGGCACTCTTCCCGTTATAGGCGAGGGCGAACAGATAGAAGTGGAGGGCGATTATACAAACCATTCCACTTACGGCAGACAGTTTCTTGCGGAATCTTTCAAGTCTTCTCTTCCTGCTGACGAAACGTCTGTTTTCCGTTATCTGTCGTCGGGCATAATCAAGGGCGTCCGCGCGGTTACGGCAAAAAACTTTATAAACGCATTCGGACCCGACACCCTTGACGTTCTTGAAAACGATCCGGAAAGAGCCGCATCCGTAAAAGGTATGTCTCTTGACAGGGCGCTTAAAATATCCGAGCAGATGAAGTCGTTAACGGGCGTGAAGTCAATACTTATGGGGCTTGCGGGCTTCGGCGTCACTCCTTCGGAGGCGTTCGGAATATACAGATATTTCGGGGTTCACGCTTATGAAATAGTCTGTCTTAACCCCTACAAACTTTGCGATATTTCGGGCTTCGGCTTTGAAAAAGCCGATAAGATTGCGCAAAAAATGAATTGCCCCGCAAACGGCTTTAACAGAATTCGCGCAGGCGTGCTTTATGTGCTCAAACATAATCTCAACAATAACGGACACACGTTTCAGCCCAGAGAAAAACTCATAGCGGCAGCGCAGAGTCTTCTTGACGTTTCTCAGGACGAGATCGATATCGTAATCGACCGTCTTGAAGAGGAAAAAGACGTTGCAACCGTGGAAAAAATAGGCAACACAAACGGAGTATACTGGTATCCGGCGTTCCGCGCGGAAGAAATAATAAGCGAGAGGATCGCTCTTGCTTCAAAATTCGAAAACGAATACCCGGGAGATTTCCGCAAAGATATTCAAAATGCGGAAAATGCTCTCGGAATTACTTTTGCGGAAAATCAGAAAGACGCCGTAAAAAACAGTCTCTGCTACAAAATAATGGTTCTTACGGGCGGACCGGGCACGGGTAAAACCACCACTCTCAACGGCATCATTTACAATTTTGAGCAAAAGGGAATATCTTTCGCTCTCGCGGCTCCCACCGGTCGCGCCGCAAAAAGAATGACCGAGCTTACGGGCAAAGAGGCAAAAACGATTCACCGTCTTCTCGAATACGGCGAAAAGGGAACTTTTGCAAAAAACCGCGAAAATACGCTTCAGTACGACGCGGTGATAATAGACGAAAGCTCCATGGTCGATTTATTTCTTTTTTTGGCGCTTTTGCAGGCAATGACCGTTTCAGCGAGGCTAATACTCGTCGGCGACGCAAATCAGCTTCCGCCTGTCGGACCGGGATGCGTATTTAAGGATATAATTTCGTCGGGCGCGGTTTCCGTTGTGGAACTCAACGAAATATTTCGCCAGTCGCGCGAAAGTATGATAGTAACAAACGCGCACGAGATAATAAACGGACGTATGCCCGAATGCAGAGATAAAAAACACGATTTTTTCTTTCTTCCGTCATCAACTCCCGAAGACCTCGCCATGACGGTTTCGGATCTTTACACAAAAAGACTTCCCCGCGCTTACGGCTTTGACCCGATGACCGATATACAGATAATCTGTCCCACAAAAAAGACGCTTTGCGGAACGGTTTCGTTAAATTCAATGCTCAAAGAGCTTGCAAATCCGCAGCAGGGCGATAAAACGGAACTGACTTTTCACGGTACCGTTTTTCGCGAGGGCGACAAGGTAATGCAGACGAAAAACAATTACGAAATCGTTTATGAAAGCGACTTCGGCGCGGAAGACCGCGGAGTTTTCAACGGCGATATAGGCAGAATAGAGCAGGCGTCGCCAAACGGGGATTCCATGACCGTCAGGTTTGACGACAAAAAAGTTACTTATTACTCGCAGGATCTTGAAGATGTCGAGCTTGCCTACGCCATAACGGTCCACAAAAGCCAGGGAAGCGAATGGGATGCCGTTATTCTGCCGATTATGGACGGCTACGACGGTCTTTTTACGAGAAATCTTCTTTATACCGCCGTCACCCGCGCAAAAAAGCTTCTCGTTATTGTCGGTTCATACGAAAGACTGAAAAAAATGGTGGAGAATCAGACTTCCGATAAACGCTACTGCGGACTTAAATACATGATTCTGAAAATGCTATGAGAAATATTTTTACCGTTATTGCG
The DNA here is from genome assembly GCA_947305805.1 of uncultured Clostridia bacterium. Taxonomy (GTDB): domain Bacteria; phylum Bacillota; class Clostridia; order Oscillospirales; family UBA644; genus HGM12619. The sequence continues at coordinate 3,730 of CAMZEM010000041.1, read as the reverse complement.
GATATGATTTTAACGAGAAGATGCCCCGGATGCGGCGAACCTGTCGACGTATTCGGCAAAAGCGATATATGCGAAACGTGTCTTCCCGGATTTAAGGATATTTCCGATAAAATGTTTTACGTTGCCGATATCGAATATCTCAAGGCGGTTTACTCTTTTACGGGACCCGTAAGGCACGGTCTTCACCGCTTCAAATACAGGGGAGACGGCGGCGCAGGTGCGTTTTTTGCCGACCGTATCGCAGAAATGATAAAAAAGGAAAAGTTTTTTAATGAAAACTGCGTTATAGTTCCTATCCCGGGCAATATCGAAAAAACGGACAGGGAATACGTTCAGGCGGAATATCTTGCAAAACGCATTGCAAAAAAGCTTAAAGCGCAGTATGTCTGCGACGCGATGAGAAAGAAAAAGTCCGTAAAATCGCAGACGGAATGCGGCACTTTGCGCGAAAGGAAGGAAAACATAGCAAACGCATTTATTCTGAACAAAGAAGCCGCAAATAAACTTGAAGGTAAAACGGTTATTATCATAGACGACATTTCCACTTCCGGTTCAACGGTATCGTCTGCCGCGAGAACGGTAAAAAAGGCGGGCGCAGAAAAAATATACGCCGCGTGCGCGGCAAGAACCCCTACGCGGAAGGAAACCGGAAAGAAATATATCGTTAAGTGTCCTCCGGAAATGCGAACCGTCTATGTGATTAACCGCGAATAGCGCAAACAAATACGGAGCGTAAAGCGTCCGCTTTCGCTGTTTGTTTATTATTAACAAAAATATTGCATAATAGATAGATTGTTTTTGCACCTTTATATCAAAGCACTTATTGACAACCTACATATTATATGATAAAATAGTATCAAGAAAGCAGAGAAATTGCCGGAATAAATTGATTTCATAACGGTGTTTTCATACGTATAAAAATTTAATTAATAGAAAGGAAGGTTGTTTCTATGAAAAAAATAAAAGCGCTTACAGCAGTGATAATGATTGTCTCTGTTCTGGCGATATGCTCGTTGAGCGCATATGGCGCGATGACGACGATTTCATGCTCAACATACGCAGATTGGAATGCGCAGGAAACGCAGGTACGCGCAAAAACGGATACATATGCGCCATCTGCATCTCATTATTATGCGGATGCTTTTATTCGCGTAAATACCGGTTGCTCAGATTATAATTATGCATATTTTACTGCAGGAGGTAGCAATTCCGTCACAACAAATTGGCTATACGTAAACTATGCGATAGAGCCTCCGTTTGTCACGAACATTGACGGCGGGTACTGGTTCGACTGAAATATTCAAATTATAACCGCATCCGCAATACGCGGATACGGTTATTTTAAAAAAGTGAGGCTGAAATGAAAATAATAATTTCCGATATCTGGCTCGGAATAAAAAAGGCTCCGTTCCTTTTCTTTTTTATTTTTATACAGATCGTTATTACGAGCGTAGTATTGTATTCTATGCTCGCTACTTTTTACTGGACAGAAGAACAGAGCGTGCAGGCTCAGATAACTTGGGGAGATAATGAATATCTTAAGATCCTTGATAATGCGAGCACTCCGCGGAAAGTTTTGATGCCGATAGTGTCATCTTTGCTGAATCATTCTGCCAAAACGGAGCGTGACAGACACGATAATCTTATTAGGTTTTATAAAATCGACTCATTTTACAAAGAGCTGAAAGAAGATCCCGATATTACCGTTCTTGTGTGCCAGGATTTCTTTCACATTGTATTATACGAACCTAAAGAATGGGAAGAAGACGATAAAACTACGGAAGTCGGCTTGCTGAGCAATGAGGGCGGCTCTTTTCACCCGTTTGATAACGTGAAGACACTTATCGTAAGCTCCAATTATCTTGAATATTTCGGTGTAAAACTCAGCGAAGGAGAGTATTTTAAAAAAGAAGATTATCTTTATGAGGGCGATTACGTCCCGGTTCTTATGGGAAGTATTTATAAGAAATATTATAAAATAGGCGATGAGTTTGATGGAATGTTTTACACTACAAAGAATACAAAATTCAAAGTCGTCGGGTTTATTGCAGAAAATCAGTATTATACTACGCCTGCTTCTTATGGATCTGTAAAAAAATATGATAATTATATCGTTGTTCCGGATTTTGAAAAAGACCTTGACGGATGTGTCGCGGCAAACCGAACCGACCTGTTCACCTCGAGATTTATGAATGCTTTTTATGTTTGCGAACCGCAGAAACTTGACGAGGTAAGAGAAAAAATAGACGGTCTCCTTGAAAAAAACGAGTTGTCGGACTACTTCTATACTTTCAAATGCCGCATTCAGAAGGAGCTTGCGAGCAACTACGTTGACAGACTGTCGATGAGCGTTGCCGCGTGTATAGCAACTTTGCTGTTTTCTCTTTTCAGCTTCGTTTTTACTATGCTTTACAAAATCAACGACAATATCAAAAATTATGCGATAAGAATGGTTGTCGGCGAAATTTACGGCGGAATAGCTTTCAGGTATCTGCTCGAGTCTTTTATCGTATTCTTTCTCGGTCAGCTTACCGGATATTTCGCGTTTAAGATATACTCGGTAAACTCTTTTATCTATGAAGGCTACGATTATCTTGAAGAGCCGACTTTAAGAACAGGTATTCTTCTTAATATTGCGTTTTATATAATTACGGCGATAATACTCTGTATCTGTGTAAATGTAAAATTGCGGACGTATTCTCTCGCAACGCTGATAAGAGGAAACGAAGTAAAAAGAGAAAGGCGGGTTCCGCTTTACAGAGTAGTTATCTTCATAATGCTCGCCATAGTCGGCGTATTCGGAATGTTTATCGCAAGCTACAAAGTTGCGGAAGCAAGAATTGATATTTATTATACCGGATATTACACCAAAAACGTATGGGCTGCTAATATTATTCAGATTTCAGGACCGGATGCCCCGGAAGTAACGATAGACGTTGACGAAATCGGTAAAAACGCAGAAAACGCGGTAATATTCAGATATATCAACTCAAAATACTAGGCGACGACTATATAACGGAACGAGGGTTATACTATAACGGATATATCGACCCCGTAAATATGCTCGAAGGCAGATTTTTCACCGCGGAGGAAACCGCCGATAAGAAGAACAAAACCGCAGTAGTCGGAAAAGAGATATATAATAAATACGTAACGTTTGACGAAGAAGGAAAGGCGTATTATTACAGCGAAGACCTCGACACAAACCTTGAAGTAATAGGGGTAATGGGTAAAGAAGACAGAGAAACCGCACTTGACTTTCTTGTTATCACGTCACTGAAATTTGCAAACGATAATCTGGGACCGATCGGAAGCTATACCCTTGACGCGAAAGACAAAGCCGCTGCGGAAAAACTAAAAGAAGTTTTTCTTGAGCACGCTTCGCTGACCGCAAACGTTTATTCATACAAATATAATCCCCGAATAACCGTCGAAGCGCCCACTGATATACTGTTGATGCTGCTGATAATCATAATAATCAACGCGATAGTCTTCTGTTTTTACTACGTATCAAAGCAGGGACATATCCACGGCATAAAGAAGATAATCGGATATTCAAAACTAATGATACTTGCGGATACCTTCGCCGATTTTCTTCTTTTAACGCTCGGCGCGTTCGTAACGGGCAACGCATTGGTAATACTTCTTAAAGAAACGGTATTCAAAAACGTTCAGCTTTTCTCTATATATATGCTTGACCCGCAGGTCATCGTAATCTCACTTGTAGCCG
>CAMZEM010000040.1 GCA_947305805.1 uncultured Clostridia bacterium | reverse complement strand
ACTTCTTTGAGGTTTTCCCGCAATGAGATTTATACCGTCCGTATATCCTTCCGGTCTGTTTTTAAGCTCATTAATGAGAAGCGAGCGAAGATATACGATTCGATCGGTGTATTCCGAATCATTTATTGCATTATGAAGCTCATGTGGGTCTTTATCCAGATTGAAATACTGCTCTTTCCCTGACTGCATATACCAGATATATTTGTCATGCTCGGTTACGATAAACTGATTTCCGATATTACCGCCACTGTGTTCTCCGTGGATATACTCTCTTTGGAAATTATCGGAGAGTATATTCTGTCCGTCAACAGTATCGGGAATATCTGCATTTGCCATAGAAAGAACGGTAGGCATAATATCGCGCAATTCGACAAGAGAGTTCGAGATTCCTTTCTTTTTAAGTCCTTTACCGGAAATAATAAGAGGAATATTTGCGGCCCCTTCATACGGCCTGCTTTTTCTGTACATATTATGGTCAAATAAAAGATCTCCGTGATCGGAAACAAAGATTATAAGCGTGTTTGAAAGGAGATTTTCGAAAAACAGTCCGTCAAGAAGCTTGCCGATCTGGTTGTCTAGATGAGAAATACATGCGTAATATCCTATCATTGCCCTTCTGCGCAAATCTGAATCGAAACAGCCTTCCGAGGAGGTTAATAATCTGCTGTTTTCGTTAAGTTCTTCTTCCCAGTCGCCTGTCACGGGAGGATGTATATCGGCATTTTCATACATATCAAAAAACGCTTGGGGAGCATCAAAAGGCGCATGAGGTCTGACGTATGACGCCATGAGGAAAAACGGTTTGTCTCTGTCTCTTCTTCGCAGAAAATCGAGGCAGCGAGACGTTACCCAGTTTGTCGGATGGTATTTCTCTTCGTATATCCACGGACGCGCAAGCCACGAATTGCAGTCTATGCCTGTATCGGTAATATCGGCTTTGGGACCGAGTTCGTTTTGGAGCCACCAAAGGTAGTCATCCGCTACTTTCTGATTTTCATAATACGGCTCACCGCTGTTTCTGTAATAATGGAGGTAACCGTCATGAAGCTCAATATTCTGAAATCCCAGGGAATTTCGGAGAGGATGGACATGCATTTTACCGATACACTGGGTCTGATATCCAGCTTTTGTCATTTCTCCGGCAAGCGTATTGGTGTAATTCCAGCGGATTCCGTCCCGATACCCTACTCTTCCCGTATGCTCCTGAGACATTCCCGTCATAAGAGCAGCTCTTGCCGGTATGCAGGAGGGGCATGCGCTATATGCATTGTCAAAGCGAAGACCGCCGAGAACAAGTGAATCGAGATACGGTGTTTTGACATCCGGATGTCCCGCAACGCCTAGACAATCGCCCCGCATTTCGTCGCAGACAATAAGAAGAATATTGGTCATATAATCCTCCGTATTTATAAAGACGGGAAAGAGTGTGGCTCTTTCCCGAAATAATTAATTGCCCTTACCGTATGATATGATATAACATTTGCCAGCTTTTCTGCCGAAATTCATCATATCGTCGTATGCGGGAAGGAAAATATCAATATCATTACCTTTTATTCCGCCTCCGACATCCATGGCTGTGCAGTAGCCGTAGACAAATCCGTTATTCAAAACGATGTAAAGCTTTGAATAGAGAGGAATAACCTTTGAGTCAACAGCAACGTAACCTACCTGAGTGGGATCGCCGGTTGCGGTAATAAGTCCGCCTTCTTCAACGCCGGTATACGCGGTAACGTTTACGTCGATTACGGTTATATATTCCGTGGGAGGACCGTTTCTGACATCGAGAAGATCCATCCTGTCAACATAGACCTTTGCAGTTACGGGTTTTTTGGTTACTTTTTCACTGATTTTGGTTGAACTTACTTCAACTCCGTCAACATACTTTATTCTGTATGTTATTTCTTTAACTCCGTTTTCGCCTTTTTCGTTGTCTTTTACTTTTTTGCCAGCCCAAATCGAATAAATCATCGGCATTTCAATAGTATTGAAAGGAATAGATACTTTCTCAACAACTTCTTTATACTCTACTCTGCCTATCTCAACATATATATCTTCAAATAACGGAGTACTTTCGGTATAACCCTTGTTAATGTAATCATCCTTTGTAATAGTTACCCCGGCACGTTCAAGAAGAGTGGCGACTGTTGCATTTTCATCAACAAGAAAAGGAAAAGTATAATCTTTTCTGTCGGCCGTAAGATGCGCTAGAAAGACGGTTTTATCACTTACAACAATTTTTTCGGGTTCTTTATAAACCGGTTCGGTGACATCAATGATAACATCAGAAATCTCCTCGACAGGGGTGGTTTCTTTTTCATCGGGAGTTTTTGCATCAAGAACGATATCGTAAACAAAAAAGGAAGCAATCGTTATTGAAACAAACAATGCTACAATAAGAACATGACGGTAAATACGTCTATCTTTACTGCTCATTTTTATACTCTTAGCCATTACCGCCACCTTCCTTTCTCAATTGTAATAATGATTTATAGTATCAAATTATAGTAATCAAAATGTGATAATAATGGTGTAAAGCTTACATGCTTTGCGAGGCGTATCGCTATTATAGCACAATTTTTTCAATTTGTCAATACATATTTTTTTCCGTCAACCAAGTGATTATTTTGATTATTGACATAGTAATGTTACAATATTTTCACCCACGAAACGTGATATTATTGGTGTGAACTGTTGTTAATTATTACTTGATTTAATCTCAAAATATTGTGAATTTTATTATGTAAAGTATTATAATATTACACATTATATTGTATGAAAATCGGGTTTGATTTTGTTATTTGTCAACTTATTGTGTTTTAAAGGGGAGAGCATATAAATGCTCTCCCCTTATGATTTTTTTATACAAAATCAAATGAGATAACTTCTACCGTACCATCTTCTCCCCATGAATCAAGAGGTATGAGAGTTAATTCGTTAAATGCGTCGTTTAGCTGAATATGATAACATCTTTTTCTGTTATTATCAATTTTTATTATTTCTATTTCATTTCCGTCGGTTTTACCCGTTAATACGAATGATTTGCATAGCGTATTCGGCATATGCATTACAGGGCTGTCCAATCTCTGATTTGCACGCATTGAATGAAGTCTTTCGCAATCGGAACCGGGCAGTGTTTCTCTGTTAAGGTCGCTGTTAAAAACTATGTGAACGGACGAAAGAATACTTTTATCGAATCTGTAGGTAATCTTCTCCCCTTTTTTTGCCTTGTATGAGAATTCTCCTTTTTCGGTTCCGTATATACGGTGCGCTCTGTCTTCTCCGTTTCGAATAATATCATTTTGAATATTTAAGTCGGCATTTTTGCATTTGTCTGATATCATTCTTTTCAAAGAAGGAAGGAAGCAGTCTTCGTTTTGCAGTAATTTTTGCATCTCTTTAGTTTTATACAGATAAACACTGTGAGGCGGTATTCCATTTTTTGTTGCAACGGAAGCTGCTTTTCCGACTGCCTCTCCGAGCAGAAGGCATGTTGCCATAACGCGGATACTGCTCATTGCGGTATGCGTCATGCTGATATTTCTGCCTGCAAAGAACAGATTATCAATGTTTTTTGAGTACAAAGATCTGTACGGTATTGAATACGGTGCGGGCGTGGGGTAATTTGTATTAGGCGCGCCCTTATGAAAAAATCCTCCGGGAAAATGATCGTCCAAGGGCCAGCCGCCGTATGCTATTTCATCTTCAAATACCTTGTTTAAGCATATATCCCGCTGTGTTACTGTATATTCGCCGCACATTCTCCGAGACTCTCTTTTTCCGGGCAAAAATCCGAGAAAATCAAGATCCCATTTATTTGCATTATATTTTCCGGAGTTTTTAACGTAATTCCACGTTCCCGTTGCGAGAGGAATCAATTCGTCGCGTATTTCTTCGGTATCGTCTATCGAATTTCTGTCACCTCCGAGTTCGAGATACCAGAAATTCTCGCCGTCGCTGTAAAGATTCGGATTGCGGTGTTCGAAGTCTTTTTCGATAAGGTTATAAGTCCATTCCGGAGGAATGTATTTTACGTCTCTTTCCGTTTCTCTTCCCTGAATAATACAGGACATACCCATTGTCATATTATCCGCGGTTTTTCTGTCAACATCTTCGCCGAATTCGTCTGCTGCCTCTCTGCCGATACGGAATTCCGCTCCGCACAACGGTGCAAGAATACTGTCTCCCGAACAGTCGGAATAATATTTTGCGTATACATCAATGAAGCACTGAGTTGTCATCTGATATCCCGTTACGGATGTTATTCTCTTATCCCGTCCGTATTGATAACTGCCTGTTTCTGTTTTGGCATCCATACAGGTACAGTTCAGCAACAACGTAATATTTATTTCACGTCGAACAAAATCGTAAAGAACGGTATCCCAGACAGAATAGCTTTTCGTCGGATTTCTGTACAGATTTTCCAGTGCGATTTCTTCAAGAATGCCTGTTTCTTTATTGTCTCTGCCCCCTGCCCCGCAAATCCACATTCTGATTTCCGACGAAGCGTTGCCTCCGAGAACCGGGTGTTCGTGCATCAGAACGACGCTTATCCCTTCCCTTGCAGCGGCTATTGCAGCGGCAATGCCCGACATACCACCGCCGATTACGCATAAATCACACGTCAGTGATTTTCTTTTAAGCATATTAAACTCCTGTTTGTTAAAGTCAGATTATCATTACATTATATGAAGGTTCTTTATAAACATGAACGTCCAATGATGGGAACTGAGATGAAATTCTCTTTACAAGAGGCGGGACAACTATATATTCTGTATTGAAATGTCCCGCAACAACAACGTTAATACCTTTATTTTTTGCGGAAACATACTGTGAATGCTTCATTTCCCCCGTAAGAAGGGTATCAGCTCCGATGGCTACCGCATAATCAATATCTCCGCCGCCCGATCCTCCCATTACGGCCACCTTTTTAACTCTATTTCCGCAATCTACTACGTTTACCGATGAAATACCGAGAGCTTTTGCAACGCTGTTTGCGAAATTGTTTATATCCGTATCGGTAAAGCCGATTCGTCCGATGTTTTCCGGGGGCCAATCCTCCACGTTTTTCAAACCTGTAATTTCACATAAAACATCGTTTACGCCACCGGATGCGGCATCGAGGTTTGTATGTGCGCAAATTGCGCTGATACCGTTTTTGCACAGTGAATATACAACGGAATCGGCAAGTACTGTTTTGATCGGGTTGAAGATAACGGGATGATGTGACACAATCAACTCCGCGCCGATTATTACGGCCTCTTCAATCGCACCGTCCGTAATATCAAGAGATACCAGTATTTTGTTTACCGGTTTATTGATATCACCGACAAGAAGTCCGACATTGTCAAAATCCATGGCTGTGGAAAACGGAGCAAATGAGTCTATAAAATTGTAAATATCAATTACTTTGATACAGTTATTCTTCATAAAGACACCTCTTGAGCAGTTTAATTTCCGATTCGGTTTTTCTTAAATATTCAACATCGGGTGAACTCGATTTTTTAAGATTTTCAATTATATCAATACGGGATTTTATGTTTTTTTTGATATATAACCCTTTTTCGCGAGTTTTTTTTGATTGCAATGCGGGAGACAGAAGAATATCAAGCTCAGAATAATACGTCTGTTCCGCCGTCTTTCTGACCTTCATAACCGAATACAGTTTTTTATCGGCATGTTCAGAAACTATTTCTTCATCAAGGATGGTGTATCCGTTTGAATAAAGATATAACCTTAATTCGTTTATTGCGGTCATTGGCTGCAAAACAAATAAGGCGTTACCGTGGGTATTATCGGAAGACAGTATATCTATTATCATCTCCCCGCCCATCCCCGCAATAATTACCGTATCGACACCGTCGGGGACATATTTAAGACCGTCGGAAAGTACGGTAGCTATTTTATCGCTGAGGTTTCGTGAGGATATATATTCGTCTGCTCTTTTAAGCGGTAAGGGACGGATATCACATGCATACGCTTTATTGGAAAAACCGTTTTCAACCAAATAAACCGGAACGAGTGCGTGATCGGTACCGATATCGGCAACGACCCCGCACTTATCCGCAAATTCAACAATTTTTTTTAATCTCGGCGAAAGAGTCATCAGGCAATCTGTGCGTTGAGAGCATCGACGAGTTCATCGGCATCGATTCCGTGGACTTCACATGCTTCCTCGATTGTTTCGCCGGCAGCAGCCATGCAGTTTACGCAATGCATACCGTGCTCAATAAAGATATCAACTGTTTCGGGCGCGATATTCAGTACTTTTGCAATAATCATGTCTTTTGTGATTTTTGTTTCCATTATAATTTCTCTTTTCAAGTTTGTAATCAGTTATTAAATGCGTTGTAGTATGTATCCAGAGCATGCTGGATAGAATCGTTTGTTTTTTCATATACTTCGGTTGCGGTTCTGCTTCCGCGCAAAAGAGGTTCCCACTGATAATTGCCCCTTACAGCTGCGAAATAGTCCGGCAAAGCATTGTCAAACATTGTAAAATAGTAATTTGCGCTTTCTTCGTGAAGGAAATTCTGACGGGCGTAGACATCTCTCCATTCAAACGGATTGTCTCCGAGCGGAGAGTAGAAATCCGAAAGAATTGCGTTAACAATATCCATATCGGCAGTTAAAGGAATAGCAATCATTCTGTCTGCATAGCCGAAATAAGATCTCCATTCGCCGTACTTTGCGGACGGACCTGCGGGACACGGGATTATAGCAAAATCGACGTCGTTATACATAAACCCGTTGCCCGAAACATCGACCGTGCCGACATAAGAGTATTCGTAAATAAATGCAAGGCGGTTTTCTATGAACGTAGGATATTTCAAATCATTATTTTGCATAGCGACAACGCCTTCATTAAGCAGGTCCTGAGCAAACTGAATCGCTTCCTGAACCTCTTTGGAATTCAGGTTGTTAAGGAGTCTGCCATCTTCATCGGTTTTAACGAGTGAGCCGCCGTTATTTAAAATAAGCGTTGTAAGGAAATAATCCGGGAAAGATGTCTGATAATACATTCCGAAAACGCTGTCCGGATCATTGGGGATACCGCCGATTGTAATTAGCATATCTTTAAATGTATTCCAGGTCCAGTTTCCGCTTTCGATTATCTCGAATATATCAAATCCGAACTGACGGAGAACCGTCAGATTGGCGTAAAATACGCCGCCCATCTGGGGGAACGGAATACCGTGGAATCCGGGATAAAAAAGATAATAATCGTCACCGCGTTTATATGCTTCAACGATATTAATCGGGCCCCATTTACCTTCTTCTATACCGTCGATAAAACCGGGTACATATGTAAGTGTATTGTAAAGCCCTCCCGTTATATTGGGCCAGTGCGCATCGGTACGGGCATCATACAAATCTGCCCAGTGAAGTCCTGCGGCATAGGATAGAGCAAGACCGTCTGAATTTTTGGTGAATTCGAACTTTATATTGTATTTTTTTGCAATTTCATCATATCGGTTTTTTAATCTTTCCGTCCATGATGAGTCTTCATAAGTTTCATATGGATTCAGTTCAATTCTTCCCTCACGTTCCTCACCGATAATAATAAACTGCTTTCCTCCGAAATCAGCTGTGATTTCGGAGTATCCGCCTTCAAAATCAACATCAAAGACAGCAGATTCATCGGTTTGAGCGCACGAAAACAGAACGAAAGCCATTATAAAAACAAGCAATAAAGCTATAATACTCTTTTTCATTATTCTTCACCCGAACTTAAAAAATATAAAAATCAGCTTTAATGAAACCGTAAATACAGGCAGTAAAAAGTTTATTTGGTAACTTTTGCGATTCTGTCGTTTACATCTTTTTTGAAACTTTCAATATATTTGTTGACATATTCGATTATATCAAGATTTGCATCTTCGATAAGCGGAGTAAGATCCATTGCATACATAAGGCTTTCTGCCGTATCGGTACCGTGGGAAGCATAATAAGTTGCATTTGCAACGCGTCTGCCCTGTGTTGCGAGATCGTAACGTTTTCCGCCGGCTACCTGAGAATCAAAGAGCGAAACGAGCGATGCGGCCATATTCTGGTGTTCGGTTACGTCAAAAACGGTTTTCTCTTCATCATTTACCCAGTCAAGGCTTCTCCATACTTCGCCGCCGTATACCTTATGGGGTCTGTCTGCGGGATCGAGTTCGCGAATTGCTTTAATTACCTTTGTAACAACACCGATATGAGTATCGTGCTTGTCGGCAAGGTTGTGAGTAAACACTACTTCGGGTCTCATAGCTCTGAAAAGCTCTTTGTAATCCTCTATTACATCACGGTTTGAACCGTCTTTGATTGCGGATGACGTATAATTAAGAAGCGCAAGTGCGGCGTATTCACCGACAAAAGCAGCTTTTTTCTGTTCGAGACGGCGTACTTCCATCATCTGTTCGTTTGTATAGTCAGCATAAAGGCCTGTTCTGGGGCTTCCGGCTCCGTCAGCGGTAACGATTGCAGAAAACCATTTGTCTTTTTTTCCGAAACAGTCAAGAATTCCCGCCCATGACATTAACTCTATATCGTCCTGATGCGCTGAAATGCCGAGGCAAGTTGTACGTGCAAGCGCTTCTTCCTGGGGTGTGCCGTCCCAGATATATATTTCGGCTTTGTCGTTAAGTTTCATGATTTATACCTCTTTTTTTAAATTATTATTTGATTTCGGGGAGTGATGCTGCGGCTATAGACTGACCGACACGACGGCTCGATTCGTCGGGGATGTGAAGCTGAATTTTTTCGGCGAGATCGGGAAATTCTGTTTTAAGAACCTCATTTGCCTTATCAAGAAGTATAACCCCGACCTGTCCGGAAGTGACACGACCCATGATAAGAACGTGCTTAATATCGTAGAACTGAGCATAGTATGCAATTCCGTATCCGAAATAAACGCCTATGGTTTCATAAATTGCCGCAGAACGCGGATCATCGTTTTTCTGAAGTCCCTGAACAAATTTCAGCTTTTCGGCGAGAGTGAGGGAATCGTCAAGTTCGATGCCTGCAGCGGGAGCAAGTTTTATTACTCCGTCCTGCGAGAAATATTTTACACCGCATCCGTAATCGCCCGACCATTCGTCAACCATAGAGTTTTCATTGTAATCTACGGGAACAAAAGCAAGCTCGTTGAGCCAACCTGTAATATTCCCCTTACTGTCAACATATCCGCCCGCTTCGGAAGTGCCCATGGCAACACCGAGAACTTCGGTATCGTTAAGATCCATAGCTCCCGCAAGCGCGGTTACATCGCCGTCGTTCGCAACTTCGAGAGGAATATTCTCCCCTATTTCTTTAGCGACGTTGATATACATATCTTTAACTGTCTTTTCAAAATCTTCGTCGTTTACTTTTATGAAAAGTGAAGCAACCATTATACGGTTGTCAACATAAACGCCTGCGGAAGAAACACCTATCGCATCAACTCTGGGCATTTTGGAAGCCGCGGTTTTCATTGCGTCAAGTATTCCCTTGTAATGGTATTCGGGATCGCTCTGTGTTTTAGGATGCCAGATAACTTCTTCGGAATAAACGGTTTCGCCGTTTATTACAGCGCTTACTTTTCTGTCTGAACCGCCGGCATCGAAGCCTATGCGGCAACCGTCGAGATGTCTTCCTATCGGGCTTGTCGTCTCATAAGTTTCAGGTGCGTTTTCAGCAGATACATGTTCTACCTCGAAAGGATGCTCATAAACACGCGCCATAAATTTTGCGTCAAAATCACGGATTCCGCCTTCGGAATATGTTTTTTTGATATAATCGGCAACAGATTTAGGTCCGGCAATAATGACTTTGTATCCGCCTTTTATCCAAAGCATCGTTTTAACGATTCTTTCGATATATTTATTGTTTTCCTGCTCATGTCCGTTTTTGAAAATTCGGGTTTTATAAGTTGAAATATATCCTTTATTTCTGACAACGCCGATAACAACGTCTTCTCCGCCTTCGAAGTCAACCGCTTTGCTGAATTCGCGGCAGACAACGGACATAGGCTCAAAACCGGGATCAAGAGGCGCTTTAACCTTTATATCCATAATATTACTCCTTGAAATTCTATATATTTATTTTGTTACGGTTACTTTTTTGAGTCCTCTCGGAGCATCGGGATTACGTCCTTTAACCTCGGCGAGATTAGCGGCAAAAAGCTGCGCAAAAGTTGCAAAATAGAAAGAAGCAATCATATCTTCCTTGTCAACTGCGGGAATCTTGAATCCGAGATCTCCCTGAGCGAGCAAATCGTCGTCATCGGAAACCATAAACAGATCTGCTCCGACATCCTGTAACTTCTTTATCATTACCATTGCGTCGTTTTTTACAGGTCCGTCGGACATATACATGAAAACAGGCATTCCTTCGCTTACCATTGCAAAAGGACCGTGATGGAAATCCGAGATAGGATATGCTTTCGCGCGGACATAGTTTGTCTCCTGTATTTTAAGAGTTGCTTCGAGAGCGAGAGGATAATTTATACCTCTTGAAAGGATAAAAGCCTCGTCCATAAAACGGTATCTTGTAGCAATCTGAGCGATTGCGGCATCCTGAAGAAGAATCTGCGCAACGCCTCTGGGAACGGTTTCTAGTTTTTTGATAAGATCTTTTCTGTCTGCCCATCTGGCAACGAGATTAGCGATGAGATATAGCTGAGTGCTGAATGTCTTTGTAGCAGCTACGCTTGCTTCATGTCCGGCATCACAGTAAAGATGGAAATCAGCGGCGGAAGCGAGCGGAGAATCGAGGTTGTTTGTAATGGTAAGCGTAATAGCTCCGGTTTCTTTTGCATCGTTGATTATTTCGAGAACGTCTGCAGCTGCGCCGGACTGAGAAATACCTATAACAAGCATATTTTTGTAATTAAGCTTTGAGCCGTAGATTGTTGACGTAGAGCATGCGGAAAGACCGACGGGAATGCCGAGAAGCGCTTCAATAATATATTTGCCGTAAATACCTGCATGGTCCGAAGTGCCCCTTGCCGCGACAATAACGTTTGTAATACCGGCAGTTTTAAGTGTTTCCGCTAGTTTATCAAGCGTTGCATCATTTGATTTGAGACAACGTTCCATTGCGACGGGTTCTTCAAAGATTTCTTTTTTCATGATTGTAGACATGGCAGTATTCTCCTTATATATGGAAATTATTTTATTTTTTGAATATGGTAACAATAATAACAATCAGTATAATGAATATTAAAACACCTGTTGCGATGACAACGCCGTTGATTATTTTATCCCAGATATCGTTTTCTTCGTCTTTTTCTTCAACAACGTTTTCAGTCGGAACATACGGTTCGATTCCGTGTCCTTCAAACGCCTGTATTTCCTGAGCTGTAAGCGCTTTAGGCGAAATATAGATATCGTCGACAACACCTTTAAAAAGAGGTTCTCCTTTTACGCCGCTTTTGCCGACATAATTAAAATTGGGAGAAATCATAGCGGGAGAAATTGCTGTTGAAGCGTGGTCAACGAGCGCTCCGTTTATATAAAGGCGTGCAGTGCCGTCTTTAATGGTTGCGGTAACTCTTACCCATTCGTTTGTAAGTGACGTTGATGATTTAAGGGTTGTTTTTGCGTTTCCGTCATATATCTCAAAAGACAGGCCGTCTGTACCGTTGCCCATATCGATAAGTATATAAGCGGAAGGTTTTGATATTGAGTTGACTTTTTTAGAGAAATATACAAGTTTCTGAGTTGCGGAAGAGGTGTTTCCCGTCCAGTTGTATGCAACACTTAAAGTTAGCTCATCTGCATTGTCAAGAATTCCGATAGGATATCTGATATAAGAGTTTATTCCGTCAAGGGTGAGTCCGTAATTCTTGATTCCCTGAGACAGACTTGCGTTTCTGATTACCGCAATTACC
The DNA here is from genome assembly GCA_947305805.1 of uncultured Clostridia bacterium. Taxonomy (GTDB): domain Bacteria; phylum Bacillota; class Clostridia; order Oscillospirales; family UBA644; genus HGM12619. Next base: position 1,928 of record CAMZEM010000040.1, on the reverse strand, counting down.
GAATTATTGATATCTTTGCCTATAAGAGACGTGTCATCAAAAGTTGTTCCGACAAAGTCGCTGATTTCTGCTTTTTCAGTATATGAATCTTCGAGATTATCCGTGTCGTCGGGACGCAAATCAGTGCTTTCCGAAGAAGAGGGAGCAACTGAAGGTGTGTTCGTTTCAGGTGAAGGATCGGGTAAAACTTCGGTTGTAAAACGTTTTATGCCGTATGCCCTGATTTTGCGAATATCAGAGGCGTCTACTACTCTTGATGCGAGGTATACTTCATCAATAATATACTTGCTTGTATCAAATACTTCGGAACCCGAAAGAATTTTGAAATCGGTTATCTGGAGAGCCGAAAAAGGCATTCCCGTGCGGAAAGTATCGGTCAAAACACCGTTAACGTATATTTTAACTTCGCCTGTCTGGCTGTAAGACAGAGCGTAATGTACCCATTTACCGTTTATATTGTTTAAAGATGTTTTGGAAAGCGCATTGGTAGTTGGGAAAGCAGCATCTGCGGCGAATTCAAGAACGGGAGCATACCTAAAATCGATTTTCAGCGGGGCTTCATTCAAAACAGGTTCGGTTGCGGCTGGTTCCTCAGTTGTTTCGGGATCAAGCTCATCCGTATTTTCGGAAGGAACCAGTGTCTGATATATTTCGGGAGGAACCTGAGAAGTTTTAAAAGGTGAAAACTCAAATTTTCCGTATCCCGTAAAATCAAGAAGTTTTATCGGAGAATAGTGATAAAACGTATCGTCTTTATCTGCTGATCTGTAGACCCATGCGCAGAATGTAAATGCGTCTGCCTGGTAAAGAAGACCGGGATTCAGTTTTATATACTGATTCGGAGTAGCGCTGCTTCTTCTGGTAAGTCCGTATGCAAACGAGCCCTTATAATCGGCAGTTGCAACCTTTGTTACGGCAAATTCGTTGATTATTGCGGAGGTAGTTTTGTTTAAGTCTCTAGATATATCATAAGTTGTATCAAAAGTATACGCAAGCCAGGAAAACCTGATTCGGTCAAGATTTTCAGGAGGTTTCCACCCCTCCTCTTCTTCCACGGGTTCTTCAACGGGTTCATCAACAGGCTCATCCGGATTATCGGGATTTACGGGAGTAGGATTATCGGGATTATCTTCCGGATTATCTGGTATTTCAGGCACAACGTCGATTATCTCTCCGCCCATTGCGGTGAAAAAATCCTTTAAATCCATAACATTCAGTTTCAGGACATTGTCGGAAGAAAGGGCAATATTGGAAATATATAACTCATCAATGACAAAATCGGTGAAGAAAATAACATTTGTTGTAAGTGTATCCAATGCGGCATCGCTGTTACGGGAGGATCGTGTAAATCCGTCGACGTAAATCGTGAGTTTATTTGTCTGACCGACGACATCATACGTAAAAACGATGTGATGCCAGCCTTCCAGTGTAATTTCCGGTGAAATATCGGCAGTCAGCGTTTCGCGGAACCGTCCGTCAAAGAGCGTCAGCGATAGAGTGTTATTGTAAGAAACGTAATCGAGCGAGAGATATGCGTACGTTTCGTTGCCGTTACCGACATAAAACATTCTTGTATCAAAAGAAGTGTCGAATTCGGAAAAGTTGACCCAGAAGCCGAGCGTGAGCTCTGAAATCTTGGAAAACATTGACTGATCCAGAGAAAAATACGAACTTACAGCATTCCCCGTTTTACCGCTTCGGGCTTCAAACGGGCTGAAATCTCGCTCAATAAGATGATATTTACCGCCGAGATCCCATTTGAGGTTGCTGTTGTCGTCAAACGTATATCCTGCCTGATATCCGACCGTTGCAGCAGAATAAGGCATCAGCAGCGAAAGATGCGATACCATTACGGATATGATAAGCAAAATGCTTAATAATTTTGTACTAATGTTTTTCAACTTATACTCTCCGTGAAAAGACTATTA
>CAMZEM010000039.1 GCA_947305805.1 uncultured Clostridia bacterium | reverse complement strand
GCTCCGCATCATCGTTTATTATGGCGAGAGAATAGTTTTTTTCGGTAATATCCCTTACTATCGAATCCCAGACAAAATCAAAAAGAATGGGGACGGAAGTCTGCCTTGAAGCAAGAGAAATCGCAATTCTGTCCGCATACTGCCTGAGCTGATCGCCCGCCTCTCTTACAACGTACGCCTCGGAAAAAAGGGAGACGAAAGACATTGATATTCCCGCCATAAGGAAGATGATAACGGCGTATGACAAAATAAGCTTTAATCGTATGCTGTGTTTCATAAATCAGTCAACGCTGTCTGTAACTTTATATCCGTATCCCCAGACTGTTTCGATTGAAAAATCGGTATGGTGGCTGTCGAGTTTTTTGCGTATGCGTTTTACAAGATCGTCAACCGCGCGGGTATCGCCTATATACTGATATTCCCAGATATTCGTAAGAAGCTGGTCTCTTGTGAAAACTCTGTTTTTGTTTGCAATCATAAAATTGATGAAATTGTATTCCATCGCGGTGAAATTAAGGTCTTCCTCGCCGTTTTCGGATACTTTTACAACGCGTCTTTCATCCGGATAAATTTTGAGATCCCTGCAATGCGGATTGAGCGCCGCGGCGCTGTCGGAACGCATACCGTCTATTCTGCGGAAAACGGCTTTTACGCGCGCTACCATTTCTCTCGGAGAGAACGGTTTCGGAATATAGTCGTCCGCGCCCATTTCAATACCGAGAATTCTGTCAAGCTCCTCATCGCGGGCGGACACGATTATTATCGGAGTATTCGCCTTTTTTCTTATCTCGTTGCAAAGCTCGAAACCGGACATTCCGGGCATCATAATATCAATAACAAGCATGTCGGGAGCCTGCTCGTTGAATGCGGCAAGAGCGTCTTCGCCGTTTTCGTATTCGTTTACGGCATAGCCTTCTTTTTCAAGATACGAACGGACTATCGCGCGGATATCCTTTTCGTCGTCAACTACATATATCGTTTTCGGCATATTTATTACCTCCTGGAATCTGAAACCGATTTTCTGTTTTATTAATTATATAATATCATAAAAATCATAAAAATGGAAGAGGATTTTTTAAGTTTTATAAAAATTTTATTTAACATATTTGCGTGATATTCCTGTTTTGCCATTTACTACATTCGTGACACATATGTATCACTTTTCAACGGCAATTTAATGATAAAATACAGGTGTTATAGGGGTTATTTCCCGAAAAACAACAGTTTTGCTTATTTCTCCCCCTCTCTCTTTTCCGGATTCCCGTTGCTTTGCGGCGGGTTCCGGAATATAAAAAGCCAATTTCTCCTATTTTTCATATCTACCTTCTCTTATTTATTTATTTCGGAAAGTCCCTGCTTTGTCAGGGACTTTTCCGTTAACAAAAAAGGTACGGATATCGATCCGTACCTTTTTCCGTTTTATACCGTTTTCAGTATGCTATTCCCTGAGCTTTCATTGCTTCGGCAACTTTAAGAAAGCCCGCAATGTTTGCGCCGGCAACAAGGTTGCCCTTCATGCCGTATTCTTCTGCCGCCTTTGCCGCGTTGCGGTAAATATTTACCATTATGCCGTGAAGTCTTTCGTCAACTTCTTCGGAAGTCCATGAAAGTCTTATGGAGTTCTGGCTCATTTCGAGACCGGAAGTTGCAACGCCGCCTGCGTTTGCCGCTTTTGCCGGACCGAAAAGCACGCCGTGTGACTGCAGATATGCAACCGCGTCGGGAGTTGACGGCATGTTTGCGCCTTCCGCAACGGCAATTACACCGTTTGCAACGAGAGCCTGCGCGTCTTCAAGGTGAAGTTCGTTCTGCGTAGCGCACGGTAAAGCGATATCGCATTTAATATTCCAGATTCCTCTGCCTTCGGTATAAACCGCGGAGGGAACGCGTTTTGCGTATTCGTAAATACGTCCGCGCTCAACTTCTTTAATCTGTTTTACAACGGCAAGGTCAATTCCGTCCTTATCGTAAACAAATCCGTTGGAGTCTGACATTGCAACAACTTTTGCGCCGAGCTGAGCAGCTTTCTGAGCCGCGTAGATTGCAACGTTGCCCGAACCGGAGATAACAACGATTTTATCCTTGAAGGAGCTGTTGTTGTGTTCAAGCATTTCCTTTGTGAAATAGCAGAGTCCGTAACCCGTTGCTTCGGGACGGATAAGAGAACCGCCGTAAGAAAGTCCCTTGCCGGTTAAAACGCCGGTAAACTCGTTGCGCAAACGTTTGTACTGACCGAACATAAAGCCGATTTCTCTTGCGCCTACGCCTATATCGCCCGCGGGAACGTCCGTATCCGCTCCGATATGTTTTGCAAGCTCCGTCATAAAGCTCTGGCAGAAACGCATGATTTCTCCGTCGGACTTACCCTTCGGGTCGAAATCGCTGCCGCCTTTGCCTCCGCCCATGGGAAGCGAAGTAAGGCTGTTTTTGAATATCTGCTCGAAACCGAGGAATTTGATTACCGAAAGATTAACGGACGGGTGAAGTCTGAGACCGCCCTTGTAGGGACCGATAGCGGAGTTGAACTGAACGCGGAAGCCTCTGTTTACGCGGACTTTTCCGCTGTCGTCAACCCATGAAACACGGAAAATAATCGTGCGCTCCGGCTCAACTATTCTGTCAAAAACGCCTGCGTCTATAAGGTCGGGACGTCTGTCCGCAACGGGAACGAGGCTTTCGAAAACCTCTCCTACCGCCTGAAGAAATTCGGGCTCGTTCGGATTCTTTCTGCAAACGTCTTCGTAAAGATCCGCAAGATACTGATTACTGATTTGCATGGTATATTCCTCCTGTATTCTGTTTGTAACAATTACTGTTTGTAATAAATAATATATCGCATATTATACAGATTAATCGAATACTTTTCAAGTGGGGAAATGTAAAAAAAATGTGATTTTTTAATATAATCCTTCTATTGTTTCTTCTGCGCACGCGGCGGCGATTTCACGGTCGACGTTTGAATTGCAGAATACGTAGCCTCGCCACTTTTCCGCCGCAAACGCCTCCGCCCAGTCGCGAATGTATTTAATATCCGCAACGGAGCGCACTCTTCCGTCTTTTGATACGAGCAGAAAATCCGTTCTTGTTTTTATCATATCGGGAAAACATACGTAAATATCGAACAGCGTGAAATCAACGATTTTTCCGCGCCCGAAATATGCATCGCATATTTTTTCGAATATTTCTTCGCGGATTTTATCGGGATTTTCCGCTATTTTTGCTATAAACGATTTAAGATACATATAATCGCTTTCGCCGCCGCCCCGCTTGTTCATTTTTTCAAGCGAAAATTCGGCAACTCTCTTGGGCAGTTTTCTTGTTTCTATCTTCTTTATCATCTCGCCGAGCGTAAGAAGATTGTTTTGCTCTTCAAACGGTATTTTGTCTACCGTATCGAAGTTTTCTATATCCGAATCGGAGTATTTAAGAAAATCCACCGTGTCTTTCAGAAGACCTACGTCCGCCATACCGAGAACCACGTCACGCAGCGAAGACTCCGTTGCAAGCACCTTCTGATGACGGTACATATATACGTAAAGAATGTTTCTGTTGAAAATAAGCTCTTCAACCGTGGTAAGCGCATCGGAATCAACCGCAAGAACGAAATCTTTTCTGTCTCCGTCGTTTTTTGCGGTGATCATAAGCTTCATAAGAAATCTGTCTGCGCCGTATGTCATTGCAATGCCCGCGGTATAGCTGTCGCGCTGCGTATAGTCCAGCTTGTCCGCGTCAAACTCGCCGTTTAGAATCGAAGTTAAAAATGTAAGTCCGTTGCCGTTTTCATCGTAGTTTTTTCGTCCGACAACGATATTTGCCGCTCTTTCGAGGATATCCGGATGACGTTCCTTATCCGGAAAATCAACGTAATTAAAAAAGAAATCCGCAAACGCTTCCGACATTATTATCAGATACGTCATAAATTCATGAGGAGCGCTTTTTATGCATTTTTCATTCATTAAATCCGTAAACTCTTCAACGGTGCCGTAAACGCGTTCCGAAAGATGCGAATAAAAGCAGTGGCCCACGTCGTGAAGTATAGCCGCAAGACGGACGGTATTGACGTCGTAGTCCGTAACGGCGTATTCTCCGCCACGTTTTTTAAGCTGATTTGCCATTCTTCCCGCAATAGCCGCCGTGCCCAGAGAATGCTCGAAACGGCTGTGTCTTGCCGCAGTGTAAGTCAGGTCCGCCATACCGAGCTGATGAATTCCGCGCAGACGCTGCACTATGGGCGAATCGATAATCTGGATTTCCCAGCCGGAATAAAAAACGGAGCCCCAGATCGGGTCGTGAATAAATTTACCCTCGTTTTTTTCCGGCAGATATCCTTCGAGAAGAGTTTCGACAAAAACGTTTATTCTTTCTTCAAGTCCGTTCATCGCGCTGCCTCCGAAAAATTGAACAATACATATATACTTTACCATAAAACGCCGAAAAAATCAAGTGCCCGACGAGTTAATAGCGGATTATGCGGCCAATATGGAAAAAATAAACAATAAATATTTTATTCGCAGGGGCTAATTTTATATATTTTACTATTGCAATTATTGTGATAATATGTTATATTTATTATAATAAGCAATTCCCGCTGAATTAAACGGAAATAAAAATGAATCAGGAGACATTAAAATGAAAAAGAAAGCTCTTATTGTCTGGGGCGGCTGGGACGGACACGAACCCGATAAAGTTGCTCACAGATTCGGCAAAATCCTTGAAGGCGAAAATTTCGACGTTGAGATTTCCGACTCGATGACTTCCTACGAAGACAGAGAAAAGCTGAAAAGTCTCGATCTGATAATTCCCATAGTTACAGGAGGCAGAATAACCGGCGAGCAGATGGCTTCGGTATCCGACGCGGTTGCCTCCGGCGTAGGTCTTGCAGGCTGTCACGGAGGAATGTGCGACTCTTTCAGAGATTGCGTTGACTGGCAGTTTATGACCGGCGCGCAGTGGGTATCACATCCCGGCGGACAGGTTACTTATACCGTAAACATCAAAAAGAACTCTTCAAGCCCGATTGTTTTCGGTATTGACGATTTTGAAGTTACGAGCGAGCAGTATTATATTCATATCGACCCGTGTATAAACGTACTCGCAACAACGAGATTCCCCGTTGCAAACTGGTACCATGCAACAAACGGTTTTGTAGACGTTCCCGTAGTTTTCACAAAGATGTGGGGCATGGGCAGAATTTTCTACAGCTCTCTGGGACATCACGATGACGTTTTCGATATTCCCGAAGCTCAGGAAATGCAAAGACGCGGTATGCTCTGGGCGGCGGAAGGCAAAGCCGTTGCGGGAGATTACAGCAAGTATTCAAGCACGGCAAAAATGTTCTGATAAAAAATAAAGAAAGATAAGGAGATATAAAATGGACAAAGTAAAAATAGGCGTTATCGGCTGCGGAAATATAAGTCCGATATACCTTACAAACCTCACAAGAGTGTTTAAAAACGTTGAAGTCAAATACGTTGCGGACAGAATTCACGAACGCGCCGTAAAACGTTCCGAAGAATACGGCCCGAAAGCTGTTTCCGTAGCGGAACTTCTCGCAGACCCCGAAATAGAAATCGTTCTCAATATCACAAACCCCGATCAGCATACCATAGTAAACCGTCAGATACTTGCAGCAGGCAAGAGCGCGCACAGCGAAAAACCCTTCAACGGTTTTCTTGACGACGCAAAAGAGCTTATGGAAATCGCCGAAAAGAAGGGACTGCGCATAGGCGGCGCTCCCGATACTTTCCTCGGCGCAGGCATTCAGACATGCCGCAAGCTCATAGACGACGGCTTTATAGGCGAGCCCATTGCGGGTAACGCGTTTATGCTTTGCCACGGACATGAAAGCTGGCATCCGGATCCGGAATTTTACTACAAGAAATGCGCAGGCCCGATGTTTGATATGGGTCCGTACTATATCACCGCTCTCGTCTCGCTGCTCGGTCCCGTTAAAAGGACGGTCGGCTTCACCAAAAAGACTTTCCCGACAAGAAAGATCACAAGCGAACCGAAATACGGCACGATAATCGACGTTGACGTTCCCACTCACGTTGCCGGCACCATGGAATTTGCAAACGGAGCCACCGTTCAGCTTACAACGTCGTTTGACGTATGGGGAGCAAGAAGTCTGCCGTGCATAGAGATATACGGAACGGAAGGAACGCTCGTTGTTCCCGATCCGAACTGCTTCGGCGGCCCCGTTTATCTCAAGAGATTCAATACCGATTTCAAAGAAATGCCGCTCACTCACTGCTATGCAGAAAACAGCCGCGGCCTTGCGGTTGCCGATCTCGCCTCCGCTATAAGACACGGACGCAAACACAGAGCAAACGAACAGCTTTGCTACCATGCTCTCGAAGTTATGCATTCGTTTGAATTAAGCTCCGATTCGGGCAGAGTTTACGAGCTCAAATCCACTTGCGAACGTCCCGCACCGATGAAGCAGGTCCTCGAAAAAGGCGAAATAGACTGATTTTTTACGGGCAGATCGCATGCATAGAGACGGTCTGCCCGTCTTACGCTTTACAATCCTTTTTTCAGGAGGAATGATTATGAAAAAATCAAAAATTGCGGTTTTGCTTATCGCAGTTTTTCTGATTCTCGCCGCATGCTCGCAGAGCGCGACGGAAGAAATTGTCCCGGAATACGAACACAAAGTTGAGGAGGCGGATATAGACCTTCTCGGTTACGTATACACGATTGCAGCCGAAACTCACGGCGGCGGAGAATATCAGCTCTCTCCGGAACCGGGCGCAAGCGACAGAGGCGACAGACTTTTGCAGCGCTATAAGGATACCGAGCAGAAATTCAACGTAAAAATGGATATTCAGGACGGAAGCAGCCTTTCAATGTTCCTTACGCAATACGCCGCTGGCTTGAAATATGCCGATCTTATGATTTCCAAAATAGCCGACGTTTTCAACGGAAAATACGTTCAGAACGGCTACTTTATGGCGTTTTCGGATATGGATATCGACCTTGATTCCGGCCTTTACGGCACACCCGGCACGCTTGAAGCGGGCAGTTTCGGAAACAAGTATTATTCGATAGTTGCATACTACTGGGGCTTTCCCACACCGTATACGATGCCGGCTATGTGGTTTAACCCGAGAGTAATATCCGAATACAGTCAGACATCGCCTCACGAACTCAACGAGCAGGGCAGCTGGACGTGGGCAACGCTTGAAAGCATGTGCGAAGCTATTCACGATACATCGGACCCCAATTCCGACATGCATACCTACGCTCTTGCGTATACAAGCGAGCCGTATCTTGAATTTGCCGCTCTTTTCTCAAACGGCGCAAGAGTTGTAACGAAAAACGCCGACGGCAGACTTGAATATACCCTTAACAGCCGCGAAGCAATAGAAGCCATGGATTTTGTGCAGTCTCTCGCATCAAGAGACCTTATCTGCGACGGCGGAGACAGACAGAATATCACTCCGTTCGTTGAAAACAGGCGCGCGTTTTTCCTTGAGTTTACGCATCTCGGTCTGAGCACGGACGGCACGAACAATCTTGCATATCAGATGCAGGACGCATACGAATGGATTTACTTCCCCACCGGCCCGAGCGGAGACCCGAAATCAACGCAGAGAAGCGCGTATTCATATCATTCGAGAATTTTCTACGCTCCGATGAATTCGGATGCCGAAGTTCATTCTCTTCTTCTGCCGTATCTTCTTCAGCCGCTTCCGGGCGAAACGAAGGATACCTGGCAGGACGTGCTTAAAAGAAACAACTTTTATACCGACGAATCTTTCGAATATTTCCGTATGATACGTGACGAGGCGTTTTACGATTACACCCCGTTTATTCCGTTTTCGGACTATCAGGGCAAACTTTTGCAGATCACGAGAGGCAGAGCAGCCGCTTCGGAAGTATTTGAATCGATAGCTCAGCAGTATCAGTCGTCACTCGACAGTCTTTACAACGATTTTCTGGATTAGTATTCCGATTTAAAATGACGAAACGGGAGAGAAAAATGAAAATCATTAAAACCGCGGCAATCCTGATTGCCTGTCTGCTCGTTTTTTCCGCCTGTTCGGGCGGAGAGACGGAAGTAGTTCCCGATTTTGAAAACAATGTTGAAGAGCTTGATTTAAACGGATTCGAATATACGTTTGCCGCAATGACTCACGGCGGACTTTATCCGCTCAATCCCACTTCGGGCGAGTCGTCGCGCGGCGACAAACTTCTTGCGAGATACAAGGAAACGGAAGACACGTATAACGTTAAAATCAGACTGATGAACGAATGCGATCTTTCCAAGTTTATGACTTATTATGCGGCGGATATAAAATACGCCGATATGATGTTTAACATGGTAAATTCGCTTTTCGGCGGAAGATATATACAAAACGGCTATTTTATCCCGTTTTCCGACATGCAGCTCGATCTCTCGTCGGGTCTTTACGGAACTCCGGAATGTCTTGAAGCCGGATATTTCAACGGCGGATATTATTCCGTTGTTGCGTATTACTGGGGCTTCCCCTCCGCAGACACGATGCCCGCAATGTGGTATAATCCGAGAGTAATATCGGAATATCAGCAGCAGGATCCGCACGAGCTTGACGAGCAGGGACTCTGGACGTGGGACACTCTTGAAAGCATGTGCGAAGCTATTCACGATACGTCCGATCCCGATTCCGCAATGCACACTTACGCCCTTGCATATACAAGCGAGCCGTATCTTGAATTTGCCGCTCTTTATTCAAACAGCGCAAGAATTATTTCAAAAGATGAAAACGGCAGGCTGAAAGTAGCGCTCGATTCGCTCAATGCAAGAGAAGCGATGACTTTTTTAAGCTCTCTGAGAGAAAGAGATCTTATCTGTGACGGAGGCGACAGACAGAACATCACGCCTTTCGTTGAAAACAGACGCGCGTTTTTTGTTGAATACACGCATCTCGGTCTTTCGGACGAAGGGGCGAACAATCTTGCCAATCCGATGACCGACGCATACGAGTGGATACTTTTCCCGCACGGACCGAGCTATGTTGAAGGATCGGGCGGAACGTCGTTTTCATACTGGTCAAGATATTTTTACGCGCCCATAAATTCCGACGTCGGTGTCCATTCGGTCCTTCTCCCGTTTTTGTTCCGTCCTCTTCCGGGCGAAACCGAAGATACGTGGCAGGACGAATTTGAAAGATCGACATTCTTCTCCGCCGCTTCGTTTGAATCTTTCAAGCAGCTCAGAGACGGCGCATTCTGCGACTATATCTCATTCCTCGGTTCCGGCTTTACAAATACGCTGCAGCCGGCTCTTCTGAGAATCACGAGAGGAACGTCGTCAGTTACCGAAACGTTTGAATCAATCGGGGAAAAGCTGCAATCGAATCTTGACAGTTTTTACAACAATTATCTTGACTGACACTAAAAAACAGACAACCGGGTATTATAATGGATAACGTAATTATTATATTATGCGCATTGTCGGCGGTTGCGGCGGTAATAACCGCCGTAATCTGTCTTATTTCGCTTTTTTCCACACGAAGAGAACTGTATGAGGCAAAAAGGGAAATACGCGACACAAAAAAAGAGATATCGTCTATCAAATCCGACGCAATATCTGCGGTAAACGACGGTATACGCACAAACAGCTCCGTTATGCAGTCTACGCTTAGCGGTTACGGAGAGCAGGTATCCAAACTTTCCGAAAGTCTTGACACAAGAATGGAAAGTTTGCGCAAGAATCAGGACGAACGGCTCGAAGCGGTCCGTCTTACGCTCGACAGAAGCGTCCGCCAGATGCAGGAGGACAACCAGAAAAAGCTTGAGGAAATACGGGTAACCGTTGACGATAAACTTTCAAAAACCCTCAACGAGCGGGTCACAGAGTCGTTTAAGCTCGTGGGAACTCAGCTTGAACAGGTGCATAAAAGTCTCGGCGAAATGCAAACTCTCGCATCGGGCGTGGGCGATCTTAAAAAGATACTTTCAAACGTTAAAACAAGGGGTATTTTCGGCGAAGTTCAGCTTTCGAGAATCCTTGAGCAGATACTTACCGCCGATCAGTACGTCACAAACTTCGCAACCAAGAAAAACAGCCGCGACGTAGTTGAATTTGCCGTAAAGCTTCCCGGAAAAGGCGGAAGCGACGAACCGGTTTATCTGCCGATTGACGCAAAATTCCCTCTCGACGTTTACAACGAGCTTCTTGACGCATACGATTCGGGAGACGCAGACCGTATTTCCGACGCGGGCAAACAGCTCGAATACGCCATTAAAAAGAACGCGAAAGATATTCGGGATAAATATATAGATCCGCCTAACACAACCGATTTTGCCGTAATGTTCCTTCCCACCGAGGGTCTTTACGCAGAGGTTGTAAGACGCGCGGGACTTATGGAGACGCTTGCGGCGGATTATTCCGTAAACGTCTGCGGACCTTCAACCGTATCTGCGTTTTTAAACAGTCTGCAAATGGGATTCCGCACGCTTGCAATCGAAAAACGGTCCCACGAGGTATGGACAGTCCTCGGCGCAGTTAAAACGGAATTCGGCAGTTTTGAAAAAGTATTGCAGTCCGTGCAGAAGAAATTCCAGTCGGCAGACAGCGAGCTTGAATCGCTTATAGGCACGAGAACACGCGTTATGATGCGCAAGCTGAAAAGCGTAGAGTCTCTGCCCGAGGAATCGGCAAAGCAGATACTCGGCGCCGAACCGGAAGAAACAGAATACGAAGAGGAATAACGGAAGAACTTATATGATATATCTTGACAGCGCCGCAACAACAAAAGTGCTGCCCGAAGCGGCAAAAGCGGCCGTTTCTGCAATGACGGAGGTATTCGCAAATCCGTCGTCGCTTCATTCATTCGGCTATGAGGCTGAAAAAATACGTGAAAAAGCGAGAAAAGCCGTTGCGTCCGCGGCAGGGGTAAAAGACGAAGAAATCGTATTTACCTCGGGCGGCTCGGGTGCGGACAACCTTGCGATATTCGGTTATCTTAAAAACAAAAAAGGCGGAAGAATAATCACTTCCGCATACGAACACCCCGCCGTGCTCGAATGTTTCAAAGCGCTTTCTCCTCAGTTTGAAACCGTGTATTTAAAGCCCGAAGACGGCATAATAACACCCGATTCGCTTAAAAAGGCATTAACCCCCGATACGCTTCTTGTAAGCATTATGCACGTAAACAACGAAACGGGCGCGTTAAACCCGATAAAAGAGCTTTCATGCGTTACAAAAGACTTTTCTGACGCGGTGTTTCACACCGATGCCGTTCAGGGATTTTTAAAGGAAAACGCATGTTACTCTTACTGCGACATGGCTTCGTTTTCGGCGCATAAAACGGGGGCTCCGAAGGGTATCGGCGCGCTTTACGTAAAAAAGAATGTCCGCTTAAAACCCGTAATTTACGGCGGAGGTCAGGAAAAAGGACTGTTCTGCGGCACAGAAAACGTTCCCGCCGCCGCAGCGTGGACGGAAGCTGTAAAAATTCTTGCGCCTACTCTTTTAAAACGACGTGAAAAAGCGGAATTACTGAAAAAGAAAACGGAAGAGCTGCTTCTTTCGCTCGGTGCGGTTATAATTACGCCGAAAATATCCTCCCCGCATATCGTAACGGCGGCTTTTGACGGATATCTCTCCGAAAATATCGTGCATTTTCTTGAAAAAAAGGAAATTTACGTATCAACAGGCTCGGCATGTTCGTCTAAAAAAGCGAGCGCAACTTTTTCGGCTATAGGTATGGAAAAATACTCGGCATCGTCGCTTCGCATATCGTTTGCGGACGACACCGAAGAAAACGACATCGATATTTTTGCCTCTGCGCTTGAAGAGGCAATCAAAACACTTAAAAGGAAACAGTAAATGAACGAAATAATCCTTCTTAAACTCGGCGAGGTTATTCTTAAAGGACTGAACCGCAACAGATTTGAAAGCACGCTTGTAAAAAACGTTAAACGCGCCGTCTGGCCGTACGGAAACCCCATAGTGAGCGATAAGCAGTCCACAATATTCGTTGAAGTGGACGGTCCGTATGCAGATTTTGACGGAGCATACGAGGCGTGCAAAAAGATTTTCGGCATAGTTTCGCTTTGCCGCGCGGTAAAATGTTCGCTGGATTTTGCCGAACTTAAGCAGACGGCGGGAGACTATCTTGCGCGTCAGCTTTCGAGAGCAAAAACGTTTAAAGTTGAAGCGAAAAGAGCGGATAAAAGCTACCGGCTTACTTCTCCGCAGATAATGGAGCTTCTGGGCGAATATCTCCTCGACCGTTTTCCGAATCTTTCGGTTGACGTTAAATCGCCCGAAGTTACGGTTTACGCCGAGGTAAGAGAAGGTTATGTATTTATACACGGAAATCCCGAAAGAGGCGCGGGAGGACTGCCTGCGGGCACGGGCGGACACGGACTGCTTATGCTTTCGGGCGGAATAGACAGCCCCGTTGCCGGCTACGTTATGGCAAAACGCGGCCTGAAAATATCGGCAATTCATTTTGAGTCACCGCCATATACGAGCGACAGAGCAAAGGATAAAGTTATAACCCTCGCAAAAAAACTCTGCGTTTATGCCGGTCAGATTGATTTATACGTCGTTCCCTTTACGGAAATTCAGGAGCAGATAAAAGATAACTGTCCCGAAGAGTATTTTACTGTTATTATGCGCCGTTATATTCTTAAAATCGCCTGCGGTCTTGCGGAAAGAATAAATGCGGGAGCGATAATCACGGGCGAAAGCCTCGGTCAGGTTGCGTCTCAAACGCTCGGCGCGATCCGCTGCACGGACGAGGTATCGTCTCTTCCCGTTTTCAGACCTTTTATAGGCACGGATAAGCAGGAAATAATAAATCTTGCCCGCAAAATAGATACATTTGAAACATCGTCCCTTCCTTTTGAGGACTGCTGCACCGTTTTCACGCCCCGTCACCCGAAAACGAACCCAACCGCGGAGTCCGTAAAAAAAGCGGAGGAAAAACTTGACGAAGAAAAACTTCTTGACGGAATTTTAGACAGAACCGAAAGGATAACGCTTTATGCTCCCGGAAGAAAATACCGTAATATCTCTGAAGAGTAACGGGCTTAAAATTGCCGTTGCCGAATCATGCACGGGCGGACTTATCTCAAAACGAATAACCGACGTTCCCGGAGCTTCGGATGTTTTTGATATGGGCATCGTATCTTACGCAAACGCAATAAAAAACCGCTTTCTCGGCGTACCGGAAGAAATTCTCAATACGGTAGGCGCAGTTTCCGAAGAAACGGCTGCGGCTATGGCAAAGGGCGTTTGCGAAGCGGCAAATGCGGATATCGGCGTTTCAACAACCGGTATTGCAGGTCCGGGCGGCGGCACAAAGGAAAAGCCCGTAGGGCTCGTATATATTTCCGTTTACTTTAAAAACGGAAAACAGACGGTAAAAAAACTGCTTCTTTGCGGCACCCGCGAAGAGATTCGCGAAGAAACCGCAACAACCGTTTTTGAAACTGTTTTATCGGAACTTCCCCGTTCGGGAAAAGACGCATAATTCTTAAAATAATTAACGGTACCGAAAATCGGTACCGTTTTTTTATTTTGTTTTCAGATTGCGCTGTTTTTTACTATTACATCTTCCGCCCATTTTGCCCATTCGCGCTCAACGCCGATATCGCCGTAAGTGGGATAGTCTTTTGCTATCCAGCCGCCGCCTGCGTTTCTGAAAAGCTCACACATGCGAAGTGTGCGCGATTCTATAAAATCCCTGTCCCCCGTCGGAAGAACTTTCTGTATATCTACGGGCGAATGGAATACAACTTTCTTTGCGTATTTTTCCGCAAGCATTTCCGACGGATATACGTCGGGCTGGTCAAACTGAAATACGTCTATACCCGCATCTATAAGATCGTCGATAAGCCCCGTATTGTTGCCGCACGAATGCATAAACACAGACAT
>CAMZEM010000038.1 GCA_947305805.1 uncultured Clostridia bacterium | reverse complement strand
GATCGGTCCACTACGCTTTCGTTTGGATATTACTAAGAGAGCTTATCACATTTTTACATCATTTTTTCTGCGTTTTATCACATTTTTACACCACATAACTGTTTTTATCATAACATTTAACCACAAACATTGAAATCGTATTTCAAAATGAGCACGTAAACGCTGAAAGGCATCAAATTAATCAGCTCATCAAAGTAAGGAAAGGATAGTTATATGTTTGAAAAGGTAAATCCCTCTCACCCTGATAAGCTCGCAGACCGCATAGCGGGCGCTATTGTGGATCTTGCGTACACAAAAGACGAAAACCCGAAAATCGCCGTGGAAATACTCATAGGCCATGGTATCTGCCATATTGTTGCGGAATCGTCGGTTCATATTGATTATGACGAAGTATCTGACATCGTCAAAAGAATCGCCGGAAAGCTTTCCGTTGATTTTACGGAGGTGCCACAGGACAGACATCTTGCCGATAATCAGGCGAAAGGTTTACGCTGCGGAGATAACGGCATCTTTAAAGGAACGCCTGTCACGGAAGAACAGAAAAAGCTGACATCGATAGCAAAAGACATTTATAATAAATACTATTGCGACGGTAAATATATTCTTGATAAAAACAGGCTTATAATCTGCCAAAGCAATGCGGACGGAGAAAGTATAAAAGAATCATACCCCTCAGCTGAGATTAATCCTATCGGCGACTGGACAGGCGGCACGGATGTCGATACAGGCGCCGTAAACAGGAAGTTGGGTTCCGACATGGGCGACTCCGTAACCGGAGGCGGCCTGCACGGAAAAGATCTCTCAAAGGCAGACGTTTCCGTAAATATATACACTTGGCTTAAAGCACAGAAAGAAGGAAAACCTATCGAGATATCATGCGCTATAGGTGACGATTTCGTTGACGGTTTGCATTTTTCGGAAATCGTAAACCTTGCGAGAGAATATATCAAAAGTATCGGCGGATTCGAGAAATTCGCAGAATGGGGTTTAATACGGTAATGGAGCATAAAACGACTACACAGTTTCAGCTTGTAAAAACCGATAAGCTTATCCCGTACGCAAATAATGCAAGAACGCATTCACCGGAGCAGATACTTAAACTGAGGTCTTCTCTGCGGGAGTTCGGTTTTATAAACCCAGTCATTATCGATCGCGACTACGGTGTCATCGCGGGACACGGAAGACTTGCCGCAGCAAAGGCTGAAAACATCAAAGAAGTTCCGTGCGTATTTGCCGACCATCTTACCGAAGCGCAGAAAAAAGCATATATCCTCGCAGACAACCGCATGGCGCTCGATGCCGGCTGGGACGAAGAAATGTTGCGCGTCGAGATAGAGGCATTGCAGGAAGACGCGTTTGATCTTTCTCTTACCGGCTTTGACAATACCGAGCTTGCAGAGCTGTTTAAAAACGACACACAGGTAAAAGATGACGATTTTGACGTCGATAAAGAACTGTTAGAACCTGCCGTTACAAAGCCCGGAGATATATGGACATTGGGCAGACACCGTCTTGTTTGCGGCGATTCTACAAAGCCTGAAACGTTCGAAATACTTATGCAAGGTAAAAAGGCAAATCTTGTTGTTACGGATCCTCCGTATAATGTCAATTATGAAGGTACAGCGGGAAAGATAAAAAACGATAATATGTCGGATGACAAGTTTTATCAGTTCCTTCTCGACGCGTTTACAAATACGGAAAAGGTAATGGCAGACGACGCTTCGATATATGTTTTCCATGCAGATACCGAAGGCCTTAATTTCAGGAAAGCGTTTTCCGATGCAGGGTTCTATCTTTCCGGCTGCTGTATCTGGAAAAAGCCTAGTCTTGTACTAGGACGCTCGCCATATCAGTGGCAACATGAGCCGTGCCTGTACGGCTGGAAGAAGAACGGAAAACATCAGTGGTATTCCGACAGAAAGCAGACTACGATATGGGAATTTGAAAAATCAAAAAAGAACGGCGAACATCCTACGATGAAGCCGCTACCGCTTCTTGCATACCCTATTCAAAACTCCTCCATGAGCAATACGCTTGTCCTTGATCCTTTCGGTGGTTCCGGTTCTACGCTCATAGCATGCGAGCAGACGGACAGAAGCTGCTATACTATCGAGCTTGACGAAAAATACTGCGATGTTATCGTTAAACGATTTATAGACCAGGTAGGTTCCGCAGATAATGTCCGTGTTCTAAGAGAAGGAATCGCATTATCATATTCCGAATTGCTGGAAATGAACTATTGTGTATTATGATCAATATTAGAGGTTCTTATCACTTGATATTCTCCATGTTTATGCTCCTAATTCTCTTGACTTTTTCCCATTTTAGAGTGATATATATGTTACCGAAAGGATATATATTACATAAATGGAGGGTAAAACCATGACAATTAATGACGCAATGCAGACATACAGACTGCCCAACCCCACTACGCCTGAAGATCTTTCGTGCAGATGGTATAAGGTCCTTACATTCGGCGACAGACTTGTCGTTGCGGGAGACTACTACAACGATCAAAACAAACCGCGATACTTCGGCGCTGTCTATGAGTTTTTGGAAGACGACCACTCATATGAAGGAACGATCGGACTCAGGGATGCGAGTGAAACCGAATTTGAAGATGACGGTCATGCTATAGCCTGGGCTTTGCGGCAGTAAACGCATATGCAAACAGGGAGGAAAAACAATGACTGAAAAACACGTCAATCAGATTAAATCGCAGCTTCCGCCGGAAGAAACTATCGACCGTATGTACAGAGCATACGAAGGCGATATACGTGTAATAACGAAAGACAACACAGGAAAAGAATACCGCTACACCGTAATATACAATGCAGCGGACGATACCGTAAAGATTGAGAGGATGTGAAACGATGATCTCAAAGGAAAGACTGAAATATCTTCGCAACCGCTTTACGCCCGGCACACGCGTCAGGCTTCTTAAGATGGACGATATACAGGCTCCGCCGATTGGAACGGAAGGCACAGTTATAGGCGTTGACGACATCGGCTCGATAATGGTCAGATGGGACAACGGTTCGGGACTTTCGGTTGTTTACGGAGAAGACGAATGCACGGAGGTAAAAGATAATGACTGAAAAGATAAAAGAGCAGATCCTTAAAATCCGGGATACCGGTCTTACGAATATGTTCGATACTACGGCCGTTCAGCGTTTAGCGTTCGAGCGTGAGTATTTCGAACTTGTGATGTTTATCGAAGAGCATAAAAAGGAATATGTACGCTTCATCATTTACGGCGACGATGAACAATAGATTTCTTTACCATGGAGGACAGAGCGATGACAATTAACGAAGCGCTTGTAAAATACAGACTGCCGAACCCGACAACGCAGGAAGATCTTGAAATGCGCTGGAACGCCGTTCTGACATTCGGAGACAGGGTACTCCTTGCGGGATATCGCTATAACGGGAAAAACAATCCGTGCTACTTCGGTGCAACGTACGAATATCTCAGCGATGACCGCAGCTGTGAAGGCATAATCGGTCTGAAGGCAGCGAGCGAAATCGAATTTGAGGATGACGGGCATGCGATTGAATGGGCGATGAAGCAGTAAGACCGATAGAACAGAATACATTAAACGGGTCATACCAGAACGGTAATGGCTCGTTTTTATGCTTAACCGAAAGGAGTCCGCTTTGCGGAAGCTTAAGAAATACACCCCTACCCGATTTATGGCGGAAACATCACACTATGACAGATCATCCGCAGACTTTGCCGTTGCGTTCATTCAATCACTGTGCCATACGAAAGGCACATGGGCAGGAAAACCTTTTGAGCTGATCGACTGGCAGGAACAGATAATACGCGATCTGTTCGGCATAGTAAAAGAAAACGGATACAGACAGTTCAATACCGCATACGTCGAAATCCCTAAAAAGATGGGAAAGTCTGAACTTGCAGCCGCTATTGCACTTCTTCTCACCTGCGGGGACGGTGAGGAACGCGCAGAAGTTTACGGCTGCGCTGCTGACAGACAGCAGGCGTCTATAGTTTTCGAAGTAGCCGCTGATATGGTGCGCATGTGTCCCGCTTTAAACAAAAGAGTAAAGATACTTTCCGCAACAAAGCGTATAATATATATCCCCACAAACAGCTTTTACCAGGTACTCTCTGCGGAAGCATATTCAAAGCACGGATTCAACATCCACGGCGTCGTATTTGACGAACTTCATACGCAGCCGAACAGAAAGCTTTTTGACGTTATGACAAAAGGCTCCGGCGACGCGAGAATGCAGCCACTTTACTTTCTTATCACCACTGCCGGAAACGATACGAAATCGATATGCTACGAAACACATCAGAAAGCAAAAGATATACTCGAAGGCAGAAAAACGGATCCCACTTTCTATCCTGTCATATACGGCGCAGACGATAACGATGACTGGACAGATCCGAAAGTATGGAAGAAGGCGAATCCGTCATTGGGAATAACGGTCGGTATCGATAAGGTAAAAGCAGCATGCGAGTCTGCAAAACAGAATCCCGGCGAAGAGAATTCGTTTCGTCAGCTCCGCCTTAACCAGTGGGTAAAACAGGCAGTTCGATGGATGCCTATGGATAGATGGGATAAGTGCAAAACGGATATCGACGCGACAGAGCTTGAAGGCAGGGTCTGCTACGGCGGACTGGACCTTTCGTCGACTACGGACATAACGGCGTTCGTGCTCGTGTTTCCTCCGCAGGACGAAAATGACAGATATATCGTTCTTCCGTATTTCTGGATCCCGGAAGAGCAGCTTGACCTTCGTGTCAGGCGCGACCGCGTTCCGTACGACATATGGGAAAGGCAGGGTTTTCTTCATACAACCGAAGGGAACGTTATTCATTACGGCTACATTGAAAAATTCATAGAGCGTCTCGGAGAAAGATACAATATCCGCGAGATAGCGTTTGACAGATGGGGAGCCGTTCAGATGGTTCAGAATCTCGAAGGAATGGGATTTACCGTAGTTCCTTTCGGACAGGGATTTAAAGATATGTCCCCTCCGACAAAAGAGCTTATGAACCTCGTACTATCCGAACGTATAGCGCATTCCGGTCATCCCGTTCTCCGCTGGATGATGGACAACATATACATCCGCACTGACCCTGCGGGGAATATAAAGGCGGACAAGGAAAAGTCCACTGAAAAGATCGACGGCGCCGTGGCTACGATCATGGCTCTTGACAGGGCGATACGGTGCGGGGACAGAAACGAAGAGAGCGTTTACGATTCGAGAGGAATATTGTTCTTGTAATTATGCTACTGTTTTAGGAGAAATTCTGGATATACTATTTTTGCCAACAGTTTTCCAACAACAATAATATCTTCGATAGCCCTCTCCGCATCTGCCTTTCTTTGAACTATACCACCATGCGCACAATCATTTCTTAATTTCTTTTGGCATTCTATATCTGTTATTAACGGCTTTAACCAATCAACGATTAAGCTATCATTGATCTTTTTATCTCGGAAAAGAACTTCTTTACAGTATTTAATAATTGGGGCATCCACCTTACGGTCTATTCTTTTGCCTGATGCAACCGTATTGATAAAATTACCAAGCGAAAACTGATCATTTTTAGTGGGACTTGTAAAGGTTAATTTTTGCTCTTTCTCATAATATTCTAAAATACAACACTTTTCCTGCGCTGCCACCTTATAATTGCCTCTATTCTCACCTGTCAAAATGCAATCAGCATATGATTCCGGAGTATAATTATTCGTGAGATGTTCAATATACCTTTCAAAAAAACGAATCCTTAACTCATATTCCAACGCTTTCATTGTAGTAATGATTGACGAGGCATAATCTATATGCAAGTCGGCGTTTTCAAACATACGAAAACTGCCCATGGTTGTTATTATTCCTATTTTGCTGCTTTCCTGTAATTTTTCCCAAGCACATTTTCCGATTATCTCAACAACAGCCTGTTCAACAGATCTATTATCATTCTCTTTACTGTGCATCATAATCAACCCCCATTTTTTCAAGTCGCTCGTTTAATTGTTTTATAATGCTAAGAATATAAATCAGTTCGCCATTTTCTCTTTCTATTTCATATGGCCCTTTTAATACATCATAAACAATTCCTACATATTCTAATGCCTGACGAACTTCTTGTGAATCGGTTGAATTCATGTAATAAAAACACAGTGCCAACCCAGCTTCTACTATACATTCTTTTAAAAATCCCTCTTCATAAAAACCAACAGAGTCATCGTATCCTTTTTCAGAGTCCAAATTGTTTAATACTGCCCTTACCTCGTCTGTTTTAAAGAATAATTCATATAATTCAATGTACTTCGATTCACTAGGGTCCGGAATAGCGCCTAAATCATACAAGCGAGCCAATTCATAAATATCACATGCTTTACCGGACTCAGCATTAGATATTAATTGATCGATATCTAAATTGAACATACATCCTCGTCCTTTCTAAACTATAAAATATAATTTATGCTTAACGTTTTATTGTAACCATTACTATTCAACGTCCTCATTGATAAGCTTACCGGTCTTTTTGTATCTTGGTCCTTTTGGAGAATCACAAAGTTCTTCACCAAACAGATATTTGTCATGGTAAAAATCTGAAATATTCATTCCCAGGGCTTCAATGACTCTGCACGCGATAGAAAATGATGCACTCATGATATTTCTTTTTCCGTGCTCAAAATCGCGGTAGCTTTGTAACGGAATCTTAGCACGATCGGCCACCTTTTGCTGAGTTAAACCGAGAGTAATGCGCTTTTCACGAAGTATACCGTTTTTCTTTAAATGGACGATTTGAAAACCATCAAGGCTTAAAGAAGGAAGATCCATAATAATTCCTCACATTTTGAATAAGATTTTAGTAGGCAATTGCCTTCTATAAATGATTATACACTACATTAAGTTATTTGTCAATATGAAAGGATAAAAATGTTTAACTTGTTTTCACGGGTGAGAGACAAACCCTCAAACAGAACCCCCGGCAGCGGGTACGCGTTTTTCATGGGAGGCACGACGTCCGGGAAAGCGGTAACTGAACGATCCGCAATGCAGATGACGGCAGTATACGCCTGCGTACGCATACTTTCCGAAGCGATTGCCGGACTTCCGCTGCATATGTATAAATACAACAGTGACGGAGGAAAAGAAAAGGCGGTGTTTCATCCCCTTTACCGCATCCTTCACGATGAACCGAACCCTGAGATGAGCTCGTTTGTGTTTCGGGAAACACTGATGGCTCATCTTCTTTTATGGGGAAACGCATACGCTCAGATAATACGCAACGGTAAAGGCGAGATAATAGCGCTCTATCCTTTAATGCCAAACAGAATGACTGTGGACAGAGACGAAAACGGTCATCTTTTCTATCAGTACTACCGCTCCGGCGACGAGCATATGAGAGAAAAAGACTTTACCGTTATCCTTCACCCTACCGACGTTCTGCATATCCCCGGCCTCGGCTTTGACGGGTTAGTCGGGTACTCGCCGATAGCAATGGCAAAAAATGCCATCGGGCTTGCGATGGCAACGGAAGAGTACGGTTCAAAATTCTTTGCCAACGGAGCCGCGCCTTCGGGCGTGCTTGAACATCCGGGCACGATAAAAGACCCGACACGTGTGCGCGAAAGCTGGCAGAGTACGTTCGGCGGCTCTCAAAACAGCGGAAAGATAGCGGTGCTTGAAGAAGGGATGAAATACACCCCTATCTCCATATCTCCTGAGCAGGCGCAGTTCCTGGAAACACGGAAGTTTCAGATAAACGAGATAGCACGTATCTTCAGAGTGCCTCCGCATATGGTAGGCGATCTTGAGAAATCGAGCTTTTCGAATATAGAGCAGCAGTCTCTTGAATTTGTAAAGTACACTCTCGACCCCTGGGTAATACGCTGGGAACAGTCGATACAGAGAACACTGCTTTCAGCTGACGAGAAGAAAGACTACTTTGTCAAATTCAACGTCGAAGGACTTCTTCGCGGGGACTATCAAAGCAGAATGACAGGCTACGCCACAGCAAGGCAGAACGGCTGGATGAGCGCAAACGATATACGGGAGCTTGAAAACCTCGACAGAATCCCGAAAGAGGACGGCGGGGATCTTTACCTCGTAAACGGCAACATGAAACCACTTGCAAAGGCGGAAACCTTTACAGATACTATTGACAACGACAGGGAGGATAAAACTGATGAAAGACAGGACGAAGAAGTTCTGGAAATGGAAAAACATGACGGACGGAGACGGTCAGGAGGAACGGGTGCTTGAGCTTTACGGCACGATCGCGGAGGAAAGCTGGTTTGACGACGATATTACGCCGGAGATGTTTAAGAAAGAGCTGTTTTCCGGCGAAGGTCCGGTAACGGTCTGGATAAACTCGCCGGGCGGAGACTGTATCGCGGCAAGCAGGATATATACTATGCTTATGGACTATCACTACAACGTTACAGTGAAGATTGACGGCATGGCAGCATCGGCAGCGTCGGTTATCGCGATGGCAGGCACGAAAGTCCTTATGTCCCCTACCGCAATGATGATGATACATAACCCCGCGACTATTGCCGCAGGCGATCACGAGGATATGCAGAAAGCCATCGAAATGCTTAACGAAGTAAAGGAAAGCATTATAAACGCATACGAAATACGCACCGGGCTTTCGCGCGCAAAGCTTTCCCACCTTATGGATACGGAAACGTGGATGAACGCATACAAGGCGATAGAGCTCGGCTTTGCGGACGGAATTCTTGAAGACGAGAAAACAAGGGATTCGGAACCGGCAGCATTCTCGTTTTCACGCAAAAACGCGCAGACGGAGCTGATGAACAGGATATATGCGAAATACCGTCCCAAGCCGGAAAAGGAAGAAACCGCGCCTTGCGGACGTCCGGTCGACGAACTGAAGGCGCAGCTTGAGAATATAAAGAAATACATTTAACGGAGGAATGAATATGAATATAATCGAATTACGCGAAAAAAGAGCAAAGCTCTGGAAAACGATGGAAGGTTTCCTTGATACTCACAGGGACGGCAAAGGCGTCCTTTCCGCAGAAGACGACGCGACGTATACTTCTATGGAAAACGATTTAAACGCGCTTTCAAACGAGATAAAGCGTCTCGAACGAAAAGACGCCATTGAAGCGGAGCTTAACAAAGCGGTGTCGCAGCCTATTAAAGAAACGCCGGAATCAAATAAACCGGAAAAACACTGCAGAGCGTCGGCGGAATACAAAGAGGATTTCGACAGGCATTTAAGAGGCAAACCGCTTTTGCATAACGTGCTTTCGGAAAGCACGGACACTGACGGCGGATATCTTGTTCCGGAAGAATTCGAAAAACAGATACTTGACGGTCTTACCGAAGCGAATGTTATCCGCTTACTGGCAAAAACCATTAAAACGAACAATGACAGAAAGATACCTGTCGCGGTAGGTCATTCCGTAGCTAACTGGACAGCCGAAAACGCCGCTTTTACGGAAAGCAATCCTACGTTCGGACAGAAAGAGATAGACGCATACAAGCTTACAGACCTTGTTCGCATAAGCGTGGAGCTTTTGCAAGACTCCGCTTTCAATCTTGAAGAATATATCGCAAACGAATTTATCAGAGCGTTCGGTATCGCCGAAGAGCAGGCTTTCTGCGTGGGCACGGGCAGCGGACAGCCTACCGGTATATTTACCGCTAACGGCGGCACAGTAGGCGTTACTGCCGCTGCGACGAATGCCGTCACTGCTGACGAGCTTATCACTCTTATCTACTCTCTTAAATCACCGTACAGACGGAACGCGAAGTTTTTAATGAACGACGCGACTGTCGCAGCGGTACGTAAGCTTAAAGACCTCAACGGTTCGTATCTCTGGCAGCCTTCCGTTCAGTCGGGTCAGCCGGATAAGCTGCTCGGTTATGAACTGTATACTTCACCGTATGTGCCCACCGCAGCAGCAGGCGCGCTTACGGTCGCATTCGGCGATTTTCAAAATTACTGGATAGCTGACAGATCGGGAAGAACAGTACAGAGGTTAAACGAGCTTTACGCTACAAACGGACAGGTAGGCTATGTGGCGACTGAGCGCGTAGACGGTAAGGTAATACTTCCCGAAGGCATCAAACTTCTTAAGATGAAAGCATCGTAAAAGGGAGGTGCGGCGGAATGACGCTTTTTGAAAAGACGAAGGCAAATTTGATGATATCGCACGGCGCTGACGACGAGCTTATCTCAGAGCTTCTTTCCGCCGCTAAAAAGTATGCGGAGGAGTATCAGCATCTTGACGACGGATACTACGACTTCAATCCCATGTCCGCAACGACGGAGCAGGGAGTAATAATGCTCACCGCGTTTCTCTACGAATCGCGAGACGGTTCTACAGGCGGGTTCTTCGGCGATAATACAAACGCTCCGGCTTCGGCATTCAATACCGTCAATACGCTTCTGCGTTTAGGAAAGGAGTGGAAGGTATGAGCTTCGGAAAAATGTCAAGATGCTTTTGCAGTATAAAGCGCATAACAAAAACGGAAGACGAAGACGGATTTTCGGTACCGGCAGAAACAGCTGTTCTTGAAAACGTGCGCTGCTACCGCGAAGGACGTCACGGCTCGGAGAAATGGGCGAATCTTTCAACGTTTTCCACCGTTACAGATCTTTTCAGGTTACGAGCGGATCCTGATGTACGCATTACGACCTCAGATATTATTTACTGCGGTGATGAGCGTTTCCGTATCTTTTCCGTAGAAAATGTCAGAGGGAAAGGAATGTATACGGAAATACTGGCGGAAAAGGTGGAGTCTTCTGTTGGGTAGAATGGATATATCTTTTGACTCCGAGCTTTTAACGCTGGAACCCATAGCTGATGGCGAGCTGTCAAAAAAGATGCTTTTTTCCGCGGCTCCGCATGTAAAGACGGTGTTTAAGAAAAATCTTGAAAAAGCGATAGGTACGGGAAACAGAAAAAAAGACAGATCTACCGGCGAGCTGCTTTCTTCGGTGGGAATTACCGGCGTACGTAAAAACAGAGACGGATACTGGGATATAAAGATCGGGGTAAGCGGAACGGACAGCAACGGCGTGCGCAACGGGCTTAAAGCCGGAGTTCTCGAACATGGAAAATCGAATCAGCCTGCGCGTCCGTTTGCAGTGCCTACGGCAAAGAAGGTAAAAAAACAGGTTATAGAAACGATGCAGCGGGTGCTTGACGAGGAGCTGAAAAAGGATGGGAATATTAAGTGAGATAAAAACAGTGCTTGACGCGCTTCATATTCCCTGTGAAACGGGACGCATGTCCTCCCCTGCTCCGGACGAATACTGCGTGCTCGTACCTCTCGGCGAGGATTCGCTCTGGGGAGACGATACTATCGATATTGATGTCGAAGAATGCATCATTTCGGTATTTACAAAAGGGAACTACATAAAAATGAAAAATACGATAATACGCGCTCTTCTTTTAAACGGGTTTACCGTTACGGGAAGAGCGTATATAGGGTACGAAGAGGATACGGGATATTTTCATTATGAGATAACGGTCGAACATCCGTATCCGTATAACGAAGAAAATGAAAGTAAGGAGTAACAGTTATGGCTACTATTGGTATGGATAAGCTTTACTATGCGTTGATAACTGACGGGCAGACCGGTGAAACATACGGAACGCCTGCGCTTATCGGGAAAGCGATATCTGCGGAGATATCTGTGACATATTCCGACGGTCAGCTTTACGGTGACGATGCCATTGCGGAGTCGGTGCATGAGTTTTCGTCGGGAACGTTAAAGCTTTCAACGACAGATCTTGACTCTGAGGTGGTATCCGCGCTTACAGGCGCGACGGTCGATTCAAACGGCGTGCTTATCGCTTCCGCCGAAGACTCCGCTCCGTATGTTGCGGTAGGTTTTCGCGCGAAAAAGTCTGACGGGAAATACAAGTATGTATGGCTTTACAGGGTCAAGTTCGGCGTACCTACAGAAAATGCCGCTACGAAAGGCTCGTCCGTCACGTTTTCCACGCCTTCGATCGAAGGCACCGTGTTTCCGAGAAACAAGGCTCTTTCCGGCGCGCATCCGTGGAAGGTAAGCGTTGACGAGTCGGAAGACGGTTCAAATGCGGCAACGGTAGCGGGATGGTTCAATGCGGTGTATGAGCCTGGCGCTGTTACATAAGCGGAGGAGTATGTATGGACGACAGACTGACAACGATCGTTATAGGCGGAAAAGAGTATCCGCTTATGCTGAATGTTTACGCTACAAAAAAGATAATAGAGAAATACGGCGGGCTTACGGAAGTCGGCGAAAAGATGAAGGACGCTTCATATGCCGAGCAGCTGGAATCGGTGCTCTGGCTTCTGACGACTCTTATCAATGCGGGGATTATGTACTGCAATTACAAAACCGGAGAAAAGAACCCTTCAATAACACAGGAGCTTGTGGAATCGTTAAGCGTGCCGTCCGATTTTACAGATTACCGCGACGCAGTGTTTACAGCTATGAATAAGGGAGCGGAACGGCATGTGAGAAGCGAAGAGGATACTGACTCAAAAAACGCAGTGACAGCGTAGCGACGGGAGAAATGTTTTCACGTTTCGAGTTTATCGGCGTTACGCTGCTTCACCGTCCCCTGTCGGAGTTTTGGACTATGCCGGTCGGAGCGTTTCTTGATCAGTGGGAGATATACAGACAATACAACGGTTTGGCGAGGCCGTATAGGGAGACATTTATTGACGAAATACTCGATTAAGAGGTGAGTATATGGCAGACGTAGGCGTTAAGCTGAAAGTAGACGGAGAGAAAGAGTTCCGGCAGGCGATAAAGGACTGTAATACAACGTACAAAGAGCTCGGTTCCGAATTAAAGCTTACGCAGGCGGAGTATGACAAGACGGGCAAGAAGAAAAAGTATCTTAAAGAGCAGGCGGAACTTCTCACCAAAATGATGGTGACGCAGAGAGAGAAGGTACAGACGCTTACCGAACAGCTTGACCGCGCAGAAAAGGAATACGGCGAAAACTCTGCGAAAGTGCAGGAGCTGAGAACAAAGCTCAACGACGCGAAAACGGCCCTTGTCAATCTGGAGAGTCAGAGTAAGAAAAATACGAAAGAGACGCGCGCGTTTACACAAGAGCTGGAAAAGCAGTGGGATGCAGTGAAAAAAGCCGGAGCAGCCGTCGGAGCAGCGATGACTGCCGTCGGCGCCGCTGCCGTTACTGCCGGAAAAAAGATATTTGATATGGCAAGCGATGTTTCCGTAACTGCGGATAATATAGATAAGATGTCGCAAAAGATCGGTATATCTGCAGAGGCGTTTCAGGAATGGGATTACGTATTCAGACTTTCCGGTACCGATGTGTCAAACCTGCAGACGGGAATGAAGGAGCTTTCAGGCATTATCGTCGATGCGGGCAACAGCTCTGAAGGCGCTGCTGCAAAGCTTTCCGCTGTCGGGCTTTCTATTGATGATATGGCGGGAAAGACACAGACGGAGCAGCTGCAGCTGGTAATAACGGCACTACAGAATATGGAGTCCGGTGCCGAACGTACCGCTGCAGCTACAGACCTTCTCGGAAAATCTGCGACGGATATGGCAGCTTTGCTTAATATGTCTGCCGAAGAAACAGACAGGCTGAAGCAGGAGGCTCACGACTATGGCATGGTAATGTCTGACGAAGCAGTTACTGCAGGCGCAGTGTTTAATGACAGTCTGACCAGACTTCAGGATACGATTTCAGGGCTTAAGAACAGTTTCGTCGCAGAGCTTTTACCGAGTATTACAATGATAATGGACGGTATTGCAGGCCTTGTCGCTGGAAAGGATGAGGCTGTAGAGACTTTGAAAAACGGAGTTCAGGAGGCGATATCGGCGATTGCGGAGGTTTTGCCTCAGGTGATAAGCCTGCTTCCTCCGCTTATCACTACCGTGCTCAATGCTCTGATCGAGCTGTTTCCGAGTCTGGTGGAAGTGACGATCCAGCTTTTCAACTCGCTTTTGGATATTCTTTTCGAGAACCTGCCTGCACTGATACCTCTGGCGTTTGAGGCGATAATGACTGTGACGGACAAGCTGATATCGTCTTTGCCGGAAGTGATAAATGCCGCGATGATGATAATCAAGTCTTTGGCTGAAGGGCTGAATCAGGCATTGCCGACACTGATACCTGCAGCGATAAGCACGATACTGACGGTCTGCGGTTCGCTTCTCGACAATCTGCCTTCGGTGCTCGAAGCGGGACTTCAGCTGATAGTAGGTCTGGGAAACGGGCTGTTAATGGCGCTGCCTGACCTGATAGCAAGGCTGCCGGAGATAATAGGCGGGATTGTGGATTTTCTGATCGAAGGCGGGCCATTAATCGTATCGGCAGGCATGGAGCTTCTTGGTGGTATTTTAAGAGCGTTGCCGATGATACTGATCAGGCTTGTGGAGGCGCTGGGAGGATTGGTAACCGAGATAGCCAATGCTCTGATGTCTCCGGATTCATTAAGCACAATTGCCGATGCGGGAATGCAGCTCATATACGGACTGTGGGATGGTATATGCTCCGTAGGAGACTGGCTGAATGAAAAAATAGGCGAGTTTTTCGGCGGTGTCGGCGACATTGTTTGTAATATTTTCGGAATACACTCTCCGTCAACAGTCTTTGCAGACA
>CAMZEM010000037.1 GCA_947305805.1 uncultured Clostridia bacterium | reverse complement strand
GTTGCAAGGGATTCGCAGCCGGCAAATGCTTCGTTGCCGACCATAGTTACGGAAGTGATATACGTTTCTCCGATACCGAACGTCATATAAGCGGTTTCACAAACCGCGCCCGAATAGTTTTCGCCGAAAAGAATATCGTACTGAAGCGTTGCCGTTATTTCGTCGTAATTATCGTTTTCCGAGTATTCCGAATGGCTGCGGAACATTACTCCGCGGTCTATTCCGATCAGTTCAAAAAGGTAGGACGCAAGCTGATATGCTTCGAGATGATATCTGTCCTCACCTGCAAGACCGTAATTTGACCAGATGACGTATTCCGTGGTAAACACGTTTCCGTGATTTAAAGAATCGTTATCGAGATTGGTAAGGCACGGAAGATGATCTCCGTATAAAACAAGGACAGTCGGCTCTTCAAAACTTTCAAGATACGAAACAAGCGCTCCGACAAACGTATCCACTTCGTGTATCTCGTTGGCATAATACTCATATTCCGCTCTGTATTTTTCGTCAACGTTTTCAACGGTAATTTCTCTCTTTATTTCGCCGCTGTTCGGATAGCTGCCGTGAGACTGAACGGTAACACAGAAAACGAAATCTCTGTTTTCGCTTTTTTCGAGCGTTTTTTCGATATAAGGTAAAAGGACTTTATCTTTTACCCAGCCCTTGGCGTTTTTTTCGGTATTTGTCATAAACTCAACGGGTATGAAACGGTCGAAACCAAGATTTGAATAGACGGTGTTTCTGCCGTAAAAAGTACCTTCGTAATTGTGTATGGCGGTTGCGGTATGTCCGTACGAGTGAAGCACGGACGCAACGGTTTCACAGCTTTTTTCCTGCAAAACGGACTTGTAGGGATATTCTCCGAGTCCGAAACAGTCGATATTCATACCGGCAAGTATTTCAAACTCCGTATTGACGGTCCCCGCTCCGACGTAGGGAACGGACAGAAGTCCGGAAACGCACGTTTCTTTCAAATGTGTAAACACGGGGCACGGGTCGGAGGAAAAGACTGCGTCGCAAAGGTATTTGGCATCGAAAAAAGACTCAAGCTGAACGATTATAACGTTGGGAACATCAGTATTTTCCGCGTGATCCGAAGCAGGCGGCAAAAGCGATTCGACAAGCGTTTGAGAATAGTTTTCGGGCTCACTGATTCCTTTTTCAACAAATGTACGGGCAAAGCTTGCGGCGAATCCGTACGTTTCGTAGCTGTCGTTGATGTTCATTGTTTCCTTTTCGGTCTGAATCGCCGCGGGAACAACGAAAAGGCTGAAAGCGATCATAACTGCAGAAAGCAAAACAACGGTAAAAACAGCGCGAAGCGCGCCGAAGTCATTCTGCTTGGGGAGCTTGCGATAAAATATGAAAAATGCGGCAACCGCGGCGATAATGCCCGCCGCGAGCAACACAACTCCGAACACTCCGATATATGTGATAAGAAGATTGATTGTGACGATGGAAAAATCGATAGACGTAAGCGGGACTACGCGCATTGACTGAAGAACAAAATTGGTAACTCCGATAACAATCCAGAAAAGAGAAACGAGCGCAAAGCCGAAAAAGCGCTTTTTCATAAAAAACGCAAAAGAGAGCGTTACAAGAACAATAAGCAAATTATAAAGGAAAAGAAGCGGTGATTCGAAAAGAAACGACAGTCCTTCCAGAAAACTGCGGCGGCCTAGCATTTCAAGAATAAACGTGAGTACAACGGCAATAACCGCCGCGCACAGCAGTTCGCCCTTTTTTATGGAGGTTATGAAATTTTCCTTAAAATTCGAAAAAAAGGATTTTATCTTATTCAAAACTGTTCTTCTTTCTTAAAAACGAAAGTATTATTCTTTCGGGGAAATATAAAATCGCAGCGGAAACAACGGACAGAAGGCATAAAACGGGGAAAAGAGTTAACGGATACGGACTTGAAAGCATTATACATGCCGCAACAAGCTGTCCGACAATATGCGACGCCGCTCCGCTTATTCCCACCCCGAAAACGGAAAACACGCCTGTTTTTTTTACGGCAAACATAACGGTGACGGAAAAAACGATGCCCAGAACGGAATACAGAAGCGCGCTCAGACGCCCGAAAATAAGAAGTGAAATTACGCTTTTTGCGATTCCGAGTATAAGAGCGGGAGCAAAGCCAAAAAAGTAGAGAGCGACAACAACTGCTATATTAGATAAACCGAGCTTTATTCCCGGAAGAAAAACGTCGGAAAAAATCAGGCTTTCCGCATAGGAAAGTACAAGAGAAACCGCAAGGAGCATTGCAAAGACGGCTGTTTTTTTAACTTTATTCTGCATATCATCCGCTTATCGCGTCAGTCTCCCCCTCCCCTGAGATTTTTATGAGAATCTTATTCGGAAGGCAGATTATACTCTCCCCTTTTTTATATACGGAACCCGAATGTTCACAGGCACCGCTCGGACATACTGAATTTTCCACACGGACTTTGCCGTTTTGTATTACAACGTCCATAAGTCCGTCAACGTTTATTATGTCATCCTGCGAAAGACTGCGCTCCGCAAATAGTTCGCCGTTTTTATATATCCGCACCGTATCGCCGCCCGTGCGGAGAAAAAACATAAGCAATGCCGCAGCAGCGCAAAAAACAACGATTGCGCATGTTAATACGATATCTGATTTTCTTATTTTCAGGTTTTTTTCTTCCATAATCAGAATTTGCTTCCCGCAAAAGAGATATATTCGCTTTCGGAATCCGTTTTTTCGACAAACGGAACGTTTCCGCCGAAAAAGTCGGTTTTGTATCTGCTTGTTCTTACGCCTTTTGATTTATACTGTCTGTTTGTACTTATATCAACGGTAATACCGTTTTCCGCAACGGTGATATCCGCAACGAACATACAAATTACCGCTTTATCGGCATCGTAACCGAGCATAAGAAGCTCGCGGCGCGCGGAGGATGCATCAAGATTGCCGTAATTGCGCGCGGGTTCGGGCAATGAATCGGAAATAAGATAATAATACTCAGGAACCGTACAGTATTCGGAAACAAAACCGGAAGCAAAATCGTCTCCTTCCGATTTTCTGTAATGAGACGATGCGGCAAGCTCGTTTGCGGCGTAGGTGCTTTCCGTGATAATAAGAGGATATTCGTTTAAAAACGCCAGCTGACCGATACCGATGATATAAATCAGGCGAACGGTGTTTTCGCCCGTATAAAACGCGGTGAGAGACGGTCTTTGCTTTTCGTAAACGACGTCGTAAAATACGCCCTGACAGTACTCGCAGAAAAGTTCGCCCTCACGGAAGATATGAAGCGCCGGTGAGGCGGAGGATTTTTCTGTAAAGGAATTTCCCGTCATATCGTAATATAAACCCTCGGAGCGGTCGAAAAGCCATAGCGCGCCGGAATCCCCGTTCAGTCCCACAAAAAACCGGTCGTTTTCGAGAATGACGCAGTCTGCGGTTGTATCGATATAATCGCTTTCCGAAAGAGCGGATCCGTCCTCTTTTTTTTCGAGGGCGGTGAAGTGTTTTTCAAGGTCCGCCTCGAAAGGAAGGATTATTTTACCGTCGGACGAGCATGAGCAGAGAAAAAGAAAACAAACGAGAATGAAGGATAAATACGTTTTTTTCATTTAAAATCCGCCTCGTATAATTCGGCGTTGAAAGAAGACACGGAGCCGTCGGAAAGAACGAATATCGCCGCGATATCGGGATGAGAATCAGAGAGAGTTTTAAGCATCTCCGTTCCGAGTTCCGCTCCCGCAACGAAGAGCGCGGTTGAAAGCATATCCGCCAAAGCTCCGTCCGAACAGATTACCGTTACGCTTTCCAATCCGCTGTTTGCGGGATACCCTGTTTTGGGATTGAGAATATGGTGATATCGTTCATTATTGTAAATAAAAAACCGTTCGTACGCTCCCGAAGTGATAACGTTGGTGTCTTTAACTTTAACGGAGCCGATTATCTGCGATTTGCCGAACGGATCTTTTATGCCTATAACGAATTTACCTTCCGCATTTTTCGGATTTTCGCCGAAAACGCGTATGTTTCCGCCCAGATTGATTATTCCCGCCGATATTCCGTTATTTTGCAGTTCTTTTGCTATTTCGTCGCCCGCATACCCTTTGCCTGCGGATCCGAAATCGACGCCGCAACCTTTTTCAGGTAAAAAAAGCGTGTTGCCGTCAAGAGAAATATTCTCATATCCCACAAGCGAAACGGCAGACGCTATATCTTCGGTTGACGGCGGCGCGGTGGCTTCGTTAACATTCCAGAGCGATACAAGCGGAGCTACCGTAATATCGTAATATCCGTCCGAAAGATAAGAAACGAGCAGTGACTTTTCAACAACGGACGCAAGAGCGTCGTTGAGTTTTACCGTCTGACCGTCGCTTTCCGAAGTGATGAGATAACCTCCGCATTCCGTAAGTTCTTTTTCCGCCGAGGAAAGAAGCGAAAAGCAGAGCGAAGAAGCATTTTCCTTATACTCGTAAAACGTGAACGTTACAACGGTATCCATTGCAAAAAAAGTTTCTTCGTATACGGCTGTTTTTTCGCATCCCGCAAGCAGAATGACGGATATGAGCAAAACAGTAAAAACGGATTTACAGGATAAACGGAAGGATTTCATTTCTATTCGCTTACCGCAAGGGCGATAAAGCGCTCCCCTTTCGTGTTGCATGCGCAGTAAAAATGGTATACTTTGCCGTTATGGCTGATTATATGCGGTTTATGGGCATAAAGATTGTCGTAACCGTCCCCGGGTTTTATAAGAGGTTCGCCCTGCCAGCGCGTCCAGTCCGTAAGATTTTCGGAACATGCGAAAGTATCGAATGCTCCCAGAGGCGGATCGAAGCGAAAATATGCGATTACCCAGAGACCGAGGTCCTCCATGCGTATTACCTGCGGATCTCCCGAAATACAGTTATCTTTGAAATCAATGTTTGAAATGACAGGAGACGGAAGATATCTTTTCCACGTATAAAAATCGTCCGAGACGCACATACCTATCTGCTCTTTGCGGATTGTGCCCGACTTTGCGTTATAATACATTAAAAATCTGTGACCGAGAGTGTTTGTTGTATCCTCAAAAATAAACGTGCGGTAAATTGTTGCGTTTTCAAAATCGCGCGCATCGCTGTCATACGGGGATAAAACAGGCTGTTCAAGCCGTTTCCACTCAGAGGAAACAGTCGGGTCATCGGTGCAGGCATAGCCGATAAGAAGAGGATCCGGCTCATAACCGGGCTTCGCTCCGCCGATATATGCGCACCAGTATTTTCCGTCAAACGGCTTTATGGAATAGCTTCCGCCGAAACTGATATCTGTAAGAACAAACTGTCCGTCAACCTGATTGCCGTCCCAGCCTGTTTTTGTTCTGGTAAGTATTCTGCCGAGTTTTTTCCAGTGAAGAAGATCGGGGGAAGACGCAAGAAACTTTTCGTATCCCCTGTCTTCATCGTTTGCGGAAATGCCTATATACATCATATACCACAGTCCGTCTTTGAAAAAAATGCTCGGACTGTCATACAAAATGCCGTCATCTTTTATTACCGCGCCGAGTTTAACCGGAGTTTTGAGCCGATTGAAAACTTCGCGCATTTTTTTATCGGAGACCATGGCGATTCCCCTTTTACGGATTATTGATTATGAAGCTTTCTTGCGGTAAGCGTGTTTTTGAGAAGCATTGTAATAGTCATCGGTCCCACACCGCCCGGAACGGGAGTGATAAACGAGGCAACGGGCGCAACATCGTCAAAAACGGCGTCCCCCGTGAGTTTTCCGTTTTCGTCTCTGTTCATGCCGACGTCAATTACAACCGCGCCGGGTTTTACCATATCGGCGGTAAGGAAGCCCGCTTTTCCGACTGACGAAACGAGTATATCGGCATTGGACGTTATTTTTTTAAGGTCTTTTGTTTTTGAGTGGCAGACGGTGACGGTGCCGTTTTCGTGCAAAAGCAGCATTGCCATTGGTTTGCCCACGATATTGCTTCTGCCTATAACAACGCAGTTTTTGCCTGCGATATCCGTGCCCGTGGATTTTATAAGCTCAATAATTCCCGCAGGGGTACAGGGAGCGAGAGAATACGTGCCGAGCATTATTTTACCGACGTTTACTGGAGAAAAAGCGTCCACGTCTTTTGAAGGATCGATTGTATCGACGATATTTGAATAATTGATATGTTTGGGAACGGGAGACTGAACGAGAATTCCGTCTATATTGCGGTCCGCATTCAGTTTTTTTATCAGGGCAATCAGATCGTCCTCCGAAGTGTTTTCGGGAAGAAGATATTTTTCCGAATAAAAACCGACCTCGGCGCACGCCTTTTCCTTATTTTTTACGTAAACCTGCGAAGCGGGGTCTTCGCCGACAAGAATAACCGCAAGTCCGGGAGCGCGTCCCGATGCTTTAAGCGATGCCGTTTCGCTGCGTATTTCTTCGCGGAGCCTCGCGGCGACAAGCTTGCCGTCTATTATTTCCGCCATATTATTTCCTCCTTAATGAGAAATCAGCCGTTTTCTCCGTCCGAACCGTTCTGCGCGGAATCGGATTCGGGACGGAACAGATCACCGTCGTTTTCAGCTTGCGAAACGCCTCTGTGAGCTTCAAGGGAAGCGACGAAAAGGTCGGTTTCGTTTACGCCGTCATTTTCAACTATCTCTGCGCCGTCGTGCTCGAAAACGGGAGAATAAGTGCCTTCCAGAATACGCTTCTTTTCTGCTTTCGATTCAAAAAATCTGCGCAATACGCCAAGACGGATAAGAATGAAGCATACGCAGCTTACAACAAAGAAAACTATTCCGATTATCTGTGAAATGCGGACCGTTTCGCCTATTTTAAGGCTGTCCGCGCGAAGTCCCTCGATAAATGCTCTGCCCAGACCGTACCAGCCCATGTAAAAGAAGAAGCATTCGCCGTATTCTTTTTTGAATTTTCTTATTATGAAAACAGCTATCAGAAAGCCGATGACGTTCCAGAGCGATTCGTAAAGAAACGTCGGATGAACCGGACCGATGATTCTGTCGCTCAAAAGCACTTCGCTTGTTGTTGAGTCAACGTAATAGCGCTGTATTGTCATGCCCCAGGGAAGATCGGTGACTGAGCCGTATGCCTCGCCGTTTACGAAATTGCCCCACCTGCCTATTGCCTGACCGATAAAAAAGCCGAAAGACGCGCAGTCGAACATTGCAAGAGTGTTAAGCTTTTTAATGCGGCAGAAGACAAGTCCCGTTGCAAAGCCGGCTATTATGCCGCCGTATATTGCAAGACCGCCGTTTCTGAAATTAATAACATCCCAGAAAGACTCGAATGAACTGAGTTTCATCAATACGTAAAACAGTCTTGCGCCGATAAGTCCTATCGGAACGGACCAGAGGGCAACGTCTACGATATTGTCGCTTTTTACCTCAAAATCTTTTGCGCGCCACACGCAGAAGCCGATGGCAAGTATCATACCGAGAGTTATGATTACCGCATACCAGTAAATATCAAGCCCGAGACCGAAAAGATTGCGGATTGCGACGCGGTCGATATGCATATCGTAAATACCCAGTCCGGGGAATTCGATGATGTTTGTTGTTCCAGTCATTTTTAACTCCTCTATATACAATTAATTACAATATTACACTTTACTATACCATTTTTTACTTAAAATGTCAATACAGTTTTGAGCGCAGCGGCAATATATTTGTTTTCATTACCCGATAACAATCTTTTCGCTTGACAAACATCCTTCGGTGTGTTATAATTAAAAAAAGGATGAGTTAAAAAGATGATTTGTATTACTGTCGGCAGACTTCCCGCAGATTATGAAGACAGACTTGAAAATATGATTCTTTCTCTGCCGCAGGGCCGTGCCGAAATGCTGAAAAAGAGAAAAAACAAAACCGAATACGCCGTTTCGGTGTTTTCTTCCGCCGCCGTATACGGATTTGCGGAAAAATACACGGGAAAACCGACAGACGCCATCATAACGGATTATGATAAAAACGGCAAACCGTTTTTCAGAGATTTACCGTCTCTTCATTTCAGTCTTTCTCACTCGTTTCCGTATTATGCCGTATCTTTTTCCGACAATCCGACGGGAACGGATATCGAACTTACGAGAGACGTAAGCCCGAAAATTGCGGGGCGCATGTTTACCGAAAACGAAAACCGTTATTTTGACGGAAGCGCTGAGCGGTTTTTTGAAATCTGGACGAAAAAAGAGGCGTATGCAAAGTATACGGGCAAAGGAATTGCGGAAGGATTCCGCTCGTTTGACGTTTTAACTCAACCGATTTCGGAAAATCTCTTTTTTTGCAGGGTTGAAGACGCGTTTCTTTCGGTTTATTCCGAAAGAAAAATTAGGGATGAAGTTATTGAAATAAAATATATAAGTTAGAGAGGGAAAACCATGTTTGACGCAAAGATAGACATATCGCACATTCCGTTCAGCAGATACGGAGCGTATGCGGCTATAGCCGCAGTTCCCGCCAACGACGAGAGAACGTCTTTTAAGGAACTGATTTTGCTTTACGCAAAGCTCAGGGGCGGAGAAAGCCCGATGTTTTCGGTAAAAGTCGGAACTGATGCGCCGCAGGAGTTTGCATGCACGGCAGACCCGGGTTCGGTTAAAATCAGCACGGACAGCGGTTCTGCAACGCTTTATATCCGTGACGACGACACAATCGTAATTGACAGCGAAGGGCTTGATTTCCATTTCGACACTGTTTCGAGAGGCACATACGGCACCGAATACGGAGAAAACAGGTTTTCGCTGATTATCAATCCTCACAGCGTTTATGCAACGGTCTATATTCTTCAGGGTGAGGGCAAACTGCTTGCAGACCCGAAATCGAGAAAAGTTATAAAGAGAGATATGGATTTTCGGTGCGTTGACTGCAAACTGCGCATAGGTATAACGATGACGCTGAAACAGCCGAAAGAGCTTCCGCTGCCGATTAGTCCCGCAGACGATATTGCTCTGATAAAGAAGGAATGGGAAGAATTTGCCGCGCTGATGGAAGACGTCGAAAGCGCGGACGAAAAAACAAACGCTTTTACACTGCTTACCTGGTACAATCTCTGGTCAAGCTTCGTAAGGGCTGACGATATATATTACAGAGACAGCATGCTGATGTCCAAAAAGGGAATGAGCGCGCTGTGGAGCTGGGATCACTGCTTCAACGCTCTTGCAATCGCGCGGTGCAAAGACAGGGAATTTGCGAAGAAAAAGGCGTTTGACCAGTTTGCAGCCCCGTTCTGGCTACAAACCGATAAAGGCGTTTTGCCGGATATGTGGAACCCCGACAACATAACTAGGTGGGGAACGACAAAGCCGCCGGTTCACGGATGGTGTTTTTCCAGACTGATGGATTACTTTGAGTTTGATAAAAAAGAGCTTGAAACCGTTTACGGCTGGCTTGAAAAATGGACTTCGTGGTGGCTGAATTACAGCGATACCGATAACGACGGCATCCCCGACTATCCGCAGGGATGCGACAGCGGCTGGGATAACTCTACGCTCTTTGATATGGGCTTTTACGTTGAAACCCCCGATTTGCCTTCATATCTTATTATGCAGATGAACACTCTTGCAAGGATATCGAGAAAACTCGGAAATGAAGAGAAGGCGGCAGAGTGGGACAAAAAAGCGAAAGAGCTGCTTGACAGATTTATTGCGCACTCCTGGAACGGCGATAGGTTCGTACCGAAACTGAGCATAACGCACGAGCAGCAGGAAAATCCGACAAGTCTTCTTTCACTTATGCCGCTTGTTCTGGGCGATCTTCTGCCGAAAGATATTTTTGATAAACTCGTCAAAGTACTGAAACGTGACTTCATAACAGATGTAGGACTTGCAACCGAGATGCCCGCAAGCCCCGAATACGACCCCGACGGATACTGGCGAGGACCTATCTGGGCGCCTTCAACATACCTGATTACGGACGGACTTCGCAGAGGAGGTTATGCAGATCTGGCAACGGAAATTGCAAAAAAATACTGCAACATGTCATGCAATCTCGCAAAAGGAAACTATGAAAACTTTGACGCGCTCACGGGTATCGGCAGACGCGCTCCGGGATATACATGGTCCGCAAGCGTATATATGATACTCAGAGGCGAATACGTAAAATAAACAGTAAAAGAACAATTGGAGAGGGTTCAAAAAGCCCTCTCCTTCTTTTTCGCCGTTATATATTTACCACAATTCACCGTCATTTCTTGTCACACATCTGACACAAATGGCGGATATACTGTTACCAAAAGGTCAAAGATAGTCAAAGTCAAAAAATCAATGACCGATGACAAAGAAAGGAACGGTGACGTATGAAAACGAGTGATCTGATAAGTGCGTTTATACTTAAAATGCTCGATGAGGCAGACGGTGATCTGGAGCTGAAGCGAAACGAGCTTGCGCAGCAATTCGGAGTTGTACCGAGTCAGATAAACTACGTGATTTCGTCGAGGTTCACTCCCGAACAGGGATTCAGAATAGAGAGCAGACGCGGAGGAGGCGGATACATAAAAATAACCCGTGTCACGTTTGCCGACGAGCGATACAGACAGCTTATGCATGTTGTAAACGGAATAGGAAACGAGCTTTCTCAGTTTGACGCTTTTCTGTTTTTACAGAATCTCGAGTCCTACGGATTTATCGACAAGCGAACCCATGTTTTAACGCGCGCCGCCGTATCGGACAAAACTCTGTCGGCAGTGCCGCCGGAAATCAGGGACAGCGTAAGAGCGTCAATAACAAAAACGATGCTGATGGCATAATCACAAAAAAAATATATCATTTATAAAGGAGACTGACTGTTATGTTATGCGACAACTGTAAGAAAAATAAAGCTACCACATATTTCAAGAAAACGATTAACGGAGAAACAACCGAAACGTTCCTCTGTGAAGAATGCGCAAAGAAACTCGGAATAGGAGCCGGAATGATGTTTAAAAACGGAGGTTTTTCCGATTTTGACGGATTTGACTTTTTCCTTCCCGAATTTATTAAAACCAACCGTCTTGAAGCCGAAAAGAAATGCGAATGCGGCAAAACGTTCAGGGCGATTGCAAAGACAGGTCTTGTGGGCTGTGAAAAATGCTATGAAACGTTCAGAAAAGAGCTTGCGCCCACGCTGAGAAAAATGCACGGTGCAACAAGCCACAAGCCGAGAGAGAACAAGGCGGAAAAAGTTGATCCGAAAGCTGAAATCAAAGCTTTAAAAGAAAAAATGTCGAAAGCGATAAAGGAAGAAAACTTCGAAGAGGCCGCCCGTCTGCGTGACGAGATAAAAGCAAGAGAAGAAAAATGAGGAGGCAACCGAAATGAAAAATGCTGTATCAACAAGAATACGTTTTGCAAGAAATCTTGCCGGCGTTAAATTTTTAAGTTCGATGAATTCCGATGAGAAGAGAGATCTTCTTCTGAAAATAAAAGATGAAGCAAAAAAGATCGGTGATTTTGATTTTATTGATATGTCCGCTCTTTCGGATATCCGCGCGGGAGAGCTTATGGAAAAGCATCTTATAAGTCCCGAATTTGCGGAAAACAGGGAAAACTGCGGAGTTTTGCTGGGTAAAGACGGAATTACGAGCATAATGATAAATGAAGAAGATCATCTGAGAATTCAGGTAATTATGCCCGACTTATGCCTTGAAGAAGCGCTGAAGAAGGCAAAAGAGCTTGAAAAGAAGCTTGACGATGCGCTTGGATTCGCATATTCCGAAGAGCTCGGATATCTCACGCACTGTCCGTCGAATATAGGCACGGGCATGAGGGCTTCCGTAATGCTGCATCTTCCCGCAATGACAGAAACAGGCGCAATAGGAAGACTTCCGTCTGTTCTTTCGCAGAACGGTCTTACCGTAAGAGGTCTTTACGGAGAAGGAACGAGAGCGGGCGGAGCGATTTATCAGATATCCAACCGCGTATCGCTCGGATTATCCGAAGAAGAGATAATCGAACGCCTTGAAGCGATGATTAAAAAGATTGATGAAACCGAAACCGCCTTGGCAAAACAGCTGTTTGAAAACGAACGGATGTCCGACCGTGTATCGAGAGCGCTCGGCACCCTTAAATATGCAAAACTGATTTCGTCTTCCGAAGCGCTTAAACTTCTTTCGGACGTACGTTTCGGAGCGGAAGCCGGTGTGCTTGACACCGATCTTAACGTAATAGACAAACTTTCAACCGATATTCAGCCCTGCAGCATGGAAATTGCCGCAGACGGAAAAAACAGAGATGCCGTAAGGGCTGAAAAGATAAGAAACACACTGTAAACAGATATTTTCAATACACCGGACAGGGAGGTGTTTTATATGAATGATTTTACAAACAATGCCGCTGAGGCTCTTAACTTATCCGTTGAAGCCGCAAGGCAGCTCGGACACGGATACGTAGGTACCGAACATCTGCTTTACGGGCTGTCGAGAGCTCACGATTCGGTTTCCGCAACCGTGCTCGGAGAAAATTCGATTACTCCGGAATATGTTATAAATAAGATTTCCGAGCTTATCGGTACAGACTCGCCGAGTTACGTTTCCGGCAGCGATATGACCCCGAGACTGAAAAAAGTAATAGAAAACTCCGTATATGAGGCGAGAAACCTCGGATACAACATGATAGGTTCCGAACATCTGCTTATTGCCCTGCTGAAAGAAAGCGACAGCAAGGCGGCGGAAATAATAAACGAAGTTGCCGATCCGTCGGAAATACTTGAAGACGTATACGATAAACTTGGCGTCGTTCAGGCTCCGACAGGAAAGGGCTCCGAAACATCGGGCACAAAAAAGAATAAAACCCCTACCTTGGACAAATTCGGCAGGGATCTTACGGAACTTGCATCTTCCGGCAAAATCGACCCGATTATAGGAAGATCGGAAGAGATCGACAGGGTTATTCGGATTCTGAGCAGAAGAACGAAAAACAACCCCTGTCTTATCGGCGAACCGGGCGTTGGCAAAACCGCGATTGCGGAAGGGCTGGCGCAGCATATTGTTGAAGGAAGAGTTCCCGAAACGCTGAAAAACAAACGTGTGGTAACGCTTGATATCGCTTCGATGATAGCAGGGTCTAAATACAGAGGCGATTTTGAGGAAAGAATTAAAAACGCCATTGACGAGGTTACAAAGAACGGCAACGTTATTCTTTTCATAGATGAGATACACGTTCTTATAGGAGCGGGCGCGGCGGAAGGAGCGGTTGACGCGGCAAACATACTCAAACCGTTCCTTGCAAGAGGAGAACTTCAGGTTATAGGAGCAACAACTCTTGACGAATACAAAAAACACATTGAAACCGACGCGGCGCTCGAGCGTCGTTTCCAGCCGATAATCGTTGGCGAGCCGTCCGTTGAGGATGCCATCGACATTCTTAAAGGAATAAGAGACAAATACGAAGCTCACCACGGAGTGAAGATCTCAGACGATGCGCTTGTTGCCGCGGTTAAGCTTTCAAAGAGGTATATTCAGGACAGATTTCTGCCCGACAAGGCAATAGACCTGATAGACGAAGCGGCATCGAAAGTAAGAATAGACAATCTTACCACGCCACCGGATCTGAAAGAAAAAGAAGACGAAATTGCCAAACTCAAAGCAATGAAAGACGATGCGGCAAAAGATCAGAATTTTGAAGAGGCGGCCAGACTCCGTGACGAGGAAAGAACAAAGATAAAAGAGCTTGAAGAGCTGAAAAAAGCGAAAGAAAGCACCTCCTCGGCAAATCTCGTG
This sequence comes from uncultured Clostridia bacterium, assembly GCA_947305805.1. GTDB lineage: Bacteria > Bacillota > Clostridia > Oscillospirales > UBA644 > HGM12619. The sequence goes on along the minus strand of CAMZEM010000037.1, from coordinate 1,115 downwards.
GTAACCGAAGAGGATATCTCGGATATCATATCGTCCCAGACCGGAATACCCGTAAAGAAGCTTATTGCAGAAGAAAGCGAACGTCTTCTCAATATGGAAAAGATCATCCATGAGCGTGTTGTGGGTCAGGACGAGGCGGTTGCCGCCGTTGCAAGGGCGATAAGAAGAGGCAGGGTAGGTCTTAAAGACCCGAAGAGGCCGATAGGTTCGTTCCTTTTCCTCGGTCCTACCGGAGTAGGCAAAACGGAGCTTTCAAAAGCGCTTGCGGAAGTTATGTTCGGTGACGAAAATGCGATGATCCGTGTTGATATGTCCGAATATATGGAAAAACACAACGTTTCGCGTATGATAGGTTCGCCTCCGGGTTACGTAGGCTTTGAAGACGGCGGTCAGCTTACCGAAAAAGTAAGAAGAAAGCCTTACAGCGTAATTCTGTTTGACGAAATAGAAAAAGCGCATCCCGACGTATTCAATATTATGCTTCAGATTCTTGACGACGGCATGGTAACGGATGCAAAGGGAAGAAAGATTGACTTTAAAAACACCGTAATAATCATGACGAGCAATATCGGCGCAAAGCAGATAGTAGACAGACAGCAGCTCGGTTTTGCTCCCGAAGAGGACAGCTTTAAACGTACGCAGGAAACGATACGCGGAGACGTTACCGATCAGCTGAAAAAGACTTTCCGTCCCGAATTCCTCAACAGAATAGACGAAATAATCGTTTTCAGCCAGCTGAGTAAAGACGACATCAAAGAGATTGCCGGCCGTCTGACAAAATCGGTCTGCGCAAGACTGAAAACACTCGGAATAAACATGACGGTTGACGACAGCGCAACGGAGCTTCTTGCCGAAAAAGGCTTTGACGTTTCATACGGCGCAAGACCTCTCAAACGAGCCATTCAGTCAATGATTGAGGATAAAATATCCGAAAAAATGCTCGACGGCTCAATAAAAGAAGGAGACAGCGTTAAAGCGGTGGCAAAAGACGGCGAGATTGAGTTTGTTAATGAATAACAAGGTGATATAATCTACAAAAAGCCATAATCATGCCACAGGATATTTGTATAAAATGACTATTGCAAAATAAGCGTTTTATGATATAATAGAGGTAT
>CAMZEM010000036.1 GCA_947305805.1 uncultured Clostridia bacterium | reverse complement strand
GCAGAAAATTGAAAAAGACGTTGAAAACTATATCGGAGGCGAATATGCAAGCACCGAAGCGTGGGATAATCACAGAGCGTTTGTTTATTTCGCCGCAAGAAACACCGGATACTTTGCAATACAGGCAAACGACGGCAACGGATTTGTATGTGTAACCGTTGAAAACGGCGAACTTATCTGCAAAACGGTATATCCGTCCTCACATTTCAGCTACTATTCGGGCAATTCAAGAATATGCTACGTTGACGATGCTCTTTATTTCTATCAGTATAACAGAATTTCCGTATTTGACAGAAACACTCTTGAAGAGATTGCGACAGTTACCGTTAAATAATACGGAATTATAAAAACAGAAAGAGAAAATTACCTGAAACAATCCCGTTTTGTCGGTTGACAAAACGGGATTTTATATGATATAATATATCAGAATATTTTTTTATTTCCGATATATTATGAAAAAAACATTAGCAGTAATTCTTCTTGCGGTTTTCCTTTTGTCGCTGATGCCTGTTTGCGCTTGCGGCGATGAAACGGAAACTGAACCCGAAAAAGAGATATTTGACGTTGCATCTCCGTTTGCCGCAATTGTAAATGCGGATACGGGGACGGAGCTTTTTGCGAAAAATGCGGACACACCCGTCTTCTGCGCTTTTCTGCCGAGGATAATGACGTGTATTATGCTTGTTGAAAGCGGGCTTGATTTATCAACAGAAATACTTATCACAAAAGAAATGATGGCGACATCTCACGATAAAAGCTCGGCAAATCTCGTTTCGGGTGACAGAATCTCGCTTTACGACCTTATGAAGTGCATACTCGTGGCAAATTCGCAGGAAGCGTGCATTGCCGTTGCCGTTACTCTTGCGGGCAGCGTTCCCGATTTTATAGTTAAGATGAATCTTCGGGCAAGAGAGCTCGGCGCCGAAAGCACCGCTTTTACAAACGTTACGGGGCAGTATTCGTCTTTAACAAAACAGACAACCACCGCGCACGACATAGTTAAGATCTGTATTCACGCACTTACTCTTGATTATATCGAAGATCTTGCCAATTACAGATATCTCGATATTACGGTAAACAAGTCACAGAAAAGCATATATACCCATAATTCCCTTATAGACAGAAACAGTTCTTATTACAATAAAAAGGCGTCGGGACTTGCCATTTCGGGCAACAAAACAACGGGCTATGCCCTCGTTTCCCTTGCGGTTGATAAATCCATGCGTATAGTCTGCTTTGCGCTAAACTATAACAGCGCGGCGGAGCTTTACACCGATATGTCCGATATGATCGGATTTTCGCTTACCGAATACGCATACCGGACACTTATACAGAAAAATGCCCCTGTTGTTGAAATCCCCGTCGTTTTCGGCAAAGAACGTGATACTGTAACGCTTGTGTCTTCCGCAACGATAAGTGCGTCATTGCCCTCGTCGGTTCCGGACAGCGATATAGTTATTGAAAAAAACATCCCCGACAAAGTAGATGCGCCGATAGCCAAGGGGACCGTTCTGGGTACGGTAACGTATTCTTACGAAGGACGGATATACGGTACTGCCGATCTGATAGCGCAAAGCGATATTTCGCTTGACGTAATAGAGTCGTATTCATCTGCGATAAACTCGTTTTTCTCAAACAGATATATCTGGGCGGCAATAATAACCGTAATTACCGTGGTGATTTTCTACTCAATCGTTCTGTATATAAAAAACAAGAAGAAAATGCGGCGGGACGAAAGCAACAAGCGAAACAGAATTACAAAAATGCCGAGATAATAGTTTGTCTGATCAGAAAAAATGAATAAAAAAGTAATGAAAAATACCGACTGAAGCGATGTTCAGTCGGTATTGTTTTTATGTATTTATTCCGTCAGCCCTGCTGTCTGAAATATTCCACTATTCCTTTAACTATCGCATCCGCCGCCTTTTCCATATTTGCCTCGTCGGTGAACCACTCATAGTCGTAAATATTGCTTAAAAAGGCCGTTTCGAAAAGAATGGACGGGAAATCGGGGAACATTGAAACTTTGTAATAACCTATTTTATACGAGTTTTTCTTCATTCCCGTTGCTTCCGTAAACTCGTCAAGCATAACTTTCGAAAGCAGTTTAGAGCTTGTATACGAATAATACGTTACCGTTCCGCTTGTGTTCAGCGGGTTTGCGGTCTCCCCGACGTAGTTGAAATGAATAGAGACGTTTATGTCGGGCTTCCATGCTCTGTATTCAAGAATAAGCGGGTCAAGATCTTTTTCGAGTTCTCGGTGGTGCGTGAGATAAACCGTAGCTCCCAGCTGAATAAGCCTTGTTTCAACAAGACGCGAAAGCTCGTAGTTCCAGTCCGCCTCCGTCCACTTAATGCGTCCCCACGGACCGAGCGCTCCGCCGTTTAAACTGTGACCGGGGTCAAGCGAAATTCTTATGCCGTAAAGCGGATAGTCAGCGCTGTCGTAAAGCGAAACGGGGTTTTTAAAGGCAATAATCAGCGCGCCGTTTTCAAAAGAGGTTGTGTATCCGAAGATATACAGCTCTTTTTTGTATGTAAGCGTTATTTTTGCCGTTGTGGAATCAACCCTCGATACGGTTGCGTCTTTAAACAGCGGGTTTTCCGGGAGCGAAAATCCTGCGGGGAGCGCCGAAAGATTGTAAAGCGTAATATCCGCCTTCGTATCGCTCATCCATATAGTATTCATCGTTTTTCCGTCTGTGGGAATAACGATATTCGTGTATTTGCCGTCCGCGCTCTGCGAAACGGTAATCGTTCCCGTTGCGGAATAGGGGATGGAAGTGTTTTCAACGCGTTTTACGTTTTCGTTAACGGTGTAATAACCGCTGCCGAGAAGCGTATTGCCGTCGTATTTCGAAACTACCGTGTCGTAGGCGCCGATTGTGGCGTAAAGGTATTCCTCGCCCGTTACTTTCAGGTTCGGTTTTAACTGCGCGGGGAAATCGCCCGTAAATTCAACAACGTAACTTTCGGGATCGTTTATTACCTCTATAACGTTGCTGCCTTTATGGCGGACCGTGTCGTATCCGCTTTTTTCTATTACGAATTCCGGATTTCCGAGCACTGCGTTGCCCTCAATTTCAGGCAAAACGAACGTACCCGAATACCATGCGCGCTTCAGAGAACCGTCTGTTGAGTCTCTGTCGGTAGTGGTAAGATTAACGGTATAGTCACCGATAATTACATATACGTTTGCTCCTGCGGTTGCGGTGCAGGCAAAAGTAATACTTTCGCCGGATTTTTCCGCTCTGTCGTATTTCGGAGCGCAGGTTCCCGAAACAAACCCGAACGAGGACATCGTGGTTATATCCGAAGACTTGCCCGCGCGTTTTATAATATCATCGACAGTTTCGCCTTTATGTTCGATTTTATAATGATTTTCGCCAATTTTTGGAACTTCCACAACGTGTGTGAAATATCCCTTCGGAGAACGCGTCGTTACTTCTTTTCCGTCTATATATAGCGGATAGTTGGGGTCCGAAACACCGATTATAAACGTTTTCGTCGTTGAATTTTCCACTGAGAGCGACGAATAGGACAAAACAAGTTTATCGCTTGCCGCTTCAACTCCCGTTTCTCCGTTTTTATAGTAAGTTTTTGCGGTGTCCTGAATTCCTGCAAGGTTTTTCGCGAGATCTTTGTAAGAGAACATAACCGAGCCGGAAACATGGGATTTCGTTTTAAGATAATTAAGCTGATTCTGTATTTCCGAAGGCGATTTGTAAGCCGCAACGGAAGCACCCTTGTATGCCGCGAGGCCTATATAAAGCTTAACTTGCGTTGTTGATACAAGATCGTCCCACCAGTCTGCAATCGGCTTGAACGGAGCCGTGGAATGGTCTATCTCCCAGTAAATCTGCGGGCAGATATAGTCAATCCATTCGTTGAGCACCCATTTTCTCGTGTCTGCATAAACCTGATAGTAAGATTCGGATGAGCTCTTGATATCGGTGCCGAGGCTGTTATTCATTTTCAGCGCCCATACGCCGCTCGGGCTTATTCCGAAAGCAACGTTCGGTTTTGCGTTTTTGACCGCTGCAACGGTCTGGGAAATCAGCGCGTCGTTATTCGATCTTCTCCAGTCCGCAAGAGACTGTCCTTCGGATTTGTATTTTTCGTATTCCGCGCTGTCCGCAAATTTGGAAGCGTCGGTATACGGATAGAAATAATCGTCAAAATGAATTCCGTCGATATTGTAATTGTTTACTATTTCAAGAATGCCGTCTATTATCAGCTTGCGCACTTCGGGGATACCGGGATTGTAGTATGATGCGCCGTCGGTATGTTTTACAACCCATTCGGGATGCTGTCTTGCGGGATTTGATTCGGCAAGAAGAGACAGATTGTGTCCTCCGCTTCCGCTCTGCATGATTCGGTACGGATTTACCCATGCGTGAAGCTCTATTCCCTTTGAATGCGCGGCGGTAATGAAATATTCAAGACAGTCAAGGGGGAGTGGATCTCCCTGCTTTGCAACTATGCAGTCCGAAGACGGGAAAATCGAAGAGTTATAAATTGCGTCGCTTTTCGGACGGACCTGGAGGAATATTGCGTTAAAGCCCCAGTCGAAAGCGTTGTTTACTATCGTGTCGATCTCAGCGCGAAGCTCTGCGGCGGAAAGTCCGGATTTGGAGGGAAAATCGATATTTGAAACGGTTGCAACCCATATCCCTTTCAGCCCTTCGCTCGCAGCGCCGATATTAACTTCCGGTATTTCGGGCGTTTCTTCCTCTGCCTGCTTTTCAACGGTTGCGGTGAATGTTGCGGTAAAATCTCCGTCCTCGGTTTTAACCGTTATTGTTGCGGTTCCTTCCGCAAGAGCGGTTATTCTGCCGTTTTGGTCAACAGATACAACGGCGGGGTCGGACGATGTAAACGAAACGTTCTTGTTTGCTGCGGCAGACGGCGTTACGGACCACGAAAGCGTAAGAGAGTCTCCCGTTTTTGCAAAGGTATAGCTGTCGGGCGAAAACGAAACACCGGATACCGCAACGTTTTGCGGAATATCTACATTAACCTGAAGGTCTGCCGTTACCGCGCCGTTTGAAGCAAATACAACTATCTTTGTGATTCCGTTTGCAACCGCGGTTACCTTTCCGTTCTGATCAACCGTTGCCACGTTCGGATTTTCTGAAACGAAAACCACCGCTTTTTCGGTTGTGTTTTTCGGGGAAAGAGAATACGAAACGGTATAAGTAGCGCATTTTTCGTCAAAAATTACCGAACTGTCGGCCAGAGTACCCTTGTCAACGGGAATTACCGCATCAACTTTTATTTTGCATACCGCCTGTTTTTTTCTGTTGTCCGCAACGGCGAATATCGTTGCCTCGCCGTTCCCGACGGGTGTTACTATGCCTGTACCGCCGTCAACCGTGATGATTGCAACGGATTTGTCGGATGTTATCCATTCAAGTCCGCGCTCGGTGGTATCTTCGGGTTCCCATACGGGCGTTAAGCGCAAATCCTCGTCAAACGTTGTAAACGTATATTCCGAAATATCGAAATTAACGTCGGTCATCGGCACGTTTACGTCAACATTCACGTTTACTTTGCACGATGCGGTAAAATCGCCTTTTACCGTTCTAGCGGTAATTATTGACGTTCCGTTTGAAACGGATATAACCGTTCCGTTGCTGTCAACCGTTGCCACAGCGGGGTTTGACGACGACCACAATACGTCCGGCTCGCTTGCGTTTTCGGGGAGTACGCTGCAGTTTAAAGCGAAGATTTCGCCGAAATACGTAAATTCGTATTCGCTGCCGGAAAGAGAAATACCCGTAACGTCAACGTACGTCGTTACGGTTATTTTGCACGTTGCAATCGCGGTACCGTCTGCCGAACGCGCATAGATATACGCCTCGCCGTTGTTTACCGCGGTTACAAGTCCGTATTGAGTTACCGCCGCAACCTTTTCATCCGATGACGACCACAGAAGTTTTCTGTCTGTTGCATCGTCCGGCTTAATTACGGCTGCAAGCTGAAACGTCTGACCGGTTTCGGAAAACGCATGTTCCGTTGTTAAAAACTGAACGGATGTTACCGGAACGGTCTTTTCAAAGAGAGAGCACGATGCCGCCGAAAAAATAACGAGCAGCACCGTCAAAAAAAGCAGAGTCAGACTTTTTTTGTTCATGTGTTTTCTCCGTTAGTGTTTTTATTGCGTGTGTTTTACGTGTCAGTTTTTCTTTCTTATAAGTATTATCGGGGTGCACTGATCGTCCTGCCCAGCGGGATTGTCTCTCACGATATCCTCAAGGGTGGCAACGTCAATATCAAGGGCGTCGCATTTGCCGAGAAGTTTAACGGAAATATCGCAGGCGTCAACTATCATGCTCTTTATTCCGAGTTTTTCGGATATCTCGTTGCATACGCCGGACGGGTTTTCGGGATTGAGAATACCGTAGTTAACGTATTCTTTATACGAAATATCGTAATCGATAAGACCGTCTATTCCGTCAACTTCATGTCCGCAAACCTTGTAAAAAACGCCTTTTATTCCGAAAAGCTTGGTTACCGCAGAGCAGAAAGTGGCAAGAAGCACTCTCGGAAGGCCGCATATCATTATAATAAGCTGCATTTTATGCGGAGTTCCCGCGCCGGGACCTGCGGGCGTGACGTGAACAAATTTGCAAAGCAGTTTCGCCCAGAAGCCCGGATGTATATCTTTGCGGTAAACGATTCTTTTCTGGCAGAGCGCGATTATTTTCTCGCTTATGGATATAAAATCGCCCTCTTTAACGAGAGGAAGCGCATATTCCTTTACAACGTCGATATAATCGTCTCCGATATTTACAAAACGCGTTTTTACTGCGTAACGCTCGTATTCCGTATCTCCGACTTTTCTTACAACCTGTTTGTTTTCGTTCGGTTTAAGCTCGGTTACGGTGTTTTCGGTGTTTATTTCTGGAGTATCTGTCATTTCAGACGATCCTTTCGGGTAGTTTTTTGCCGCCTAACAGGTGAAAATGTATGTGTTTTACAGACTGTGCGCCGTCTTCTCCGCAATTGTTGATTATTCTGTATCCGTTTTCAAGGCCGAGAGATTCGGCGGTCTTTTTTATCGCCACAAAAATATCCGCAATAATTTTCGCATTGTCTTCGGTTATGTCGTCTGCCGAAGAAAGTACGTGATCTTTGGGAATAAAAACGACGTGTACGGGTGCCTGCGGCGCTATATCCCTGAAAGCAATAACGTTTTCGTCTTCATATACCTTTGCGGACGGGATTTCGCCCGCGGCGATTTTGCAGAAAATGCAGTCGTCTTTTTTCATGTTTGCTCCTTCCTTAACCGTCAGTGTTGCTGTGATTTAGGTGATTGATTACTTTAAAGAATTTACCGCTTCGCTGAGCGCTTCCGCTATTCTGGAAGCGTCTTTGCCGCCTGCAGTTGCGCTGTCGGGTCTTCCGCCGCCGCCTCCTCCGCAGATAACGGCAGCTTTCTTTACGATATTGCCCGCGTGAGCTCCGTTTTTAACCGCGTTTTTGCCGCATGCGCACGCAAAGCTTACCTTGCCGCTTTCTTTGTCCTCGGAAGCGAGAATAATAACGGCGTTTTCATCTTTTTCCTTTACCTTGTCGCACATTTCGCGCAGAATATCCGCCTTTGCGTCGATTACGCCCGAAACCACCGTAAATTTATCGGTCTTTTCGGCTTTTGCGATAAGTTCGTCAAGCGAGCCGAGAGCGATTTTAGAGTTGAGCTCGGCAATCTGTTTTTCCGCGGCTTTAAGCTCAGCGGCGGTCTGTTCGGCTTTAAGCGCTATATCGTTAACGTTGCATTTGAATACCTGAGCGGTTTTTGCGATTAACGCGTTTTTCTCGTTTATGTATTCAAGCACGTTTTCGCCGGTTATCGCTTCAATTCTTCTTACGCCTGCGGAAATTCCCTGTTCGGCAAGTATCTTGAAACAGCCGAGCATTCCCGTATTGTCAACGTGAGTTCCTCCGCAAAGCTCGGTGGAAACGTCTCCCATTTTAACCACGCGGACCTTTTCGCCGTATTTCTCGCCGAAAAGCGCAATTGCTCCGGTTTTTTTCGCCTCTTCAAGAGACATCTCCGTTTTTGTTACGGGAATGGCTTCGAAAATATGCGAGTTTACTATTTTTTCAACCTTTGCTATCTGCTCTGCTGTCATCGCCTCAAAATGCGAAAAGTCAAAACGCGCGCGCTTTGCGTCAACGTAAGAGCCTGCCTGAGCAACGTGAGTGCCGAGAACTTCTCTGAGTGCGGACTGCAAAAGATGAACGGAGCTGTGATTTCTCATTATGCTCTGTCTGTTTTCCCCGTCAACTTCCGCCGTAACGCAGTCGCCTACGGTCAGCTCACCCTCTTCGATATGTCCGTAATGGACGAATATGCCGTTTACGCGCTTAACGTCGTGAATTCTTATTACCGCGTCGTCTTTTGAAAGATATCCGATATCTCCCACCTGTCCGCCGCTCTCGCCGTAAAACGGCGTTCTGTCAAGGACTATCTGAACTTCCGCGCCGGTAAACGCCTCTGAAACACGCTCGCTGTTTATAACGAGCGCAATTACTTTCGCATCGTTTTCAAGTGTGTCGTAACCGGTAAATACGGTTTTTTCAACGCCTTCAAGCGTTTCGTCGCCCTTCCAGGCGGTGTCGTTTCCTCTTGCGGCTCTCGCTTTTTCTTTCTGCTCCTTCATAAGAGCGTTGTAACCGTCTTCGTCTACGGTAAGACCCTTTTCTTCAAGGATTTCAAGAGTAAGGTCGAGGGGGAAGCCGAACGTATCGTAAAGTTTAAACGCATCTTCTCCCGCAAGAACTGTTTTACCTTCCGCGGCAAGCTTATCGGTAAGGTCCGAAAGAAGCACAAGACCTCTGTCTATTGTCTGGTTAAACGAGTTTTCCTCGTTTTCGATTACTTTCTTTATATAGTCTGCCTTTTCGATGAGATCCGGGTATGCCGCGCCGCTTTCGCGGATAACAACGTCTACAAGCTCGCAGAGGAAATGGCTGTCTTTAATGCCGAGAAGCTTTCCGTGACGCGCTGCTCTGCGCAGAAGTCTGCGCAAAACGTAGCCTCTGCCTTCGTTGGACGGAAGTACGCCGTCGCATACCATGAACGTTGTGCTTCTGATATGGTCGGTAACAACACGCAGCGATACGTCCGCTTCGGGCGACTCGCCGTATTTTTTATCGGACATTTCGGAAAGACGGTTTGTAATGTTTTTGATCGTGTCTACGTCGAAGAGCGAATCAACACCCTGCATTATGCATGCAAGACGTTCAAGTCCCATACCGGTATCGATGTTTTTCTTCTCGAGAAGCGAGTAGTTTCCGTTTCCGTCATTGTCAAACTGTGTGAATACGAGATTCCAGAATTCAACGTATCTGTCGCAGTCGCATCCAACGTGGCAGTCGGGTTTTCCGCATCCTTTTTCGGGGCCGCGGTCAAAATATATTTCGCTGCACGGGCCGCACGGACCGGAGCCGTGTTCCCAGAAATTGTCCTCTTTGCCGAGACGAGAAACGTGTGACGGATCAACGCCTACTTCTTTCGTCCATATATCGTATGCCTCGTCGTCATCCTGATAAACGGTAACGTAAAGCTTCTCAACGGGCAGCTTCATTACCTGCGTTACAAATTCCCACGCCCACGCGGTAGCTTCGCGTTTGAAGTAATCGCCGAAAGAGAAGTTTCCGAGCATCTCAAAAAAAGTGCCGTGACGCGACGTCTTGCCTACGCGCTCGATATCGGGCGTTCTTATACATTTCTGACATGTTGTGACGCGTTTTCTCGGCGGGGTCTGCTGACCTGTAAAATAAGGCTTTAACGGCGTCATGCCCGCGTTGATGAGAAGAATGCTTTTGTCGTTCTGAGGTACGAGCGGAAAAGATTCCATTCTCAGATGTCCTTTGGACTCAAAAAAGCTGAGATATTTTTCGCGTATCTCATTAAGACCCATGAATTCCATGATTGTAATTTCCCCTTGATAATATTGAAATTTTATATTTTCACCGGTTTAAAAACTCCGCAAAATCCTGCGGGTATACGGTTTTTCAGCTCAGCAAGAGCTTTTTTTGCCTCTGTTTCGTCGGCAAAAACCGCAAAAACGGTCGGTCCGCTGCCCGTCATTTCGGCAGCGAGAGCGCCGAGAGAAAGAAACTCTCTTTTAATTGCCGCAATCTCCGCGTTTTTTCTTTCAGAAACGGGAGCAAGCATATTTGAAACGTATTTCCAGCGGTTTTTTGCGGATAAAAACTTTTCGGTTGAGGGCTTCGTAAAAACGTCTTTTCCGTTTGCGGCTATTTCGTCAAACTCTCTGTATATTTCTCCCGTCATAAGCGGTTTTACGGGCTTTGCAAGCGCGACGGAAAAATCACCGAAAGAATAATCGCCCGAAAGCTCTGTTCCCGTTCCCTCCGCTTTGCGGCATCCGCCTTTGATGAAAAACGGCACGTCTGCGCCGAGCTTTCCTCCGATTTTTTCAAGCGTTTCGGACGAAGCGTTAATACCGGAAAGATCGTTTAAAGCTTTCAGCGTTTCCGCGCAGTCGGAGCTTCCGCCTCCGAGCCCCGCGCCGACGGGAATATTTTTTTCGATTCGGATTTCAACGGATGCGCCGCTGATTGCGAATGTGTCGCAAAACAGCTCGCACGCGCGAAAACAGAGATTATTTCCGTCTGTGGGAAGAGTCGGATCGGAAGAGGATATTTTTATTTCGTTTTGTCTGCCGTTGCCGGGATGAAAATCAACGGTGAGGCGGTCGCAAAGCGAGATTGTCTGCATTACAGATTCGATATTGTGGTATCCGTCTTCTCTTTTACCGAGAATATCGAGCGTGAGGTTTAATTTGGCATATGCCGAGTATGTCATTTTTCACCTCTTGATGTATTTTTCAAACCGTTCTACGGCTTTTTTCAGATGTTCGAGAGAATATGCGTATGAAATGCGTATAAATCCTTCTCCGCTTGCCCCGAACGCGTTTCCCGGTACAACCGCAACGTGCGCTTTTTCGAGAAAATCGTTGCAGAAAGCGTCGGACGTTGTTGCAAACTCGGAAATATTCGGGAATACGTAAAAAGCGCCCTTCGGTTCAAAACACGGAACGGACATCGCCTCAAACGCATCGAGAAGAAAACGGCGTCTCATATTGTAATTCTGACGCATATATTCAATGTCTTCGTCTCCGTTTTTCAGTGCCTCGATTGCGGCGTACTGCGAAACGGTGGGAGCGCACATTATGCCGTACTGATGTATTTTCAGCGTCGCCTTCATTATCTCCTTCGGACCGCACGCAAATCCGATTCTCCAGCCCGTCATGGCATACGTTTTTGAAAAACCGTTTACAACTATCGTTCTTTCCTTCATTCCTTAGGTCTGAGCGAACGAGAAAGGATGTTTGCCCGAATAATTAAGCTCGATGTATATTTCGTCCGCAAGCACAAGGATATTTGTTCCTTTAAGCACTTCGGCTATCTTTTCGTAATCCTCTTTTTCCATCAGCGCGCCTGTGGGATTGTTCGGATACGGCATTATAAGAAGTTTTGTTTTTTTCGTAACAGCTCTTTTAACGGTTTCGGGCATTAGCTTAAAGCCGTCTTTTTCGTACGTGGGCAGTATTACCGGCTTGCCGCCCGCAAGCTCCGTAAGCGGAGCATAGCATACGAAACTCGGCTCCGGAATAAGCACTTCGTCCCCGGAAGACACAACGGAGCGGATTATATTGTCTATCGCTTCGCTGCCGCCCACGGTAACGGTGATTTCGTTTGCGGGACTGTATTCGAGAGCGAAACGTCTTTTCATGTAATTTGCTATTTCTTCCCTGAGCGGCATAAGTCCTGCGTTTGACGTATAGCGTGTCTGGCCTTTTGAGAGAGCGTCTACCGCTGCCTGGCGTATGTGCCACGGAGTTTTAAAGTCAGGTTCGCCCACGCCGAGAGCAATTACATCGGGAATGCGCTCGGCAACGTCAAAAAATTTCCGTATACCGGACGGCTTTAAATCCCTCGCCGTATCGGTAAGAAGTTTTTCGTAATCCATATCAGCCTAAAACTCCGCCATTACTCTCGTATCTTTTTCTCTCTCGCCGAAAATAATACCTTTATCTTTGTATTTATTCAAAACAAAATGGGTTGCGGTTCCCGTAACGCCGTCTATTACGGCGAGCTTTTCAACAACGAAAAGCGCAACCTCGCGCATGCTCTTTCCTTCAAGCATTACAGCAAGATCGAAACCGCCCGACATGAGAAATACCGACACTACTTCGTCAAATGCGCATATTTTTCTTGCAACGCTGTCAAATCCTTCGCCTTTTTCGGGCTGAACTTTTATTTCTATCATTGCGGAAACGTAGTCGCGCTCGGTTTTATCCCAGTTTATAAGCGCCTTGTAGCCCAGTATTGTTCCGTCGTCGATACATGAGGCGATAACGTCCGCAACCTCCTGTTCCGTAACGTCAAGAGCATCCGCAATGTTTTTTGCCGTAAATCTGCAGTCGTTTTCAAGAAAACGCAGCACTTTTTCTCTTAATTTGGTCATTTTACTAAATTCCTTTCGGGAAAAACAATCGGTTAAACTTTATGAAAAACGGGTATCTGCTTTTCGAACGTTGCAACTTCGGTAAAACCCGCCTGCTTTATCATTTCGTACGCAGCGTTTATGCCAAGACCGACTCTGTCCGCGCGGTGGGCGTCGCTGCCGACGGTTACGATTTTTCCTCCGAGTTTTTTAAACACAGAGGCATATTTCAGCCCCGGAACGAAATCGGCGTATTTATCGTTAAGCGTGCTCGTATTGATTTCAAGTCCGATATCCTTTTTCGCGCAAAGCTCCAAGACGGCGTATATCTGTTCGTCAAACACGGACATATCAACGCTCATTCCCGCGCGGTAAATATATCTTACGGGGTAGTAAAGATGCGAAAGCGAGGAGAACCCACCCAATAAAACCGTTTCGTAAAGCTGATCGAAATATTCGGAAAAAAGCTTTTTAAAATCTCTTTCTTTGTAGTTGATGTAGCAAAAATCAAGTTCGTTCCTTACGTTGTGAAGCGAGCCGAGAATGAAATCCCAGTTATAGGCGGCAGTCATTTTTGCCGCGTATTCTTTCCCCTGAGTTGCCTGACCGAGCTCTATGCCTATGTTGATTTTAATCGGGGAATTTTCTCTCAGTTTTTCAAATGTTTCGGTGTATGATTTAACGTCAAGATCCGGCCACGGCGTCGCACCCGCGGGCAGCGCCGCGTTGTCGTTGCACTCGCAGTGCTCTGTAACGGTTATCTCCGTCAGCCCCGCCTCTGCCGCCGCATTAAGCATTTCCTGCGGCGTCTGTTTTCCGTCCGGCGAAAAATCGGTATGTATATGACAGTCGGACTTAAACATGTTTAACCGCTTTTAAAAGCTCGTCGGTCATATCGCAGATTTCCCACTTTACACCGAGGTCTTCGCGGCCGAAATGTCCGTATGCGGAAAGCGGCTGATAAATCGGCTTTCTTAAATCGAGCTTTTCTATAATTGATTTCGGACGCAGATCGAATACGTCGAGGACCGCCTGAGTGAGCTTTTCATCGGGGATTATGCCCGTGCCGAACGTATCAACGCAGACGGAAACCGGTTCAGCAACGCCTATTGCGTATGCAACCTGTATTTCGCATTTTTTAGCTATGCCTGCTTTTACTATGTTTTTCGCAATATAGCGCGTCATATACGACGCGCTTCTGTCAACCTTAGTCGGGTCTTTGCCCGAAAAAGCTCCGCCGCCGTGTCTTGCGTATCCGCCGTATGTGTCTACAATTATCTTGCGGCCGGTAAGTCCGCTGTCGCCCTGAGGTCCGCCGATTATAAACTGTCCCGTCGGGTTAACGAAAATGCGTGTGTTTTTATCGATCATACCTTCGGGAATTACCGGTTTGATAACCTCTTCGATAAGACCATCTTTTATGGCGTCATAACTTACTACCGGTGAGTGTTGGGCGGAAATGACTATTTCGCTTATGCGGACGGGTCTGTCGTTTTCGTATTCAACGGTAACCTGCGATTTTCCGTCGGGGCGCAGAAAACCGAGCGTGCCCTGTTTTCTTACGTCAGTCAGTTTTTTTGCAAGCTTGTGCGCATAGTATATGGGCATCGGCATAAGCGTTTCGGTTTCGTCGCACGCAAAACCGAACATCATTCCCTGGTCGCCCGCACCGTCGCGGTCAACGCCGAGGGCAATATCCGCAGACTGGTCTTCTATCGAGGTGAGTACGGAACATGTTGAACCGTCAAATCCGTATTTCGCGCGGTCGTAGCCGATACCGTTGATAACTTCTCTGACAATATGCGGAATTTCAACGTAGCAGTCGGTTGTAATCTCTCCCATTATAAGGACCATGCCCGTAGTTACGCACGTTTCGCATGCCACTCTCGCAACGGGGTCGCGCGCTATTATCGCGTCAAGAACCGCATCTGAAATTCTGTCGCATATTTTATCGGGATGTCCTTCGGTTACCGATTCGGATGTAAAAACTCTTTTCATTCAATGTGCTCCTTCGGGCGTGAAAACCCGATTAATTTAATATTATTTTAATAAAATATAAGATTTTATAATCAAAGATTATATCACTTTATATTATAACACAAATTCCCGGAAAAGTAAACATCTTTCCCGGGAATTACATATATTTTTCGGATTTTCAGTTAATATTTTTCATAAAATGCCTTGCAGAGCCTGTCAAGCATGTAAATATCCGTCTTTGCGGCCACTTCGCATGGCGCATGCATTGAAAGCATTGCAACGCCGATGTCGAGAACCTCTATATTCCTGTCCGCAATAAACTGCGAAACGGTACCGCCGCCGCCCTGGTCAACTCTGCCAAGCTCGGTAAACTGATAAATAACGTTTGCCTCGTCAAAAATCGAGAGAAGCTTCGTTATAAATTCGGGACATGCGTCTGAAGCTCCGCTCTTTCCGCCGTGGCCCGTATATTTGCATATTGCGGGACCGCAGTTTATGCATGCTGCATTGTGCTTTTCGAATACTTCGGGATAGTTCG
>CAMZEM010000035.1 GCA_947305805.1 uncultured Clostridia bacterium | reverse complement strand
CAGAGTTGAAAAAGCTAAAATAAATTATTATAATTCCAAGGAGGAAATATCCATGACAATCGAACCTTTGGCTGACAGAGTTGTTCTCAAGATGGTTGAAGCCGAAGAAACAACAAAAAGCGGCATTATTCTTACCGGTTCCGCAAAGGAAAAACCCCAGATTGCGGAGATAGTAGCGGTAGGTCCCGGCGGAGTTATCGACGGAAACGAAATAGTAATGTACGTTAAAAAAGGCGATAAAGTTCTCACAAGCAAGTATTCCGGCACGGAAGTTAAAATTGACGATGTTGAATACACAATCGTTAAGCAGAGCGATATTCTCGCAATAGTCAAATAACGGAGGATAAGATATATGTCAAAAGAAATTCTTCACGGCGAAGATGCGCGCAAAGCCCTTCAGAAAGGCGTTGACACTCTTGCCGACACAGTTAAAATCACACTCGGACCGAAAGGCAGAAACGTTGTTCTTGACAAGAAATTCGGTTCACCCCTCATCACCAACGACGGCGTAACAATCGCAAAGGAAATCGAGCTTGACGACGCTTTTGAGAATATGGGCGCACAGCTTGTTAAAGAAGTCGCCACAAAAACAAACGATGTTGCCGGCGATGGTACAACCACAGCTACGCTGCTTGCGCAGGCGCTTATTAACGAAGGTATGAAGAACGTTGCCGCAGGCGCAAACCCGATGATCCTTAAAAAGGGTATTCAGAAGGCAGTAGCGGAAGCGGTTGCGGAGATAAAAAACAACGCCAAGAAGGTTAACGGCCCCGAAGATATTGCCAGAGTTGCAACTATTTCCGCAGGCGATGAATACATCGGTCAGCTCATTGCGGACGCTATGGCAATGGTTACTTCCGACGGCGTTATAACCGTAGAGGAAAGCAAGACAGCCGAAACAACAAAAGAAGTTGTTGAAGGTATGATGTTTGACCGCGGATATATCACTCCTTACATGGTAACCGATACCGACAAAATGGAAGCCGTTATCGACGACGCATACATTCTTATAACAGATAAAAAGATAAGCAATATTCAGGAAATCCTTCCCCTTCTCGAACAGATCGTTCAGAGCGGAAAGAAACTCGTTATAATCGCAGAAGACGTTGAAGGCGAAGCTCTCTCAACACTTATCGTTAACAAACTGCGCGGAACGTTTACATGCGTTGCCGTAAAAGCTCCGGGATTCGGCGACAGACGCAAAGAGATGCTCAGAGACATCGCTATCCTTACAGGCGGCGAAGTAATAAGCGAAGAGCTCGGTCTTGAACTTAAATCCACAACCGTAGACCAGCTCGGCAGAGCGCGTCAGGTTAAAGTTACAAAAGAAAATACGATTATCGTTGACGGCGTAGGCAATAAAGACGAAATCAAAGGCCGTATCGCACAGATCAAAGCTGCTATCGAAACAACAACTTCCGATTTCGACAAAGAAAAACTTCAGGAACGTCTCGCTAAGCTTTCAGGCGGCGTAGCGGTTATCAAAGTAGGCGCTGCAACCGAGACGGAAATGAAAGAAAAGAAACTGCGTATCGAAGATGCTCTTGCAGCTACGAAAGCAGCTGTTGAAGAAGGTATAGTAGCAGGCGGCGGAACGGCTTACCTCAACGCAATACCGAGACTTGAAAAACTCGTTGAAGCTCTTAACGGCGACGAAAAGACCGGCGCAAACATCGTACTGCGTTCTCTCGAAGCTCCCATTAAGCAGATTGCCGCAAATGCGGGCATAGAAGGAGCCGTAATTATAGAAAAGGTAAAGACTTCAAGAAAGAGCAACTGCGGCTTTGACGCGCTTCACGAAGAATACGTTGATATGTTTAAGGCAGGTATAGTAGACCCCGCAAAGGTTACACGTTCTGCTCTTGAAAACGCCGCTTCAGTAGCTTCAATGGTACTTACCACCGAAAGCCTCGTAGCGGAAAAGAAAGAACCCGTTGCTCCCGCAGCTCCCGCAGCAAACCCCGGCATGGGCGGAATGTATTAATTAAAAAACATACTGATATAAATAATTCCCTCGGATAAACCGAGGAAATTATTTTTTTATTTGTTTTGTTGTTTAATCGGAAAGAGGATGACACATATAGATATCGGATCGGAAATCCGTATGTTCTCTGTCAAAAAGCAATACCCAGATGCGGATATCTCTTTCCGTCATTTCTTTTGTTACGGGGATGTAGTAAGTATAGTTTTTGTCGGTTTTTCTTACGCCGTATTCCCATACGTTAGATAAGAAAGACGGAGCGCGGTCTGTTGCGCCGTAAACGGTACCGAGGCATTCGGCAACCGCAAATGCGCCTTCAACTCCATGAACGCCCTCAAGAGCGACCGAAAGATACGAGCCCTCTTTCCAGTCCTCCCGTTTAACGCGGACTACGGTCATCTGCGCTCCGACGACGGGCCGTTTTTCGGTTGAAGGAATAAGATTGTTTGCTTTCGGGTTACTCAGCGCAATCTCCTTGTCGCCTTTGAAAAGGGAGATGCGGTATATTCTGTACATCGGGTCGGGCATACGGAGATATCTTACGTTATCGTGAATATTGAAGGAAAGGACGCATCTATTACCTTCAAGTGTGCTCAGCTCGTCAAACTCGACCTTTACATATTCGGCGGTTTCACGTTCGGTAGTTTTCAGGCTGCTGTCGCGGCACTTTGTCCAGTTGAGAAGATCCGTTGAAATATCTATTGATGTTGCCGCGGGATTTTCGGGAGATTCCTTAATCGGAGTATCGGGAGAAAAATACTCGAATTCAACGCGGTCGGCGTAGTATTCTTTTCCGAAATCAACGCGCAGACATCCTCCGTCGATACGCAGTCCGCCCCAGCGGAAAAGCGACACACCGTCAAAAAACGTATCCTTTTTGCCGTCAAACGCAAAAGAGCCGTCACATCCGCGAAGAAGATATGTTTTCTGTGAAAAGAAGAGGTCTCTCGCTCTCTGAACAACGGGAACGGAAGTTTTTCCGGCACGTCTAAGAGAACGTGTTTCGAGCGAATCGTTATCCATAGTGAAAAGAGCGGTTTCGGCGAGTTTTACTGCGGTTGACGGGACGGGAACGGTCGAAGCTGTGCCGAGCTTCTTTATTTCATATTCGGTATTGACCTCTTCGTAATCGGAAAGTCCTATCATGCGGTGCGGTTTGTCGCAAAGGAGTTTGGGAGCAACGTTTGAACCGCATATTTCAAGAAGGACAGCTCTGAACGGGTCTGCAACAACTTCAACTTCGCTGCCGTATTCAAATTCTCCGATAAGCTTAATATACGGATGGCGAATAATAACGGATACTTTGCCGCACTTTTCAAGACCGATTTCGTTATCGAGTTTTACTGAAACTTTCTTCTTATTCCACGAAGCGTTGCCGAAAGAAACAAGTCTTCTTTCCCCGTTTCCCCTGCTTACTGCGTTAGGTCCGTATTTTTCTTCGTCAAGTATGATACCTTCGGTAAGAATATCGTTGTATTGGCGGTGAAGATTGTAAATATACGCAAGGGCAGCGTGTTCGCTGTCTTTTAAAAGCCACGGGTTGGCGTATATTTCCGGGGCAAGAATTAAATTTCTGTTGAATGCCTGATAAATGAGGTCGTCCTCAAACCTGTCCATACAGGAGGAGAGGCAGACGCCGTGGTCTTCGGTAAGACGCATAAGCCCTTCGGTTTCGCCTCTGGTAAAAACAAATGCTCTGTGATGGGGCGCGGTGCACGTGTTTGCGGTATGGACGTCAACATACGTTTCTCCGCCCTGCCAGAGAAAAGTGGTTACGTATTTTTCGCATTCTCCGAGGTTAAGACGGTGGGAGAGGACTATCAGTTCGGGCTGATATTTTCTGCACTCTTCCATCATTTTTGCGAATTCGGGACGTTTTTCGGGTCTGAGACCGGAACATGCGGAGTCCATCTTAAAAAGCGCGAAACCGTAGTCGCGGCAAAAAGAAACCATAGTTTCACGGCGCTCCCGCGCTTCCTCTTCGGTATCTCCGAATCCGTCCGGACCGCACCACATACCGAGTTTTGTATCGGTTTTTGAGGCGGCGGCTATGATATTTGCGAATCCCTCGGGGAATTTTTCTTTTATGAGCGGAATTCTTTCCGCATAATACTTTTCGCAAAACGTATCGAGATTTCCGGCATCAAATGCGTAAATATCAAGATGCATGCCGTATTTTTCATACATCCAGCGAAAATACTCGAGATTTGCAAGGGTCTGCTCTTCGCTTGAGCCCTCGTTTGTATTGTTTACCCATGAAAAATACTGCGCTTTTGACGGAGTTCGCTCGTCGGCGCCTGCGGTTTTTTTGTCTTTTGCAATCATACGATTCCCCTCCCCTGAAAAAACAGCTGTATTTATTTTATTCTGATAGAGCGAATGAGGTTGAGCGCCTTCTGATAGTTGTCGTCAAAATACATCCAGCGGCTTCTGAACGTTGCAAGAATCATCTTGTCGCCTTTTTTTATGGCAACCTGCAAAAGCTTGTTTCCTGAATATTCTCCGCCGGGAGAGAAAATGAAATAATACGCTTCCTGATCCCCTATTTTCATACTTCCGGCATCGAACAGCTGAAACTGTTCAACAACCGTGCCTCTCGGATAGTGCTTCTTATCTGCCCTGTCGGTCTGAAAGTTTATCTGGTCCAGGATATAGTCCTTCGGAGTAGCTATTTCATCGGTGAGTTCCGAAGAAATGTCTTTTATAATAACATTGTCAAGCTCGATTCCGCTGTCGCTCGCGCCGGCTTTCGGAACGGTAACTTTATAGCCGTCATCGTCCGATATTTTTTTAACGGACCAGAAAGCGGGTTTCCACATGGAAAAGAAATCAGCGGAATACGGTTTATCGCAAAGTATAAGGAAAACAACGAGCACAACGGCCGCAACGATGATTATTTCCCTTTTCGTTATATATTTTGACAGTTTTTTCTTCAAATCTTTCGCTTCGGTTTTTATTTTTTCGGTAAGATCAACAGTTTCAACGTTGTTTTCGCCGTTATTGCCGTTATTGTCCATTTTTAACCTCTGAAACGTTTTTTTTCATTATATCATTATTTATGGGAGTGTAAAGGGAGTAAAAAGCAAATTTTTGTTAAATTTCAAAATTTGTTGATTTTAATCTTTCTTTATGCTATACTGAAACAGAAGATTTTCGCAATAGGTAAACAAAAGAAACTGTGAGGTATTGGTTATGTCTGCGAAAAAAGAAAAAAACAAACGCAAACTTTATGCCGTTTCGGATGCGCATCTTGACACTCAGTGGAACTGGGATATACAGGATACGATTCGCGACTGTATAAAAAACACTCTGGAGCGCAATTTTGAGCTTATAGAAAAATACCCGGGTTATAAGTTTAACTTTGAAGGCGCTTTCAGATACAGACTCGCAAAAGAATATTACCCCGATCTTTACAAAAAGCTGAAAGAATACGTTGCGGCGGGACGCTGGAACGTTGCGGGAAGCACATGGGATGCGTGTGACGTAAATATTCCCTCGTCCGAAGCGCTGATGCGCCAGGTTCTTACAGGCAACGGCTTTTTCGAAAAGGAGTTCGGCAAAAAGAGCACTGATATTTTTCTGACTGACTGTTTCGGATTTTCGTACGCTCTTCCTTCAATTGAAGCGCATATGGGGCTTAACGGTTTTTCAACGCAGAAGCTCGGCTGGGGCATGGGCGCTCCCGTTATAAAAGACGGCGAGGTTTTAAAACCGTATAAGACCGAAGAAGGTCAGAGAATGGATATAGGCAAGTGGAGAGGCCCCGACGGAAAATACGTGTATACGGTGCTTGATCCGGGCGGATACGGCTGCAACTTTGACGACGGCGGCAACGAAACGCCCGTAAACAAACGTCCCGAATATCTTGAAATGATAAAGAAAAACGAGGAGATTTCGGGAGTAGGCAAAAAGGTGCGCTATTTCGGAACGGGTGACTACGGCGGAAGTCCGAAAGAGTCCTCGGCAAGAATGATAACGGAAGCGCTTGAAGACAACGAAAACGGACTTTACGAGGTTGTAATGGCATCGACGGATCAGCTTTACAACGACATTACTCCCGCCGAAGACGCAAAACTGCCGCTTTACGACGGAGAACTGCTTATTCCGCACGGTTACGGAGCATATACGTCAAGGGCAATAAACAAGCGCTGGAACAGAAAAAACGAACTGCTTGCAGACAGCGTGGAAAAAGCGGCGATTGCCGCCGGACTGCTTGCAGGCGAGAAATATCCGACAGAGAATTTTGATTTTGCGTGGAAACAGTTTTTGTGGCATCAGTTCCACGACGATCTTCCGGGGACGTCGATTCCGAGCGCAAACGCATACTCGCACAACGATTACATCGTATCTCTGAATATGTTTGCAACCGAGCTGAAAAACGCTGTCGGCGCGGTGTCAAAAAAGATGAAAACCGACGTTGACGGCACGCCTGTTGTTGTTTTCAATCCCGTTGCAAGTGAAGTTAACGGAGAAGTAGAGGTAAAAACAGGGCTGAAATCGGATTTTGTCCGTGTTCACGATGCAGACGGAAACGAATATCCCGCGCAGATAAAAGACGGTGTTGTTAAATTTACCGCAACCGTACCCGCAACGGGATTCAGGGTTTTTGCTATTAAGGAAAGCAGGAGCGCAAGAAGAGCAAAATCGGAGCTTTCGGTTACGAAAACGTCGCTTGAAAACGGAAGATATAAAGTAAGAATAGATAAAAACGGCGATATTTTCTCTATTTACGACAAAAAGCTTGAAAAAGAGCTTATGGAAAAACCGTCGCGTTTTCAGATAACCCATGACGAATCAAGAGTATATCCGTCCTGGGAAATAGATTATATAAGCTATACGGACGAGCCTAAATTCGTTGGCGGAAAAGCGGAAACGGAGATTGCGGACAAAGGTCCCGCAAAAGTATCTCTTAAGGTTACGCGTCATTACGGAAACAGCAAATTCGTGCAGATTATCAGTCTTTGCGAAGGCGGAGACAGAGTGGACGTTGACTGCCGTATCGAATGGAGAGAGCAGCACTCATTTCTGAAACTGACATTCCCGTTCACGGCAAAAAACGAAAATGCGGATTTCGATATAGGACTCGGCGCTATAACGCGCGGAAATACGACGTGCGAACCTTATTACGAATATACACACCATCAGTGGGCGGATATTACGGATAAGAGCGGCGAATACGGCGTTTCACTGATAAACGACTGCAAATACGGCATAGATAAGCCTGACGACGGAACGCTTCGCCTTACGCTTATACATACTCCGAGCTGGGGCGCTTTGCTGTGGTCTGCGCAGTGCTTCCAGGAATTCGGAACAAACATTTTCAGATATTCAATTGCCGCTCACGAGGGTGACAGAACCGAAACACCGTTTAGAGCAGCCGCGTTCAATCAGCCGCTTATTCCGTTTATCTGTCCGAAACACGACGGTAAGTTTTCCGAATTCTCCCTTATTGAAACAAGCGGCAAAGAATTTGTTGTAAAAGCGGTTAAAAAAGAGGAAAAGGGCGAAAGAACGATAGTCCGCGTGCAGGAAATGACGGGCAAGGGCGTTAAAGGCGCGTTCCTCAGATTCGGCAAAGATATTATTTCCGCCGCGGAAACAAACGGTTACGAAGAAGAAATTAAAGCCTTAAAAGCGAACGGAAACAGACTGAAATTCAACCTGAAACCGTTTGAAGTTAAAACTTTTGCGATTGTGCTGAGCAAAGACGAGGCGGAAGAGCGCAAAACGGTGTCAATCCCCCTGTCCTACGACAAGAGAATAACGTCTCAAAACGAAAAACGCACGGTCGGAGATCTTTTCAGAGGCATTTCTATCCCCGAAGAGATTTACAGCGAAAAAATAACCGTGGGCGGAATTCCGTTTGAAATGGGCAAAAAGGGGAAAATGAACGGAATGATCTGTTCCGGTCAGACCGTAAAGATTCCCAAAGGCGCAGATAAACTCTGGATTGTTGCAACGTCTGACGGAGACAGAGACGCGGAATTCAAGGTCGGCAAAAAGACGGTTACCGTAAGAATTCAGGATTTTAGCGAAAAAATCGGCGAGTGGGACCTTATAGGCAGCAAACATCAGCTTGCGAGAATAAAACGGGACGATCTTGCGGCGTGCTATACCCACACCCACAACGCCGAAGGAGACAGACTTTATCTGTTTGCATATCTGTTCAGATACTGCATAAACGTGAAAGGTGTAAAGGAAATCACCTTCCCGTGCGACGAAAATATCATAATTACCGCGGCAACCGCAACGTTTGACAGAACGGACGAAGCAGTGCCGGCTAATCTGCTTTACGATTCATCCGAAACCGAAAAGACATACAAAGTAACGATAAAAACGGAGCTCGGAGAAGAGGTAAAAGAGGTTGGCGAGGAAAAGACTTTCTTTGTTGAAGCTCCCCTGACTTACGAAAACGGAAAAGTTTTCAAACGCTGGACTGGCGACGGCATTATTTTTACGGACGACACGAGAGCGCTTATTGCGGTAACGAAAGACATTACGGTTACCGCGGAAACGATGGATTTCGGCAAAGATCTGCTCGAAAAAAGGCCGTGCAGAACAAATATTATGCACGAAGGTTTCAACGGTCCCGAAAACGCTCTTGACGGAACGGGCAAAAGATTCTGGCATTCGAAATTTGACGAAAACGGAGAGGCGTATATAGAGCTTTTCCTCGGCGGAACAAAGACGATTTCGCGCTGGCTCACGCAGGGAACGGGCGCACGCAACGGCTTTAAGCTGAATAACAGGGATTTCCGCCTTGAATACAAGCTTCGCAGAGAAGACGAGTGGAAAATTGCAGACACTGTAAAGGATAACACCGATACACTCACCGTTCGGGAGTTCGCTCCGGTTAAAGCAAACGTTGTAAGACTTGTATTTACGAACGAAAAGAAGGACGAAGATTACGCCGTCCGTCTCCACCGCTTCTGCCTGGCATAAAAGCGAAAAACCATAAAAATTTATCGGGCTGCCGAAAACGGCAGCCCGAATTTTATATTCCTGCTTTTTTGATATCTTCAATATTCATATTAACAAGGTCTATCCAAGCCAATAAACTTTTTTCTGAAACCTCAATGTTCTGTTGCTTCATCAACAGCTTCCTGTTTAATTTTAAAAAGACAGCATTCTTCAATATGCTTTTCACATCTTAGGAGAAGCATCATTTCCCATTCAAGGACATACAACGCAGAAAAGGCTAATATCAGATTCTTTTGATTAGTTTATCATTTCGTAGTAAAGAACTCTTCTCTATATTCCCATTTGTTGATGAAATTTCCGTCGTTGTACGTAATGAATATTTTTTTGCTCTCACCAGATTTACATGAAATATTGAAAGTTGTTCCTCCCAATAGTCCCAATCCTTTGGTACAAACTATTATTCCCATATGATTTTTCCCATCTGCAGGCACAACAAAATCATGGTAGTAACCCCTAGTCAAATGTACAGTTTTGCCATCGAATGTAACGTTAATTGACATGTCACCAATCAACTTCCACAAAGAATTCAATTGTACCCGTAATACTCCGTCCTGAGCAGCGCCAATAGGACATCCGCAGTACATACACGAAGCAGCGCGATCAGATATTTCTTTTCCGCAATCTGGGCATCTAATAAGCGCCATAACCAAATCCTCCTTTAAAAAAACTTAATTTGACATTCTGTAAATGTCAATTATTGTGTTATTATAGCATATAATAAACATAATGTCAAGCAGTGAATGTCAAAATGAGGTGTTGAATTGTTTATTAATAAAACAGGGGACGGCAAAAACAATATTTGCGGAAAGAATATTGCGGCTTTAAGAAAGGGCATGAAGATTTCTCAAAGAAAACTTGCGGATCAACTTCAGCTTTTAGGACTTGACATTGATAAAAATGCCATTCAGAGAATTGAATCGGGTCAACGGTTTGTAACCGATATTGAACTTGCGGTTTTTGCCGATTTCTTCAAAACATCCTCCGATTTTCTGATTAATAATAATTTAACCGACAAAACCGAATAAAAATCAAGAGTCTGTGCGTTGCACAGACTCTTTTTTTGATTATGTTTTCATATGATTTTTTCGAGTTTTAAAAGCGCGGTCTTTTTATCTATGCCGCCTGAATAGCCCGTAAGTGCGCCGTTTGCTCCCACGACTCTGTGGCAGGGCACGATAAGCGCGATACGGTTATGTCCCACAGCGCCGCCTACCGCGCGGGCGGGAACGCGCTTTACGCCTTTATTATCCGCAATGATTTTCGCTATCTCTCCGTATGTTACCGTATGTCCGTACGGGATTGACAGAAGAATATTGTATACGTCATTGCGGAAAGAAGTTTGGCGCTGAAATATAGGCGGAGTAAAATCCGGCTCTTTTCCGCTGAAATAAACGTCGAGCCACTTTTTTGTCTGCGAAAAAACGGGAATGTCGGCTGCAGTGCCCTCTGAAATCAGTTTTTGCGGGAAATATTTCTGCCCGTCAAACCACAATCCCGTAAGCGCGTCGCCGTTTGATGCAAGAGTAATGCCTCCGAGGGGCGACTGATAATGGCTGATAAAGACAATGTCCGTCATTTTGTCACCGCTGTGTTCAAGACGCATCAGTTTCCGACTATACGGTTTACGTTGCGAACCCATGAAGCGACGTTGGGGTTGAATATGTTAGTCATAAAAATGATGTCTTTTAACGGATAGTCCTTCAGAAGCTCGTAAAGATCGAAATTGACGTGACGCGGATCTGCCACGATAATGGTTCTGTAATGTTCGCACAGAAACGGCACGAAAGCGCATCCGTATGAATCTTTAATAACAAGCACCGTCATATCCGCGGGGTTTTCGGGAACGGAGATGATAGTATAGGGATTGTCGCCCGCAATAAATGCGGAATATCCCCTCCACGAGGTTCTGACGCATCCGTTGTATTTTATAACGTCTCCGTTGCTTTCATAAACGGTCATTTCGTTCTTTTTAGTTGGAAGATATGCGTAAAGCTCATCCTTAAACGCTTTTACGCGTTCATCTTTTGTCATTGAATAAGCTGTGCCGCGCCATGAGGAATTAAGAATCTTCTCCTCCATGTTTTCAATCGGAGTAGGTTCAAGTCCGACGGATTTTGCAAATTCGGCGTATGCGTAATATGCGCCTCGAGCCGTCCAGTGATGGTCGGATCTGAAATAGATATATTCGTCACGGTGCGCAAAAAGCGCGGGATAAACGTTTACTTTATTGATATTGTCGCCGCAGTAAGCGTTGATCGTTTCGATCATTGAATTCTGATCGGTTATTTTTTTTCTGATGTTTTCATTGTCAATCATACCCGAAGACAGAGGCGCAACGAGGATTGTGACACGCGAATTGCTGAAAAGCTCTGCGTAGTGGTTTACCGCTTTTCCGTATTTTTCGGCAGTGGATTTTACTAGATACGGAATGGAATGAACGGCGTTGCGGTAAATAATGTAGCCGTCGGAGAGAAATTCTGCCTTTTCGCTGTCAAGTGTCTGCGGAGGGGTTGTCTGAGACGGCGCAGGTGATTCGGGAACGGACGGAGCGGGAGTAGACCCGGTATTTGTGCTTTCTTCCTGCTTAGCGGGCTCTTCCTGTTTTGCGGGTTCTTCGACAGGTTGCTGCTCCTGTGTTTCGGTTACCTCTTCGGTAACTTCAGGAATAACCGTTTCTTCCGTCGGTGTTTCATCGGGCTCCGTCGGCGTTTCGGACGGGACGGGATTTTCTTCCGCCTTAGCGTTTGGCGAGACGGGGATATTTCCCGACTGTATGGGATCGTAATCGGTGGGTCTTACGGTGGGATTATTGATAACGGAAGTTTCGGTTTTAGTGCTGTCATCAACAACCGATTCTTCTTCAGGAATTGGTTCTTCTTCTGTTTCGGGTTCTGTTTCGGGAGCAACGTCGTCGGGAATTTCGGTGACTTCCTCATTTTCGTCCGTTTCATCGTCGCCCGACAGAGACGTCTGACTTGTCTTTGATGGGATAAAAACGACATCTTCCTCGTTTGCGGGCAAAAGAGACGAAATACCGTGTAGGGATTCGGTTTTCTGTGCAACATCCACAAGAAATTCTCTGCCTATAAAATTATCGGAAACATATTCGTCTATACCGGCAAAAAACGAGCCGTCCGCAAGAGCTTTGAATGAAAACCGGGGAAAAGATGCGAGCGTTCTGTTTTCGCGTTCCGATACTGTCGGACGGTCCTGCCAGAAGATGTTGAAAAGCGATACCGCAAGAACGGCAGCTGCGACAGCGAAGACGCAGACTATTTTTATTTTTTTCACAGCTACGCCTCCTTAATCAGAATCTGAAATATAAAAACGGATTGTATGAATTGCCCGCAAGCGCGGCGGTTGACAGAAAAATAAGGGCAATGACGAATACCGTTTTTAATATGTTTGATACGTTTTCGTTATTGATTGCTGCGCCGATTTTTTTGCAGATATAAGCGGGAAGAGGTAATGCGAAAATAAGAGAAACTATCAAAAGAGCAACATTGTCTATTATAACCGAATCTATGAAAATATCGTTTACAGGCGCCCCTGCCCCGCCGAACATTACCGAAAAATTATGCCAGAGCGCGCCGAAATCGGTGAAATAAAAAACTGTCCAGCCGATAAGCGTGATAAAAATCATATAGATATACTGCAAAACAGTTCGGGGGATCTTCGGTATTTTTTCAAAGAGCTTTGAAAGCAGTTTTTTCTCAGCAACGAGCAGACAGGCGTAAAAAAGCCCCCAGATTACGAAATTCCACGAAGCGCCGTGCCAAAGTCCCGTTAAAAGCCATACGCAGAAAACGTTGAAAAGCCACCTTTTTCTGTTGCCTCCGAGAGGGATATACACGTAATCTCTGAAAAACGTTCCGAGTGAAATGTGCCAGCGGCGCCAGAACTCTGTTGCGCTTTTTGAGATATACGGGTAGTCGAAGTTTTCTCTGAAACGGAAACCGAATATGCTGCCGAGTCCGATAGCCATATCGGAATAGCCTGAAAAATCGAAGAAAATCTGCAGCGCAAAGAAAAGAATGCCTGTCCATGAACCGAGAACGGATTCGGAAACGCTCATTTTAAGAAGCGAATCGGCAGCTTCCCCGCACGGGTTTGCAAGAAGGGTTTTCTTTGCAAGACCGACTGAAAAACGGTATATTCCGTAAAAAATATCGTCGAAATTAGCCTTTCTTTCGGGAATCTGCTCAGCAATGTCTTTATATCTGACGATAGGTCCCGCAATAAGCTGAGGGAAAAACGACACGTATAAAAGAAGCGAAAGATATGATTTCTGACACGGAGCATCGTTTCTGTAAACGTCAATCGTATAAGACATAGCCTGGAAAGTATAAAAACTTATACCGAGCGGAAGCGGAATGTCGGGTACGGCAAGCGAAAGCGACGGGATAAGATTGACGGTTTCAACTATCATTGACGTATACTTGAAAACGAAAAGCACGAAAAGATTGACGGCAACGGAAATAATAAGAAACGTTTTCTTCTTTGAGCGGTCGTCCGTTTTATCGATAAACCGTCCCGAAAAGTAGTTGACCGCAACGGAGGCAAGCATAAGCACAACAAAAACGGGCTCCCCCCATGAATAGAAAACAAGAGAGAATACCGTCAGGATCGCACGCCGCCACGTTGCGTTTTTTATAGAAAAATACAGTATACAGAGAAGCGGAAGAAAGATATAAATGAATGTTAAACTTGAGAAAAGCATTTTGCGGCTCCGGTTGACAAAATAGTGTAAATATGATATACTGCGAAAAGTGTTTGGGTAAAGATTGCTGTGATTTATTTGCGAAAGTGAAAATAAAAATGCGAAAATTTGATTTTATAATAATCGGCGGAGGTCCCGCAGGAGCGGTATTTGCGAAAAATATTGACGAAAAGTATTCGTCGTGTATTATTTATTTAAATACGCAGAAACCGTGCGGAGGATTGCTTTCGGAAGATGCTCAAAAGTATTTTGCCGACAGAAATATTGCGCTGCCGCAAGAAGTAGTTGCCGATTCACAGATATCGTGCGTTGACACAATAGATATTCATCAGAATCTTTTGAGGAAGTACCGCAGATATTATCTCAACGTTGACCGCCTTAAATTCGACGAATGGCTGCGAGGATTTGTTCCCGAAAAAACCGAAAAAATCTGCGGAACGGCCACAAAAATAACAAAAACGGACGACGGTGTTGCCGTAACTGTTTTAAGCAACGGCGAAGAGATTACGGTTTTTGGCAAATATCTTATCGGAGCTGACGGCGGTGACTCGACAGTCCGTAAAAACATCTTTCCCGATAAAAAAATACGACGTTACGTTTCAATTCAGCAGCTGTTTGAGCTGAATACCGCAGTGCCGAGCTATGCGTGCATTTTTGACGAAAAAACTACCGAGTGCTGCGCGTGGATAATAAAAAAGGGGGATAAAATGCTTTTCGGCGGAGCTTTTGAAGCAAAAAACTGCCGTGAAAGCTTTGACAACCTGAAAGAGCGCGTTGAAAAATACGGAATACATTTCGGTGAGCCGATAATGACTGAGGCGTGCATGCTTGCGCGTCCGAAAAGCACCGGACAGATATTCCTCGGGGAAGACAACGTATATCTTGCGGGAGAAGCGGCGGGGTTTGTAAGCCCAAGCTCGTTTGAGGGAATAAGCCGTGCGATGTATTCCGCAGAAACGCTCGCAAAGGCGTTCAACACAAAAAATCCGCTGAAATACTATAAAAGACACACTGCTTATCTTCGCTTCGTAATATTCCTGAAGCTCTTAAAATGCCCGTTTATGTATTCGCCGTTTTTGAGAAAAGCGGTTATGAAATCGGGAATATGCGCAGTTAAAAAGTAATCCGTCAGTTCATATTGTCATAAAGGAACGTCAGAACTGTCTGTAAATAATCGTCGGAAGAATAGATATACCCGAGAGCATGCGGAACTTCCGCAAAAATCTTATAATAGGCTTCGTTTCCGGCGTCCTGCGCAGCAGATGCAAGCGTTAAGCTGTTTTGATACGGGAAAATATTGTCTTTTTCGCCGTGCAAAAACAGAAAACTCTTGTTTTGCGCGCCTGTAACCGCGGAAAGCGGAGAGCACTCAAGCTCTGTGCCCGCAAAAGCGGGAAGCAACGCTTTTATATATGCCGAGAATAAGAAATCGGGGAGCTGGGACCAGACAGAGATATTTCCGTCAAGATACGTTTTTAAATCAAGATACGGGCTGTCGGCAATAATAACGTCTACCCTGTCGTCTTTGCAGCCTGCGCAGATGGCGGGGCCAGCGCCGAAAGCGAAGCCCATGACTGCGATTTTATCGGGATTGTATTCTTTGCAGGCATA
>CAMZEM010000034.1 GCA_947305805.1 uncultured Clostridia bacterium | reverse complement strand
AATATCGGGCCGTCTTGAAGAAATGCCGGGCGAAGAAGGTTACCCCGCTTATCTTACTTCCCGTCTCGCACAGTTCTACGAACGCGCAGGCTACGTCAACTGTCTCGGTTCGGACGGCAGAACGGGTACTGTTTCCGCAATCGGAGCCGTATCTCCCGCAGGCGGCGACCTTTCAGACCCCGTCGCACAGGCAACTATGCGTATAGTAAAAGTTTTCTGGGGTCTTGACTCTTCACTTGCATACAAACGTCACTTCCCCGCAATAAACTGGCTTAACTCATACTCTCTTTATTACGATAAAATTTCAGATTATATTACCGCAAACATTGCTCCTGACTGGAAAAAACAGTCTTCTCAGGCGCTGAAAATACTTCAGATAGAAAGCGAACTCGAAGAAATAGTAAAACTTGTAGGTATAGATGCTCTTTCCGCCGCGGACCGTCTTACTATGGAAACGGCAAAGTCTATCCGTGAAGACTTTTTGCAGCAGGACGCAATGAGTATTGATGACTCATACTCTTCACTTTCCAAACAAAACTCAATTCTCACTCTTATAATGAACTTCAACAAAAAAGCGGTTGACGCTCTGTCAAAAGGCGCGGATCTCGAAGAGCTGATCAACACCCCCGTCAGAGACAGAATCGCGCACATGAAGGACGTTCCGGAATCCGATATTCCTTCCGAATTCGGAAAAGTATCGGCGCAGATTGACGAAGAGATTGAAAATATTCTCAAAATGAAGGAGGTCGACGAATAATGCATAAGGAATATAAGTCGATCCGGGAAGTCGCCGGCCCTCTTATGGTTGTCCGCAACGTATCGGGCGTAACTTACGGCGAACTTGGCGAAATCCGTACTCAGACAGGCGAAATACGCCGCTGCAAAGTTCTGGAAGTAAACGGAACCGATGCTGTCGTTCAGCTTTTCGATTCCTCCGCCGGCATGAATCTTGCCGAAAGTTCAGTCCGTTTTCTCGGCACGGGTATTGAATTCGGCGTTTCTCCCGATATCCTCGGCAGGATATTCGACGGTCTTGGCAGACCGATAGACAACGCCGTTCCCGTTATCGCGGAAAAAATGATGGATATAAACGGCGTTCCGATGAATCCCGCCGCAAGAAACTATCCTTCCGAATTTATTCAGACAGGCGTTTCCGCAATTGACGGACTTAACACGCTCGTTCGCGGTCAGAAACTTCCAATTTTCTCCGGATCGGGCCTTCCTCACGCAAATCTTGCAGCGCAGATTGCAAGACAGGCGAAAGTACTCGGTACCGATTCCAAATTTGCGGTTGTTTTCGCCGCTGTCGGCATTACTTTCGAAGAAGCGGATTTCTTTATTTCGGATTTTAAGCGCACAGGAGCAATAGACAGAACGGTTCTTTTCATAAACCTTTCGTCAGACTCAGCCATCGCGCGTATTTCAACGCCGCGTGTCGCTCTTACAGCGGCAGAATATCTTGCGTTTGACCTAGGCATGCACGTGCTTGTTATCATGACCGATATCACAAACTACGCAGAGGCAATCCGCGAAGTTTCAGCCGCAAGAAAAGAAGTCCCAGGCAGACGCGGATATCCCGGATATATGTATACCGACCTTGCAACAATGTATGAGCGCGCAGGCAGAAGAAAGGGAAGCGACGGTTCTATTACCATGATTCCCATTCTCAGTATGCCCGAGGACGATAAAACTCATCCTATTCCCGACCTTACGGGATATATCACCGAAGGCCAGATAATCCTTTCAAGAGAGCTTCACAAAAAAGGCGTTACCCCGCCGATAGACGTTTTGCCGTCTCTTTCCCGTCTTAAAGACAAGGGTATAGGCGCAGGCAAAACAAGAGAAGACCATGCAAACACCATGAACCAGCTTTTCGCATGCTACGCAAGAGGTAAAGAGGCAAAGGAGCTTATGGTTATTCTCGGCGAAGCCGCTCTTACTCCGATAGACCGTATATATGCCAAATTCGCCGATGAGTTTGAGGAAAAATACGTAAATCAGGGGTACGATACCGACCGATCCATAGAAGAAACGCTTGATCTCGGCTGGGAACTCCTTTCAGTTTTCCCGCGTTCCGAACTTAAACGTATAAAACAGCCTATTTACGATAAATACGCAAAGAAAAAAGAGGACTGAACAACAATTCACTAAATATACCTTTCGGAGATAAAAATGGCAACAGTAATGAAGGTAAATCCAACGCGAATGGAGCTGTCAAAGCTTAAAAAAAGGCTGAAAACAGCACGTCGCGGTCACAAGCTTCTCAAAGACAAGCGTGACGAAATGGTTAAGCAGTTCCTTGAACTTGTGAAGAAAAACAGAGAACTTCGCGCATCGGTTGAAGAAAGCCTGAAACAGGTTCAGACTTATTTTTCAATAGCATCCGCAACAATGTCCTCGCAGGCAGTCGAGGAAGCTCTTATATGCCCCAAACAGGAAACGGAGCTTGAAACCGATACTAAAAATATTATGAGCGTAATCGTTCCCCGATTCAAATATTCAATGACGGGCAAGGATTCCGATATTTATTCCTACGGTTTCGTTACAACGTCTGCCGAACTCGACGTTGCGGTCGGGGCGCTTTCGGGTATTATTCCAAAACTCATTGAGCTTGCCGAAACCGAAAAAAGCGTTCAGCTCCTCGCCTCGGAAATAGAAAAAACGAGACGTCGCGTAAATGCGCTTGAACACGTTATGATCCCCAATCTCGAAGTTACCGTTAAAAGCATCGTTATGAAGCTTGAAGAAAACGAAAGAGGCAATATCACAAGACTTATGAAGGTAAAAGATATGATGATTGCCGAATCGAGACAGGGGCTGTAATCGCAATGCGTCTTATCACACTTGCTTCAACCGAACCGGAATTCAATCTTGCGGCTGAAGAATATATCTTTTCGCATACAAACGATGATGCCGTGTTGCTTTGGCAAAACAAAAACGCGGTAATTATCGGCAGAAATCAGAATACGCTTGCAGAAATAAACAAGGAAACCATCGAAAAATACGGCATCTCCGTCGTTCGCAGAATAACCGGCGGCGGAGCCGTTTTTCATGACCTGGGAAACGTAAATTATTCCTTCGTTTCGTCCTCGCAGTCAACGGACGGCCCGGATTTTGGAAAATTCGTTTTACCGATAAAAAAAGCCCTTGAATCTCTCGGCGTGAAAGCGGAGTTTTCAGGCAGAAACGACCTTCTTGTAAACGGATGTAAAATTTCCGGCAACGCGCAGCATATTTCCGACGGACGCGTTCTTCATCACGGAACGTTGCTGTTTTCTTCGGACCTTGACAAAATGTCCGAGGTTCTCAGGGTAAACGAAAATAAAATAAAGTCAAAAGCAATACAGTCGGTTCGTTCGAGGGTAGCAAATATAAAAGATTTTCTTACGCCCGAAACGGATCTTAACGCAAAGGATTTTATTCGTTTTCTTGAAAAATACCTGTGCGAGAATTATCCCTGTTCACAGTCCGCCCTCACGGAAGACGAACTTTTGCGCATAAATGAGCTTGCCTCTTCAAAATACCGCACTTGGAGCTGGAATTACGGCAATTCACCGAAATATGCTTTTTCCTCGTCCGCTTATTTATCCTGCGGAACGGTTGAAATTCAGCTTGATATTTCCGAAGGAATAATCAAAAACGCCGCGGTTTTCGGGGATTTCTTCTCTATAAAACCGAAAGAGGAATTCATTTCCGCTCTTATAGGCACCGAACACAGCGTGCAGTCTTTAAAATCACTGTTTAATAAAATTGACGTCGGCAATTATTTCATCGGCGTTAATAAAGACGAATTACTCAGATGTTTTTTTTAGGAGATATAAAAATGGACAGAACAGTTCTGGAAAAAGAATTAAACTCGCCTGTACGCGAAAAGCGTATTGAGGCGGCTTGTGAGCTCGGTAAAATGATTTCGTCGGGTGAAATAGTCCCCGAAAAAGGACAGAACGACGTAAACAATCACATTCATACATCATACTCATTCTCGCCCTACTCCCCGTCAGCAGCCGCATATTTCGGCTTTATGGCGGGACTTTCCACCGTCGGCATTATGGATCACGACAGCGTAGGCGGCTGCGAAGAGTTTGTTGAAGCAACAAAACATATCGGAATAGCATCCACGTGCGGCGCAGAGTGCCGTGTCAGCGTTAAAAATTCACCTTTTGAAGGCAAAAAGATAAACAATCCCGATCAGCTTTCCGTTATTTACTGCTCTCTTCACGGTATTCCCCATACACAGTTTCAGACTGTGGCTGAGTATTTCCGTCCCATTACCGCCGCGAGAATAGAACGCAACAGAAAAATGACCGGGAATCTCAACGCCATTCTTGCTCCGTTCGACATTTCCGTGGATTTTGACAACGATATCGTGCCTCTGTCCGAATTCAAAAACGGCGGAAGCATAACGGAACGTCATATACTGTTCGCCGTCAGCAAAAAAATAACAGAAAAATTCGGCAGGGGAGAAAAGGTTGCGGATTTTCTCGAAAACAGTCTTAAATACAACGTTTCCGCAAAGATTAAAGGCTATCTTTCCGACCCCGGAAACAGGTGTTACGAATATGACCTTCTCGGCGTGCTGAAAAGCGACGTAACGCGTTTTTATATAGACGCAAATGAGGACGAATGTCCCGATGTTTCCAAAATTATCGACCTTGCAAGCAAAACCGGCTCGATCATGGCATATCCGTATCTCGGCGATATCACAACAAGCGTAACAGGCGATAAAAGAGCGCAGAAATTCGAAGACGATTTTCTTGAAGACCTTATCGCATGGCTCAAAAAAATCGGATTTAACGCAATAACGTATATGCCGTCAAGAAACACTATCGAGCAGCTTCGCCGCCTGCGCGCTCTGTGCGATAAATACGGCTTTTTCCAGATAAGCGGAGAGGATATAAACACACCGCGTCAGAGTTTTATCTGTATGGCTCAGCGCGCGCCCGAGTTTTCAAATCTCCAGGATGCCGCGTGGGCGCTGATAGGCCACGAAGCCGCCGCAACAAAGAATATCGAACGCAGTTTCGTTTCCGAAAAAACAGATCTTGCTCTGCCTTATCTTAACGACAGAATCGCATTTTACGCCGCAATAGGCAAAAACACCGTTGAAAAGAGGTAACATTATGAAACTTACCGATATTAATATCAGAGATCCCTTCATTCTCGCCGAAAACGGAACTTACTATCTTTACGGCACACGCGGAGCTTCGTGCTGGGGAACGTCAACGGGACTTGACGTTTACACAAGCACGGATCTTGAAACGTGGAGCGATCCTCACGAAGTATTCAGCGCTCCGACCGACAGAGAATGGAACGCTCATATGTGGGCTCCCGAGGTCCATAAATACAACGGCGCCTATTATATGTTCGTCACGTTCAACGATCCTACAAACGCAACGTATATTCTCAGAGCCGAAAATCCCATGGGCCCGTTTGTGCTTCACAGCAACGGAGGCGTCACTCCGCAGGGCTGGGTTTGTCTTGACGGCACTTTTTATGTTGAAGACGGACGCCCGTATATAGTTTTCAGCCATGAATGGGTGCAGATAAAAGACGGTAAAATATATGCGCAGGAGCTTTCTGCAGATCTGAAAGAAGCCGTCGGAGATCCGATTTATATTCTTGCGGCATCCGAACACCCAAGAGTAAAGGCGTTCGGTGAAGAAGCATACGTTACCGACGGTCCGTATATGTTCCGCTCTTCGGACGGCAAACTTTCCATGATCTGGTCAAGCTTTGCCGAAAAAGGATATCTTGAAGCGGTTATCTGCTCCGAAAACGGTATTCGCGGCCCCTGGAAACATTCCGAAGACCTCCTTTTTGAGCAGGACGGCGGACACGGTATGATATTCAGAACGTTCGAAGGCGATCTGAAATTTATCTGCCATCAGCCTAACAAAACACCTCTTGAACGTCCCGTAATCGTAGACATTGAGGAGAAAAACGGAATACCCGCAAGAAAAACCAAATAGTTTTTTTACGGTCAAAAGCCGAAAACTGCCGCCGATGCGGCAGTTTTTTAGGGAACAATCCGTCATTTATTCAGTCTAACAATCTGAAAACGAAACGTATCGTTTGATTTTACAAAATGTTCACATTTCATACATTGTAATTATTATTGTATATGATATAATCGTATGGTTAAGGAGATGTACGAGTATATATGCGAAGATTATCTGAGATTAATCGTTTTATTCTGAAATTACTGCTGATTTCGGCGGTGTTTGCCTGCCTGATTTCAGCGGTATCATTGACGTCTTTTGCCGAAATGGGCTCTTTTACGTTTGAAATGACCGAAGAGCCGGTCTATATCGACGTTAAAACCACAGACGAAATCATTGAATTTTACGAAAAGGCAACAACTGCCGATCTTCTTTCCGAAGAAACAAACACATACGTTAAAAGACAGATAATCATCTCGGAGAGCGCAAAACCCGTCGAGAGAGACGTTGTCGTGCACTCGTTCAGAATTTCAGATATTACCGAAACAGACGTAGACTCCGCGCAGGACTCGTTAAACGAAATAATCGAAGAAGTATTTCTTGAAATAACTTCCAGCCTCGGCAGACAATATATTTCAACAATCGTTTATCTTTACGGCGCTGGCTACGGAATGACGTACAATCCCGAAACGGGAGAAGTAACCGATCTGTTTTTGCACGTCGCCCTTGTCGTTGGCGAAGGTGTAAAAGAAATAAACGGCATCATTGAAAAATACATCCGCCCCACCGCCGATAACTGGCGTGATCTGCCCAAAGTTCAGCAGATAATCGAGCTGAACTCATTTATGCTTGACGGACGTTTCAGCTACGATACAACATTAACTCAGCGCAAAAGCACGTACGCTTTTATCCGCGAAGGCAAAGGTGTTTGCGAAGAATATGCGGGGCTGACGTCACTTTTCCTTGACGAACTCGGTTTTGAAAACATTCTTGTCCGCGGTTTTACAAAAAACAACACCGAACTTGAAGAACACGTATGGAATCTTGTTAATATAGACGGAAGCTGGTACCATCTCGATATTCTCTGGGACGGACCCATTGACGAAAACGGTAACCATACCGCAGTTACAACGGATTACCTTCTTAAATCAAACACAACTTTAAAAGGCAATCATTTAGTTTCTTCCATATACTATCCGTATACCGAACTTGCAAGATACGACTGTGATATTTCCGAATATCTTGTCCCCGAAACTCCGCCCGAGCCCGAAACTCCGCCGGAACCCGAAGAGCCCGTCGTTACTCCCGAAGAGGAGCTGAAAGATGCGAGAACGGCGTTGGCGGCAGCGCTTGACGCAGCATACGACGTGCTTTACAGAAATTATTATATGTATACGGCAGATTCGGTTGAGCGCATAATGCCGTATTATACCGATGCAAAAGCGGTATACGATAATTCCGAAGCTACGCTTGAAGAAATAAAAAATCAGACAAATACACTGTCATACGCTACTCAGAATTATGCCGAGCAGTTCGTACCCGCAGATAAATCGTCTCTTTACAGATATCTCAGCCAGGCATACGGAGTTCTTCTTTACGATTACGAGCTTTACGACCGCGCAACAGTTGAAGCTCTTATAGAACCTTATGAGGCGGCTGTTGTCGTTTATCAAAACGAATATGCCACTCAAAAAGAGGTAGATAAAGCAAAAAACAATCTAAAAACGTATGTCAAAGCGCTTATTCTCCTTGAACCCGAAAATCCCGAGGAAGGTGATGAAAGTCCTTCCTCGTCAGGCACACGGATAATCGACCCCGACGATTTAAAAATTATACCGAATCTTCCGTTCGTGCCCGGCTCCGCAACGGAAGAAACCGAAAACTCCGGGGAAAACGCCGATCCGGTAAATCCCGAAAACGGGGAGGAGAACAATCAGGAAGAGCAAAATCCTGAAGAAACCGAAAGCTCCGTGCAACAGCCCGAACAGACCGAAACAACAGAACCTCAGCAGCAGACAGAGGACGAAACTACGCCTTCCGAACCCGGGGAAAACAATGAAAACAACGAGCAGGAAGAAAACGTTCCTTCAGATATAAACGTTGACCCTGCCGAGCATGCAGACCCCGTCGTTCCGCCCGATGAATCTGTGAAAGAATCGGCTTTTGAATCTTTTTTGAAGAGCGATATGTTCATTTATATCATCATCGCGCTCGTGGCGCTCGGAGGAATACTGTATCTTGTTTTCTCAAAAGCCCGCGCAAAAGAGGAGGAACCGAAATATGTTCTTCTTGATGACAACGATCCAGGCGACGATGATGATTATGAGAACGGCGATATCGAAGAAGGCGCTCCGATAGAAGAATTACAGAAACAGTATACAGCCGAATCCGCAGATATTCTGGAAACGCCCGAAACGGAAGTTGAAACAAAAGAAGAAGCGCCGTCCGAAGAAAAAGCCGATACGCAGGAGCATAAAGAAGCAGAGGAGCATTCCGATAAAGAGGCAGAACCCGAAAAGGAAACAGCTTCCGAACAGGAGGAAACTTCCGAAGAGGAAAAGCCCGAAAAACCCGAAGAAACTGCTCCCGCGGAAGAAAAAGCAGAAAACGCTGCTCAGGACGAACAGCCGTCGGAAAAAACGGATGAAACTTCAATAGATAATTCTTCAAATCAGGAAGAAGTAAAGGAAATCTCCGAAGAAACTTCGGAGACCGAAACCGAAAGGACGGAGCAAAGTGAGCAGTAATACCCCTGTAAGCACGCCTCATATTCCCGCGCCGCCCGTCCCGTATGCAAAAACCGTATTGATGCCGGGCGACCCGCTCAGAAGCGAATATATGGCAAAAAAGTATCTTGAAAACCCGATACTTGTAAACAATGTCCGCGGAATTCACGGATATACGGGCAAGTATAACGGCAAACCCGTTTCAATTATGGCAAGCGGTATGGGCGTTCCGTCAATCGGCATTTACAGCCACGAGCTTTTCTCCTTTTTCGGCGTGGAAAACATAATCCGCATCGGCTCCATGGGCGCTTATTCGCCGTCTCTTCCCCTGCGTCAGCTCGTAATCGCCGTTTCAGCTTCCACCGATTCAAATTTCATTTCTCAGTTTTCTCTTCCCGGCACTTTTGCACCCACTGCGGACTGGTCTCTTCTTAAAAAGGCGGCTGAGATTGCGGAAAAAGGAAAAATGAATTATTCTGTCGGATCAGTTTTAACAAGCGACCGCTTTTACAACGACGACCCCGAATCCTATAAAAAATGGGCAAAAATGGGCATTCTTGGCGTGGAAATGGAAACCGCGGCTCTTTATTCGGTTGCCGCCCGTCTCGGCAAAAAAGCGCTTTCGATACTGACCGTTTCCGATAACCTCGCAACGGGGGAGGAGCTTTCCGCAGCCGAACGCCAGACTTCTTTTGACGATATGGTTATCCTCGCCCTGGGACTTGTACAGGAAAACTAAAAAAATAAAGCAAAGCGTGTCCGTCTCATTCAGACAGACACGCATTTTTATTCCTTTAACCACTTTGCCCGATAATATCGTTTTTAAGTATTATGCTCTTGACATTTGCGGTATATTAGTTCATAATGAGTTTCTCCTATAACTCTCATTTTTAATTAACTTAGCACAACCATTAAGTAGTGTACGAATACAACAAGGCTCCCGTATCACGGGAGCCATTTTCTGTTTATAAAAACCGAATTTTCAATTTTCTGCTTTCTCTTCTCTTATTTCCGCGCCGTATCTGCAGATAACCGATACAATTATCATAGCTATTCCGATTCCGACAGATGAAAATCCGCCAAACTGCATTTCTTCCGTACCTGAAACAAACTGACCCGCAATTGCCGTGCCGATTGCGCAGAGTATTACGGCGCCGTATGAGACCGCTATGTCAATTATACCGAGACGGAGAAGCTCCTTTGCGCCGCGCAGCGTAAACGGCGTTCCGTCAGCGATTTCATTTTTGAAGTAAACCTCCGCAAATTTTGAAATAACTGCCTCCGCTACGCAAAAAATCATGCTCACAGCCATGTATAAATACATCATCTGTACGGGAAGTCCCGAATTGTCTTCTATAATGGACTGTACCGTTAAATCTCCTATTTTAAACGATTCCAGTCCGACTGCAAGGCTTACAATGCCCACTGCGCAGAAGCAGAAGCCGACGATGCATAAAATAAATATGATTTTGCTTAAAACTTTGCCTATTTTTGCAAGTACCTGAATTGCCTTTAATGATTTCATTTCTATTCCCCTTTGGTTTATAGTTCTTTTGTTTACCGCAAAAGATTATATCACTTTCCCGAGGCTTTTTCAAGCCCTTTTGCGGAATTATTACCGAAAAGCTTGATTTTTTCACTCAGATATGATAATATTAACCGTAATTAATAAAAAAGCGTTGTAATTTCGGGGGAAACGGGCCATGAGATGGGACAGGGAACGCTATATAGCGCACAGTCTATTTGAGAATACGGGACGGGAAATGTTCTGCGAGCTTTTCGGCCCTCTTCACGCGCTGGAAAAGGAATGGAGAAGCGCCGGAGTTCCCGAGTCTGAAATTTGCATGCGCGCATTCGACTGGGACTACGTTCCCGTTGCGTGGCTTGCCGGAAGCAGCGGAGCGGTAACGGGCATACAACCGGTAATTCTTGAAGATAACGAAGAAAAAACTTTTGCAATAGACGGCATGGGAAGACATACCGAACTTATAAAAGACAGCGCAACGATAGCCCTGCCGCTGGACCACCCCGTAAAAACTCCCGACGACTGGCAAAGAATAAAACACTGGTATTCATTCAGCGAAAACAGAGTAAACCGCGAGGAACTTTTCAGACAGAAAAAACTGCGGGAAAACGGATATCTTACCGCAATAGGTTTTCCCGGAGGCTTCGATGAACCAAGGCAGCTTATGGGCGAAGCGGAACTGTGTATCGCCTGCTATGACGAACCCGAAATGATTCACGATATGCTTGAAACTTTTGCGGACTGCGCCGTGAAAGTTATAGAAAGAGTAGGGGATATTGTCCCCATAGATTTACTGTCAGTCCATGAGGATATGGCAGGTAAATCCGGTCCGCTGTTCGGCCCCGCGCAGGTGAAAGAGTTTTTCCGTCCGTATTACTCGCGTGTGTGGGAAGCCGCAAAAGCTTACGGGGCGAGACTTTTTTCGCAGGACAGCGACGGCGACGTTTCTCCTATACTCGGTGAACTTATAGATTGCGGACTTAACTGTATTCATCCCATGGAGCCTGTGGGAGGAAACGATATCGTAAAACTTAGGGAAAAATACGGTAATAAAATATGTTTTAAAGGCGGGATAGACAAACACGCCCTTGTTAAAGGACCCGAAGCGGTAAGAAAAGAGCTTGAATACCGCCTGTCTCCGAATCTGATGGGCGGAGGCACCGTATTCGCTCTCGATCACAGAATCCCCAACGGCGTAAAGATAGAAACATACCGTTATTATGTCAGTCTCGGCAGGGAAATGCTCGGTCTTCCTCCCGTAAGCGGTGAGGGATGGTCGCGTATGGCATTCTGATTTGCGGTAATAACGTTCTTAACGAACATCCCGTAAATTACATCAAAAAAAGACCGTGCAAAAGCATTTAAACTTCTGCACAGCCCTGTTCTTTTCCGTTAATAGTATTCCGCTTATTCCTGTGTTGTTTCCGCGGGCTTATCCGTATTCTTTTTCTCCGTTATATCAACTATGATTTTGTATATAACTCCGAAAGTCGGTACGGCAACAAGCATTCCGAAAAATCCTTCGAGCCCGCCGCCGATAAAGAGAGCAACAAACGTCAGCCATGCGGGAATTCCCATGGGACGTACAGTCAGTCTCGGAGAAATAAGATGTTCGTTCAGCTGCTGAAGAACTATTATCATTATAATAAACCACAGCGCATTTATCGGTTTGCCTATAAGAAGAATAAATGCGGAGGGAATTGCTCCGATAAACGGACCGAAAAACGGAATAACGTTTGTTAATGCAATAAGCGTTGATATCAAAATCGCATACGGTAACCCGATAACGGTCATGCATATAAAGCAAAGAGCGCCTACTATAAGCGCGTCAAGAAGACGCTGCCCGAGATAATTTCCGAAAACGTCCGATGAAACGTGCATTATATCGTTTATTTTTGCAGCAGCTTTTTCGGGCACAAACGCATAAAGAATCCTTCTGCACTGACTGAGCAGCATTTCCTTGCTTGCAAGCATGTATACCGACATTGCAAAACCCATCAGCGCATTTATTATCGTAGACGCAACGTCTCCCGCTGCGGCAAATACTTCGGGAATAGAGCTCATAAAGCTTTCAGGCAGCTTTTCTATCATTTCAATAACAAACTTTTTAAGTTCGCTTGCAATGGAAATATTCAGCCCGAGCGTTTGTTCAACCCATTCGGTTATCGAGGTAAAGTTTGCAATATATGTGTCTCTGTTGTTGTAAAGATTTACAACGCTTGAAATAACCTGAGGAACTATAAGTCCGAAAAGAAGAGCAGTAACTGCAAGGAACAGAATATAAACGGTTAATATCGCAAATACTTTAACGGCTTTGCCGTGCGGTTTTTTTGCCTTTTTAAATATTTTACCGTCCAGCTTTCCGAATGCTTTCATAAAAAAGCAGAAAGGTCTGTTCAGCAGAAA
Organism: uncultured Clostridia bacterium; assembly: GCA_947305805.1. Lineage (GTDB taxonomy): Bacteria > Bacillota > Clostridia > Oscillospirales > UBA644 > HGM12619. Next base: position 2,798 of record CAMZEM010000034.1, on the reverse strand, counting down.
CGCAATACAGAATCCGATTACAATGGGGTTCAGTATTCCCCAGATAAATGATACAACGCCGGAAATCTTATTGATATTAATTATTACCGCAACAAGAAATACCGCAAAAGTAATCGCAAGCAGAATGCTTTTCAGAAGTTTTTTATTCATCCTGTTTTTCCGCCTCCTTCAAGGCGAGATTTTTCTTCTGCAGTCTTTTTGCCACCGTCTGGCTTAAAAGTCTGTATATCACCGCAAACATCGGTACGCCCACAAACATTCCGAGCACACCCATAAGTCCGCCGCCTATAAGAATCGCAACCATTACCCACCATGCCGGCATTCCCATAGAGTCGCCGACGATTTTCGGACCGATGAGATTTCCGTCAATCTGCTGCAATACTATGATGAAAACAGTAAACCATACTGCCTGCATGGGATCTACAACAAGCAAAAGGAATATGGAAGGAATCGCACCGATAAACGGACCGAAAAACGGGATAATATTCGTTACGCCGATTACAACCGAAATGAGAAGCGTATACTGAAAGCGGAAAACCGTCATTCCGATAAAGCAGAGTATTCCCACTATAAACGCTTCAAAAAGACGACCGGATAAAAAGTTGCTGAACATTTCGTTGCTTATTCTGAGCACCTCGTATGTTTTATCCGCAATTTTCTTCGGTATAATTGCGTCAAAAATCTTTTTCAGCTGCGCAATCAGGGATTCCTTGCTTGCAAGCATATAAACGGACATTACAAATCCGAGCAATACGTTGATTATTGACGATGCAACCGATTTTGTAAAGTCAAACAGATTCGGTATCAAACCCGAAATGGTTTCCGGAAGCGATTCAAAGAGTTCCGAGGTTTTTTGCGACAGAAAATCGGAAAGAGGCACGCTTTCTACAGCAAGCAGATTTTCGGTCTCCGCTCCTTCGGTTGTCGGCGCGGAAAGTGCAAAGTCAAACGGAAGCCAGTCTTCTATATCCGTCAGCAGTTTATTCAGGTTTTTTCCGTATTCGTCAAAGTTTGAAGCTATCTGCGTCACACTTCCCGATATTTCCGGTATAACCAGCCATAAAAGCAGCGCGATTATAGCAAGAAACAAAATATAAACGGTCAGCAGCGCAAGCGCTTTTTTCAGGTTTAATATTCTTTTCCTGGATTTTTCCGAACGTTCTTTCGGAGGTTTTCCGTTCGGTTTGCTTTTTTTCTTTAACGGTGTAGTGTAAAGTCTGAAAAAAAACATATAAGGTCTGTTCAGCACAAACGCAACGGCAAAACCGATTAATATCGGAGAGAGCAAGCCTATAAACCAGCCTGCCGCGCCGAATATACGGTCAATATTAAGTATAATCGCAACAAGCAATACGCTGTAAGCGATAATAAAAAGAATATGTTTAAAAAGCTTTTTGTCCATACGCAAAACCTTCTTGTTATTCCGTTTGGCAATGTTTTGTTCAGATAAACACTTTACATTATAAATTATATCATAAATAACTATTGTTGTCAATCTTTAATCATACAAAAAACGGGAGAAAATCCGAAAATGATAAACGAAAGATTCAGAATCGCAATCGATACCGTTATTAAAAACGAAAAAACGGTAAACGGCATCGGCACGTATTCAGAAAGCACTCTTCACGCTGTTTTGAAAAACTATTATGAGCCGGATTCTCAAAGACATGAGCTGAAAGTCGGAAAATACGTTGCGGATATCGTCGGGCAGGACGGAATAATAGAAATTCAGACCAAACAGCTTTTCAGAATGAAAGAAAAAATACGCGCCTTCCTTGCCGTTTCTTCCGTAACTGTTGTTTATCCCGTTATAAAGGAAAGATTTGTCGTCTGGCGCAATGCGAAAACAGGCGATGTGACCGGAAAGAGAAAATCACCTAAACATCAGAATATCTATTATGCAATGGAAGAACTATATTCGTTACGCGAGTTTTTGCCTGATCCCGGTTTCAGGTTTACCGTTCCCGTGCTCTCCGCGGAAGATGATAAGGACTTTAACTTGGACGTTAACGGAAGAAAAACAGATATCCGCCGCTATGACTGTATTCCTACAGATCTTCTTGAAGAGGAAAGCTTTACATGTCCCGCGGATTATGTAAAACTGATTCCAAACGGACTCCCCGACGTTTTTTCGTCCGATGATTTTGCAAAAAAAGCGGGGACTCGGCGTTCACTTGCCGGAACGGTACTGAATATTCTTTTCGGAATCGGCATTGTTGCAAGGGTGGGCCGCGATAAAAAAGGATGGATTTATTCGGTTTCTTTGCAGGTTTAAAAAATGTTTTATCTATATTTGCGGAATTATTGATTCGAAACCGGATTTATGCTATAATGGCCCTGAACCCGAAACGGAGGTATTAAATATGGAAGATAACCTTGAAAAAATATTAGCGTTTATCGTAGAACTCGACAAAGTGAAAACAGTATACAGACAGACGTATATTCTCGGAGAGGACAGACCCGAAAACGATGCGGAGCATTCATGGCATATGGCAATGATGGTCCCGCTGCTGAGCAGATATTCAAACGAGCCGATAGACGAGGGTAGGACGATAAAAATATGCCTGGCCCACGACCTTGTCGAAATATATGCCGGTGATACATACTGCTACGATCCGAAAGCAGGCGCAGATAAAGAGGACAGAGAACGTGCCGCAGCGGAAAAACTGTTTTCTATGCTTGACGAACCGCTTAAAAGTGAAATATACTCACTCTGGACAGAGTTTGAAGATGGGAAAACACCTGAGGCAAAATTTGCAGCAGCAATGGACAGACTTCAACCCCTTTTATTAAATATG
>CAMZEM010000033.1 GCA_947305805.1 uncultured Clostridia bacterium | reverse complement strand
CCATAAAGCTCTGGCGGTCAAAACGTCCCTCCCCCGTAAAAACGTAATCGACGGTTTTTACGGCGTCGTCAAACCCTACAAGAGAAAGGACGGTTTCAGCGCCTTTTTTAATATCCGCGCCGAGCAATAAAAGCGCGGCGCCCAGTCCGCCCGCCGCTCCCGCGCCTTTTGCGGAAGATATATCGACGCCTGTTTTTTTCTTTATTATATCCGAAAAGCGCTTCAGACCTTCATCAAGGATTTCAACCGTTTTTTCATCCGCACCTTTCTGAGGAGCGAAGACGTATGCCGCGCCGTTTTTGCCGTAAAGCGGATTTTCAACGTCGCATACCGCCGTGATACGGATATTTTGCAGTCTTTTATCAAGTCCGTCAAGATTTATATCCTTTATTTCGCAAAGATCTTTTCCGCACACAAATCGGTTTTCTGACATAAACCGGGAGAGATTGCCGCCCGTAAACTCCGCTCCGAGCGCGCAAAGAAAACCTGCGCCGCAGTCGTTTGTTGAAGAGCCGCCGAGCGTGATTGCAATACTGTCAATATCTTCCGAAAGCGCATCCGCAACAAGCTGTCCGACGCCGTACGTGGTTGTGAAAAGAGGGTTTCTTTCGTCCGCGGAAATCAAAGTCAGTCCGCATGCTTTTGCGGACTCTATTATTGCCGTTTTTCCGTTGATTACGTATTCGGCGGATACCTTTTTGCCGAGAGGGTTAACTACTTCAGCGCTTTTTTTTCTGCTTCCGTCAAGGGACGCCGCAATTTCGAGTGTGCCCTCGCCTCCGTCCGCCAAAGGCATTTTAAGCACTTCAAAACGTCCTGTTTTTTCAAGCGCTTCTGCCATAATATCGCACGCCTTTTTTGAAGAAATGGATTCTTTGAAAGAATCCGGCGCAACTATTATCTTTTTCATCTCACACCTCCCGACAACGCTGATATTATAATACAGATTGTTTTGAATGTCAATATAAAAACAAAAGACGCCGCAGGGGCGTCTTTGTTAATTACGGAACGGACAGAAAGGTCCTTCCTTCTTGCACGGCAAAATTTTTATCTGTTTAGGATTATTCGGCAGCCTTCATTTTAGCGTAGCACTCGCTGCAGTAAACGGGTCTGTCTTCTCTGGGCTGGAAAGGAACCTTTGCTTCGCCGCCGCAGGATGCACATGTAGCGGTAAAGAATTCACGGGGGCCTTTGCCTGCGTTTTTCTTAGCGTTTCTGCATTCTTTGCAACGCTGCGGTTCATTCTGGAAACCTTTTTCAGCGTAGAATTCCTGTTCGCCTGCGGTGAAAATAAAGGTTTTGCCGCAATCTTTGCATACTAATTCTTTGTCTTCGTACATTTTGTGAAACCTCACTTAAAAATATAAATTGTGCCCTTTTCGGAGTTACACCGAATTCGTCGAATATTCAGCCGATCTGATTACACACAGCTTCACACTTTAACCTAAGGTGCAAAGAGCGCATCCCTGCCGTTTCCTGCTGCCGTGCAAGCGGTTCTTTCAGGGGCCTTCCTTGTTTCTTAATGCTATTGCCGGTTTAACATTTGCGTTATTTCAACGTGAATTTGCTCAGGGGCGTATTGATTTTTAATCTATATCTGAAATTGCTTTTTTATTTTGCTTCTTATGCGCGAAAGCGTATTGTCAACCGCTTTTTCTCCGATTCCGAGCTTTTCGGAAATCTGAGCGTATGTTTTATCCGCAAGATATTCGGAAAGAACGTTTTTTTCAAGATCGGTAAGACTGTTTTTCAGCTTTACGAAAAAGTCTTCCGTATACTCTCTTTCAACTATTTCCGCCTCTATATCGGTGGGGTCGATTACGCTGTCTATATCTACATCAACCTTGTCGCCGCCTTTTCCCATTCCGAAATACGCATCTTTAATCCGTCTTTTTATACAGATTTTTATATACGCTTCAAGCGGAACGTTTTTTTCCGAATCAAACGTGCGGTATGCGTCCGACAGCGCCAGAAGACCCTCCTGAACAAGATCCTCCCTGAGGTGATCGGGGAATGCGGAGGCAACAGCCCGTATATACGGCGAATATTCATCCGCAATCTGCGAAAATACCGCATCGTCGGGATGCGAAAGACTGCTGCCGTTTTTATTAACCGATTTTCCGTTATTCATATTTACATGTTCTTTCTGTATAAAATAACAACGAGCACCCACCCGTTCGGGAATATCCCGAACGGAAGGTGCTGGATTCGGTTAGATTGAAGTAAATACCATAATGACTAAAAATATATCCCGAGAATTGAAAAATAAAGCTTAAATCAGTTGATAATGGTCTGTTCTGTATCGATATCAAACAGATGGATGTGGGACATATCAAGAGCGATCTTGATTGTGTCGCCGGGTTTTGCGGTTGTTCTCGGTGAAACGCGAGCAGTGAATTTATTGTCTTTAACGTCGAGGTAGAGGTAGGTTTCTGCGCCCATAAGTTCGGTAACTTCAACGTTTGCGGTGATGATGCTGTCGGGAAGTCTTTCGAGATACATATCTTCGTCGTGGATATGTTCGGGACGGATACCCATAATAACCATCTTGCCGCCGTAAGACATAAGTTTGTCGTAGTTTTCGGTTTCAACCTTTTCTTTGGGTACTTTAACTGCGAAGTCTGCGAAGTTTACAAATACGTCTTCGCCTCTCTTTGTGAGTTTAACCTCAACAAAGTTCATCTGAGGAGATCCGATAAAGCCGGCAACGAAGAGGTTGCAGGGTTCGTCGTAAAGATGCTGCGGAGTATCGCACTGCTGAATAAAGCCGTCTTTCATAACTACGATACGGTCAGCCATCGTCATAGCTTCGGTCTGGTCGTGGGTAACGTAGATAAAGGTTGTGCCGAGTTTGAGGTGGAGTTTTGAAAGCTCTGTTCTCATCTGAGCACGGAGTTTAGCGTCGAGGTTTGAGAGAGGTTCGTCAAGAAGGAATACTTTCGGCTCACGGACGATTGCACGGCCGAGAGCAACACGCTGACGCTGACCGCCTGACAGAGCCTTCGGACGTCTGTCGAGAAGGTGGGAGATATCAAGAATTCTTGCTGCCTCGTCAACGCGGCGTTTGATTTCTTCTTTGGATACCTTGCGGAGTTTAAGACCGAATGCCATGTTTTCGAAAACGGTCATATGCGGATAAAGAGCGTAGTTCTGGAAAACCATCGCGATATCTCTGTCTTTGGGAGCGATATCGTTTACAAGACGTTCGTCAATGTAAAGCTCGCCTTCGGTAATTTCTTCAAGACCCGCGATCATACGAAGAGTTGTGGATTTACCGCAACCGGAAGGACCGACGAGAATGATGAATTCCTTGTCTTTGATTTTAAGGTTGAAATCGGTAACAGCGCGAACGCCGCCCTGATAAACCTTGCCGATGTTCTTTAATACTAATCCTGCCACAGTGTTAACCTCCGTTTATGTTGATTAAGTCAATTTGCGTTAAGCAATTTTTTACATACAATATAATAACACATTTTTTCGATTTTGAAAAGTCGAAGAAATATGCGCTGCGGGGTATAATTTTTGTACACTTTCAACAACACATTGCGCAACTGTCCCAATAACGGGACACTCCTCGGCGAAAACCGCCGATTTTCCGCAGTGCGGACAAGAAAATTTCGAATATATACGCTTACTGCTCGATTTCTTTTTCAATAAGGTTTGCTCTCTTTGTGCAGGTGAGCATCGCATCGGCGAGCGCCTGTTCAAAACCGCGTTTTTCAAGATAGTCAACGGCTTTTACGGTAGTGCCGTTAGGCGTGCAGACATCGGAAATCATTTTGGAGATATCTTCTTCTGAGCCGTCGAGCATTTTTGCTGCGCCGAGTATTGTCTGAACGGCGAGTCTGCGCGCGGTTTCCTCTTCGATTCCCTGATTTTTCGCGCCGTCTATCATTGCGCGGGCAAGCATGTATACGTAAACGGGAGACGATGAGTTGAGGGAGATAACCTCGTTCATCTTGTCTTCCGGAAGTATCTCTGCAATACCGATGCATTCGAGCATCTCACGCACGGTTGTAAGCTCGGTATAGGTAACGGGCATATCGTAAGAAAGCGCGGTTGCGCCGAGGCCTATCTTTGCAGCCGTATTGGGCATGATTCTTATTACCTTGCATTCGGGGCGCGTAAGCTTCTTTATAAAGCTTATGGAGATTCCCGCGGCAACTGATATAATAACGTTATTTACCGTAATAACCGGTGCGATTCTGTTAAGGACGGTAACGATATCCGACGGACGGACCGCAAGGAAAACAAACGTGGAGTTAATAACGACATCCGTTTCGGACGATGCAATACGGAATCCCGATTCGCTGAAATCTTCGGTTACGTCTCTGTCGGCATCGTAAACAAGTATGTCTTTTGTGCCGTATGCTCCGGAGCCGATAAATCCGTAAATAAGCGCTTTTGCCATATTACCCGCTCCGATAAATCCGATTTTGTATTTCATCGGTTAAACCTCCTGATATATATAATGTTTTTATTTACTTGAATGCTTTCTGATTGAAGAAATCGCCGAGGCTTCTCTCAACAACCTGCATAATAACTATATCGGGCTTCTTTTCGAGGATATCGTCCTTGTCAAAGCCGAGAGTCCACGAAAACGTTGATTCGGAAAAGCTTTCTTTCAGGAAGGGAAGGAGAGCGATGCCGAAAGAGTCGCGGATAACGTATACGGACGGCGCCTCGGGGATCGAGGTGTTTTCAAAGCGGCAGTAATCCGTTTTGTCTCTGTATCCGTCTTCGTGTATGTAGGCATGGACGAATTCGCCGTAAGGACCGCTGTCATTTCTGTATGTCATGGTGGATTTATATCCGCTCTTGGGTGTATAAACGGGACCTTCTTCGGTAATCGTATCGTACCAGCCGAGATAGTATGCTTCGTCTTTCATATACGAATCGAAGTAATCTATCTGATATTCGTCACGCGTATGCTTTACGGCTGTCGGGAAATCTTCGCGGATAACATCCATTATCTGCGAATAAGCGGCAAATCCGCCGTGATTGTTCCAGTGCGTATCAAGTTTATAGTAAAGGTTTTCTGCGGGACGTTCTTCTTTTGCTGCGAAAAGTCCTTCGCGGCAGTCTATAACGGTTACGCCCGTATTTTCCTTGAGATAGTCAAGCACAACGTCTATTCCGCGGACTTCCGCCATCTCTATGCCTTCGGTAGCCATATACTCGGGGTATATCGAGTTCTTGTTGGGAGTAACGACGAAATAAAGCTTTATTCCGTTTTCCTCGCAGAATTCGAAACGTTCGATAAATCTGTCCGCAATGAATTGAAGACGGTTTGGGCCGTATTTGAAGTTTCCTACATAGTCGTCTATCGTTGCGCCGTAAAACATCCAGCCGTCATAGCCTACATAAACGTTCTGTGCTACAAGACCGGGAACGATTTCGTCAAATTCAACCTTGGGAGTGTTCCACGAGCCGCTCCAGTCAGGTTCCTCATCGGGAATACGGAGAGGAATGACATCAAGGACAACTTCTTCAACCGGCTCTTCGACGGGCTCTTCGACGGGTTCTTCAACGGGTTCTTCCACCGGCTCTTCCACGGGTTCCTCCGAGGGCTCTTCAACCGGCTCGCCGGAAGGCTCGGAAGCGTTGTTTTCTTCCGTTTCTTCGGAAGTGGCGGTAGTTTCTTCGTTTACGTTTTCAGACGTTTCGCTCGAAGGTGCGGTTTCGGGCTTTACCTCGCCGTTGCACGCGGCGGTAAAAGCGAGAACAAAAGCGAGCGAAAGGACGATACAGATAAATACGGTTATTTTTCTCATATTAATCGGGCTCTCCTTGGTAGTAACATAATATATGTGCGATTATTGATATAATACCATAATTAAATGAAGATGTCAAGTATAAGCGAAATACGGTAAATAAAAATTTGATTTTATTCTTCCGATACGTCGCTTAAAAGCGAATAAAGCTCGACGGACGGCGTAACGGCGAGCTCGTCAAGAAGTCCGTAATAAGCTTTTCTTGCGGCGGCATCGCCTTTTTTTACTTTTTCGGCGCGTATGAGAAGATTTTTGGGCGTATCGAGCGGCGAGCAGTATTCAACGCAGCTTACGGAATAGCCTTCGGCTTCGAGTTTTGCCATTCTGATTCCGTCGGTAAGAATATCGTTAAGTCTGGCGCGCATAACGCCGTGTTTTATTATCGGTTCAAGGTCGTCTTTTCTGTATTTGTCCAGAAGTTCCTTATGGCAGCACGGAACGCATATTATTTTTTTAGCTCCGTTTCTGATGGCGTATCCGAGAGCCATATCGGTTGCGGTATCGCACGCATGAAGCGAAATAACCGCGTCGGGCGATTTTTCACCGTCGTAAAAACGCAGATCCTCGCAGATGAATTCCATATTTTTGTATCCGAGTTCCTCCGCCATTCTGCGGCTTTCGGAAATAACGTTTTCCGAGATGTCTATACCGATAAACCTTGCTTTAATACGCCTGACTTCCCATAGATAATAGTTGAGCACAAAAGAAAGATAGCTCTTGCCGCAGGCGCAGTCAACAATGCAAAGACCGTCCTTATCCGTAAGACCGTCGAACATCGGCGCTATGAGCTCAATAAACCGCTCGGTCTGGTTGTATTTGCGTATTTTGTCGTTTTTTATTTTTCCGTCCTCGGTAAGATAGCCGAGCACACGCATCAGTTTGCCGGCGCGACCCGGATTTATTATATAGTCCTTCGAGCGAAGCTGCGCGGTATCGATATATTCGCCTCCGGTTTCGGCGGATGTGATTTTTACGTTTCTGTCATCCGCAAAAACAGAGGTGGTTTTTCCGCGTTCCCTGTACGAAAAAACCGCGGAATCGTATTTAAGCATATCTTCGCAGACCGCGGCAAGCATTTTTTCCGCAGTATCGAAAACTCTTTTTCCGAGAAACGAATACTCAAGCCCTTCCGCCGTCTCGCTGACGGTACCCGCGTATTTTTTACCGCCCGAAACGAATTCCACGTCCGCGCCGATGAAATATTCCGGGTTGTCTGCGTATCTTGCCGCAATGCCCGAAAAAAGCATCGTTATTTTTGCTCTGTTCTGCAATTTCATAAAATTTTTGTAAACCTCTTGATTTTTCGGATAAAATATTGTATAATCTGAAAACGGCAGTGAATATAAGCCCCCATAGTTAAATGGATATAATAAGCCCCTCCTAAGGGCTAGTTATGGGTTCGATTCCCGTTGGGGGTGCCAGAAAAAACCGCGCGAAAGCGTGGTTTTTTTTGTTGCAGTCATCTCCGTAAAGGCGAACGGATAGCGGTGTTTTCTGCCGCTGCCGTTATTCTCCGAGTTCCTCAAACGTCCACGTAACGTTTTTGTTTATCGCTTCAAGTATTGCGGACCTTGACGATTCAAACGCTTCGGAAGCGGATTTTCTGCCGGTGACTGCGGAAATTATGTTGCCAGTCCACGAAGAGAAACCTTTTTCAAGGTAGATGCTTCCGTAGCTGAAATTAAGATGATCGATTATATAGTTATACTCTTCATTGTCGTCTTCGGTGTAAAAAATCTGTCTTTTCAGCGCGCCCTGCCAGCCCTCGGAGTCGTCAAGCGGTTCGAACATAAAATTAATTACGACGCCTATATCTTCAATATCCTTGCCGCTGCTTTTCAGAACCCAGTTGAGACGTCTGTGGTGGTGAACGTAGCATGACACGCTGTTTTCGTCGCCGTTCGGACCGTGAGGGAATCTGATGATGCCGTAGGCGTAATCCTGCGCGGGCAGATAGTTCTGCGACGACGATTTTTCGAAATAATGCGTTGCCCAGTATGATTCGTGAGTCATCATCGCGGCATTCTTTTCCTTGACGAAAACGGACGGGTCTTTCGTCAGATAGACTCCGTCATTGTAAAGATCCGCCATAAACTCTACAGCGGCAAGTCCGTTGGCATTGTCAAATCCGAATGAGTAATTGCCCTCCGTTCCGTCTATCATTTTGAGACCGTTTGCAAACATAAATCCTATTGCATCCGCGGAGAATGACGAGCCGCAGCTGAGCGGAACGAAATTCGAATCAAATCCGTAGTCTTTCGCGGCAGACTGGATGGATATAAGATATTCCCTGAAATGCGCCCAGTCCCACGTTCCTTCTTCTTTAAATTCGTACGGCAGACTCAAGCCGAGCGAGCCGAGCATTTCGGAGTTGAACATGAGCAGTCCGTGAAATTCCGGCGGAAATTCCCATGAAAAATGATAAAAACCGTAATGCTGACCGTCAAATATACCGTACTGCAAAAACCTTTGCGTTCCGTATTTATCGGTGGAAAGATCAACGTACGGGATATCCTCGATTGCATACAGAAGATTCATTCTGTAAAGCTGGATGCCTCCGGCATCCGCATGGCTGTCAAGAAAATCTATCGTTTCAAGGCCCGCCGCGTATTCCGTAAAGATCCTGCTTCCGCCGTCTTCCCAGTCTATTACTTCCAGAGTGCAGCCGTATTTATCTTCAAGGTCTTTTATGCGCTTGTGCTCTTTTTCTCCCGAAAGACTGTAATCGGCGGAAGGCAGGATTTCCTCTTTCCAGGTGCTGCCCCATCTGTAGTGCTGACCCGTAAGGTCGATTTCGTATTCGGCAGTGAGGTCTTCGTCAAAAACCTCTTCGTTCACGGAACCGCACGACACGGAAAAAACGAGCAGTAAAACGGTTAAAATAACCGATAAGTTCGCAATTTTCCTTTTCACGTTCCCACTTCCTCCAATCTACCGTAAATAAATAATATGCGATTCTGTTTCGCGGCTTTATCCGAAAATCTCTTCGGCGGACGCTTCCATGTTGACTATGTATTTGAGTCTGTTTGCCTCGTCTGCATTGGCGTATTTTTCAAGAGTTTCCCTCATTGTTATATTTCTGTCTATGCTTATATATGCATCGGTGACGTTTTCGCATCTGTAATTGTAAAGGACGGTTTTATACATATCAACAAAGTTGTAAACGTCTCTGTCGTCGAAGAAATACTGTTTTCTGAGATATTCCACTACGTCTTCTTCGTTTTCGTATCCCGGCAGCGGCTCGTATATTGCGTTGAGAACCGTTGCGGACATAGCGGGCTCTTTGCAGAGCGCGGGTATGGTTATTACAAATCTCGTTTCCGTTATGGTCGAGCCCGTGTTTGCCTTGCTTCCGTTCGGCCCGTGCGGGAAGGGAACAACTCCGAAATTATCCATATTGAACGCAATCGAGTTTTCCGAACCGCAAAGATCGGTGCCGTTCATAATCGTTACTACGGACCTGCCCTCAATGAAGTTTTGCAAAAGCACTTTCCAGTCGCCCGTATTTACGTTTACGTAACTGCTGTATTCTCCGAAAGTCCAGTTCCATGCGGTCTGCATGGCCTCGAACGTATCGGGTGAATAGTGAAGACTGAGCTGATAATCGCCGGATTCGTCTTTTACTATAACGGGAACTCCGTTTGTTGTGTGCATCGTTCTGAAAAGCCAGTGAACGGTTGTTTCAAGCGCCATTACCTCGTCGCCCGCATCGTTTATGTGGTTGTATATCGGCATCAGCTCTTCAAACCTTCGCCACGTCCATTCATCGCGTTCGTAAAGTTCGCGGGGATCGGTTTGCTGAAGGTAGCCTATAATGTTTTCGTTTACAACAACAGCGCCGTCGATTGAACGGTATTTGAGTATCGGCCATGCGGCGGGAATAACACCGAAAAGGCCTCCGTTCCAGCAAAGCGGTTTAAGATCTTCTTTCGTTCCCCATTTTTCGGAGTTTAAATAATCGATTATGTCTGACAGCGCGGTGATATCGTATAAATATCCCGCCTGCGCAAGACCTGACATTGTTGACGAAGCCTGAAGCGCATCAAACGGAACAAGACCGCTCATCGTCGTTGCGGGAACAAGATATCCTATATCGCTTCCGGAAGTGTCTACCGTGATTTTAACGTGAAGCTTGTCTTCAACTTCTTTTATCCGCTTTATTGCAAGATCGGAAAATTCGGTGTTTACAACGTAACCGAAATAGTCTTCACCCGTTGAATGCTCGGCGTTTCTCTGGGCAAAAACGAATTCGGCGCCTTTGTAATCAACGTCGCCCAAGTCAAGGGTAAACTCCGGCACCGTTTCGCTCTCCGCCTGCTGACCGCACGAACAGAGAGTAAACACAATGCAGACTGTGAATAATAAAGACAGTATTTTTCTCATTTCGACTATCCTTTCAACGCTTATTCCATCTGTATTATAGTATTTTTTCAGTTGATTGTCAATATTATATGTAATTATTTAACGGAAATAAGAACTAAAATACATTACGTTTTTAAAATATTTATGAAATACGAAATTCGGTATTGACAAACGGGATGTTTTATGTTAAAATGCAATACACTGCGGTATTATCCGCAAACGAACGATTTCATCCTTGGGAAGCGTCGCTTCCCCGAAAGTCCAGAAGGAGGTGTAAAGTAACATGAACAAGTATGAGTCCATTTTCGTCCTCAGCACAAAAACACTCGACGAAGCCGCTATCGAAGCCGCAACCGAGAAATTCAAATCTCTCATAACCGCAAACGGCGGAGAGATAAAGAATGTTGACGTATGGGGAAAGAGGAGACTTGCTTACGCCATCAATTACGAAACCGAAGGTCACTACGTCCTCGTTGAGTTTGAAGGTCCGGCAGAACTCCCCGCGGAACTCGACCGTGTTTATCATATCACGGACGGCATTCTTCGTTCTATCATAATCAAAAAATAATCAAATGCGGAAAGGAGACGAGTTTTTTAAATGAATATCAACAAAGTAATGCTTATGGGAAGACTCACAGCCGACCCGGAGCTTAAAATGTCTGCATCGGGCGTGCCGAACGTAAGATTTTCAGTTGCGGTAAACCGCCGTTTTGCAAGACAGGGAGAAGACAGACCGACTGCGGATTTCATCCGCTGCACGGCATTCAGACAGACAGCGGAATTCGTTTCCAAATATTTCAGGAAGGGTTCCGTAATAATCGTGTTCGGTTCTCTGCAAAACGACAATTACAAGGACAGAGACGGCAACGACCGCCAGTCCACAACTGTTATCGTTGACGAAGTTCAGTTCGGAGAAACCAAGCAGGACAGAAGCCAGCAGAGAGATCAGGACGACTTCTCTCAGCCGCAGCCCGCATCACATGCCGATAATACGGCTGCCGCACCTTCCTCCGACCCCGGCGCAGGGGTTAATTCGGAGTTTTTCGCAGATATCAAGGATATCGAAGACGAACTCCCCTTCTAAATTACGAAAGGAGCACTATTACATATGGAAAACGAAAACAACAACGTAACCGCGCCTGTTGAAAACGCAGCTCCCGCACGTGAACAGCGTGAGCCCAGAGACAGAGACAGCTTCAAAAAGAAACCCAGAAAGAAAGTTTGCCAGTTCTGCGCGGACAAAGTGGACTTTATAGACTACAAAGACGTTGCAAAACTTCGCCGTTTCATCAGCGAGAGAGGCAAGATCCTTCCCAGAAGAATCACCGCCACATGCGCTATGCATCAGCGTGAACTGACAGAGGCTATCAAACGCGCTCGTCAGATTGCAATACTTCCCTACACAAACGACTGATAACAATTCGCGGGAGTGAGGAGCGGGCATTGACCTACTCCCCACTCTTTTCGTTTATAAAGGAGAAAACATGAGAACGGGAACAGGGTTTGACAGTCACCGACTTGCCGAGGGCAGAAAACTCATTCTTGCGGGAGTTGAAATACCGTTTGAAAAAGGGCTTCTCGGTCATTCGGACGCAGACGTTCTTACGCACGCCGTAATCGACGCGCTTTTCGGCGCGTGCGCGCTCGGAGATATAGGAAGCCATTTTCCGGACAGCGATCCGTCTTATAAAGATGCAAACAGCATTGCCCTGCTTGAAAAAACGGCGGATATAATAGGTGAAAACGGATTTACCGCAGGGAATATAGACGTTACGGTTATTATAGAACGTCCGAAACTTCTGCCGTATATCCCCGAAATGCGTAAAAACATTGCGCGGGCACTCAAAACGGATATCGGAAATATCAGCATAAAAGCGAAAACAAACGAGGGGCTGGGAGACATAGGTCTCGGCAATGCGGCTGCGGCAATATGCTCCGCACTCGTTTTAAAAGACGGGTTATAATATGAAAAGCGTAAATCTGCTTATCAAGCCCGCATCTTCGCTTTGCAATATGCGGTGCGAATACTGTTTTTATCACGATGTTGCCGAAAACAGGGAAATAGAAAGCTACGGATTTATGTCCGAAGAAACGGCTCATAAACTGATAGACCGCGCCTTTGAATATGCGGACAACGTCTTTTTTGCCTTTCAGGGCGGCGAGCCGACGCTTTGCGGCCACGGTTTTTTTACGGATTTTACAGAATACGCCGAAAAAAAACGGTCTGAAAAAAAGGCAACCGTCCGTTACGGAATTCAGACGAACGGGCTTCTTATAGACGAAGAGTTTGCCGATATATTCGCAAAAAACGGATTTCTTACAGGTGTTTCTCTTGACGGAACGAAGGAATGCCACGATATAAACAGAAAAGACGCGGCGCGCGAAGGCACTTTTTCGAGAGTAAAAAAAGCGACGGAGCTTCTGACGAAAAAAAACGTTGAATTCAACATACTTTCGGTTGTTACGGAATACGGCGCTAGACGCGCCGAGGCAAACTACAATTTTTATAAAAAGAACGGGCTGCGCTACATTCAGTATATACCGCAGATAGCCCCGTTTGACGGAGAATGCGCTTTTGCCCCGCTTTCCGCGGAAAGTTACGGGAAATTTCTCTGCCGCACGTTCGATCTCTGGTACCGCGATTTTTCCGAGGGGAATTATATAAGCATACGGGATTTTGACAACTACTGCGGTATTCTTATGGGCAGACGTCCCGAAATATGCTCCCTGCAGGGCCGCTGCTCGTGCAACCTTACGGTTGAGGCAAACGGAAACGTTTATCCCTGCGATTTTTACGTACTTGACGAATATCTGCTCGGTAATATTCACGAAACATCTCTTGAAGACATGATAAACTCCGATATTTCCAAAAAATTCATTTCCGAATCGTTTTGCGAACAGAAAGAATGCGCCGCCTGCAGATGGCGCCCCCTTTGCAGAACGGGATGCAGAAGAAACAAGGAGCCTTTGGCAAAAACGGGCGGATATCAGTTTTTCTGCGATGCATATAAAACGTTTTTCGAACACTGCTTTGACAGAATGAAAACCGTTCCCGCAATTCTCGATACAAAATACTCAAGCAGACAGGACGGATAAGATGACATTATCGGTAAAAACCGTACGCGCGCATATGGAAACGCTTGCCCCTCTTTTAAAGAGCAGTTCGCTCGGTCCCATGCGCCTCGGTCAGGACATGATAGGCGAAATAATAAAATCGAGAAATAAAAACGACGTCATTATCCGCAGACACGACTTTGAAAAGTTCAGCGGAGCGTGGGTGCTGCCGAAAGACGAAAGGCGCGACGGGGTTATACTCTACCTTCACGGCGGCGGATATTCGTGCGGAGGAATCGAGTATTCTCTCGGCTTCGGTTCTGCCGCAGCGGCTGAAAGCGGAGCGGCGGTTTTCTGCTGCGCATACAGACTTGCGCCGGAAAACAGATACCCGTCGGCGCTTGAAGACGCGCTTGAGGCGTATGAATACGTTCTATCAAAAGGTTATTCCCCCTCCCGTATTACGCTTGCGGGCGAAAGCGCGGGCGGCGGCCTTTGCTATGCGCTCTGTCTGAAACTGCGTGAAAAAAATATGGAAATGCCCTGCGGAATAATCGCCGTATCACCGTGGACCGACCTTACGGCGTCGGGGGATTCGTACAAAACTAATAAGGACAGCGATCCGTCAATATCCGAAAAACAGCTCGATTTATTTGCGAAAAACTATACGGATAACCGTACGGATCCCTTCGTTTCGCCTGTTTTTGCTGACCTTCGCGGCATGCCGCCGTCGATAATATTCGCCGCAGAAAACGAAATAATGTTCAGTGACGCGGAAAACCTTCACGAAAAGCTCCTTGAATCGGGCTGCGAAAGCTCTTTTTACTCAAAACCCGACCGCTGGCACGCATATATCGTTTATATGCTTGAAGAGGACAGGGACGATTTTGAAAAAATAAACAGATTTTTAAACAGACATATGTCCGCGCAGAAAAAGCCGAAATGGTTCAGACTTGACAATGCGGCGAAAATATACCCCGCTGCGCGAAGAAAAAACTGGAGCAACGTTTTCCGTCTTTCGATTTCGCTGAAAGAAGACGTTGACAAAGAAGTTCTTCAGTCTGCGCTCGACGTTACGGTAAGAAGATTTCCGTCCATTGCGGTGCGGTTGAGAAAGGGTATGTTCTGGTATTATCTGCAGGCCGCAAAGTCGGTACCGCAGATTCAGGACGAAATGAGCTATCCGCTTACGGAAATGTCGGTACGGACAACGCGGAAATGCGCGTTCAGAGTAATCTGCAATAAAAACCGCATAGCTGTAGAACTGTTCCACTCTTTAACGGACGGTACCGGCGCGCTGATATTCCTGAAAACACTTACAGCGGAATACATCCGCAGAAAATACGGCGAGGAAATCCCCTGCAAAAACGGCGTTCTCGACAGATTCGAAGAGCCGTCCCCCGCAGAACTTGAAGACAGTTTTACGAAATATGCGGGCGACGTAAGCGCAAGCAGAAGAGAAAAGAACGCGTGGCCAATACGCGGCACGCCCGAACAGGACGGATTTCTGCACCTCACCTGCTTTAAGATGCAGACGTCTCAACTGCTTGAAAAAGCGCACGGATACGGCGTTTCGCTGACCGTGTTTTTATGCTCCGTGCTGATGCTTGCGCTTCAGGATATACAGAAGGAAAAAGTTGCAAACAGAAAAAAAAGAAAGCCTATAAAAGTGCTTGTTCCCGTAAACCTGAGAAATCTTTTCGAAAGCCGTTCGCTTCGCAATTTTGCGCTTTATACAACGCCCGAAATACTTCCGGTTCTCGGCGAATACACGCTTGACGAGATTTGCAGGGCGGTTAAAAGCAAAATGGAGCTGGAAGTAACGCAGAAGCAGATGCAGATGAAAATTACAGCCAACGTAAAAAGCGAAAAGCTTATGGCTGTAAGAATAATGCCTCTGTTTATCAAGAATTTCGTTATGAAAGCGGTTTACGATTCCGTAGGCGAAAAAAAATCGTGCATCGATTTTTCAAATCTCGGTCTGATGAAACTGCCCCCTGAGATGGACAAATATGTTGAAAGGGCAGATTTCGTTCTCGGCGCTCAGGCAATGAATCCCTACAACTGCTCCGCAATTTCGTATAAGGGCACGCTTTATATGAATTTTACAAGAAATATCCGCGAAAACGATCTTGAAAAACGGTTTTTCGAATTAATGAGAGATCTCGGCGTAAACGTTGAAGCGGAAAGCAATCTTTCATCGAGGTGAAATATATGTACTGTATTAAATGCGGCGTTAAGCTTTCGGACAGCGAGAAGGAATGTCCTTTGTGCGGAACACGGGTATATCATCCCGATATACCTCAGAAAGAGGACGAATATACATATCCTAAAAACAAATATCCGAAAAAAGAAAAGCGCTCGCTCGGTTTTCCGATATTCGCAACGGCATGCGCGCTTTTCCCGATTATAATCACTCTTGCGTGCGACCTTCGCTTCAACTCTGCGGTAACGTGGTCGGGATACGTTGTGGGAGCGATCATCCTCGCTTACGCGGTACTGATTCTTCCGAGGTGGTTTGCATCGCCCAACCCCGTAATATTTGTCCCCTGCTCTTTTGCCGCGGCGGCACTTTTCCTTTTTTATATTGATTATGTAACGCAGGGCGGCTGGTTTTTCCCGTTTGCGCTGCCCGTTGTTGCCGTAACTGCCGTTATAGTAACCGCTGCGGTCACGCTTTTAAGATACTTAAAAAAAGGCAAACGTTATATTTTCGGCGGCGCTATTGCGGCTTTCGGACTTTTTAT